>CANRLU010000145.1 GCA_947631535.1 uncultured Clostridia bacterium | reverse complement strand
CGCTCTCATGGTTGAAGGCGTAGATCGCTTTCATTGGGGGCGCTGTTGCTGTAAGCGGAGGTGGGCGCATGATTCAGCTTTTTGAACATAACCAGACGGCGTACAATGCCGCTGTTTCTATGCTTCGCGAGACGGGCAAGGCCGCTATCATTCACCCTACGGGAACGGGTAAAAGCTTCATTGGTTTCAAGCTTTGTGAGGACAACCCTGACAAAAAATTCCTCTGGCTCAGTCCGTCTGAATACATTTTTAAAACGCAGCTTGAAAATCTCTCTAAGACAGGTGCCGACGTTCCCCAGAACATCACCTTTATGACCTATAAAAAGCTCACTTTGCTTTCTGATGACGAGCTTTCCGAGCTTCACCCTGACTACCTCATCTGCGACGAATATCACCGCGCAGGTGCCGAGACTTGGAATGAAGCAGTCCTGAAGCTGCTCGCAAAGTATCCGAACGCCCCGATGCTCGGGCTGTCCGCTACTAATATAAGGTATCTGGACAACCAGCGCGACATGGCGGCGGAACTCTTCGACGGCAACATTGCAAGCAGAATGACACTCGGCGAGGCAATCGTCCGCGGAATTCTCAACCCGCCGAAATACATCATGTCGGTCTACTCTTACCGCGAAGAGCTCGAAAAGTACGAGCAAAAAATCGGGCGGTCGCATAATAAGCGCCTCCGCGATGAAGCTAGAGAATACCTTGAAAAGCTCCGCCGCGCCCTCGAAAAGGCTGACGGCTTAGACGAGGTCTTCCGCAAGCATATGACCGAAAAGACAGGCAAATACATCGTCTTCTGCTCCAACTTTGAGGCGATGCGCGAATGTACGGCGCTGTCATCCGAATGGTTTGCGAAGGTGGACAAAGCCCCTAAGATATACTCTGTTTACTCTGGTGATCCCACCTCGAGCCAATCGTTCATTGACTTCACTAATGACAATAACGAAAATCATCTTCGCCTTCTCTACTGCATCGACGCATTGAACGAAGGCATACACCTTGACGACATCTCGGGCGTTATACTTTTCCGCCCGACCGTCTCGCCAATCGTCTACAAACAGCAAATAGGGCGCGCCCTGTCGGCAAACAAAAAGAAAATCCCCGTTATATTTGACGTTGTAAATAACATCGAAAACCTCTACAGCATTGACAGCATCAAGGAAGAAATGCAGGTCGCAATCACCTATTACCGCTATAACGACGAGGCGGACAAGATCGTGACCGAGAGCTTCCAGATAATTGATGAGGTTAAGGACTGCCTGCGCCTCTTTAACGACCTTGAGAAGACGCTGAGCGCGACTTGGGACTATATGTACGACGAGGCAAAGCAATACTTTATCGAGCATGGCAGCCTCACGATCCCGCGGAATCAAAACAACCTGCTTAGCAGTTGGCTCAGCACGCAGCGCCGCAATCACGAGAAGGGACTTTTGACGGATTCTCAGATTGCTCTTCTCGATGAGATCGGTATGCGCTGGGAAAGCCTCGACGACATTTCGTGGAACAAGAATTTCGGCGCGTATAGGCAGTACGTCGAAGACGGCAACCCGCTGAAGGTGCCGAGTGACCTTGTGTATAACGGCGTTGAGCTCGGTAAGTGGCTTACGCGTATAAGAAGGTATCACGCCAGCGGTATTCGCTCCGACTACTTCACGCCCGAGCGCGAGAAGGAGCTCGAGCGACTTGGCATCATCTGGGATAACGTTGACTACCTTTGGGAGAGGAACTTCGAGGCGGCGAAAGCTTATTTTGATGAGCATGGTGACTTGAACGTGCCTCACGGTTGGGTACAGAACGGCGTGAAGCTTTATAACTGGCTTGCAGACCTTAGAAAGATATATCGTGGAACAGACGGCAGGCGCGGAACGCTGACCGATGAGCAGATAGAAAGGCTCAATGCCATCGGTATGCGCTGGTACTCAAAGAGCGAACAGGCTTGGCAAATCGGCTTTGAGCATGCGAAAGCTTATGCAGACAAACACGGCTCAGCCGATGCGCCTCTTAATTATGTATGTGATGACGGCTACAAGTTGGGCGTATGGCTCAGTAAATGTCGCGAGAAGTATGCGAAAGGAACGCTGACGGATTCGCAGATTAAACAGTTAGAAGACATCAAAATAGTTTGGAATAAATCCCGCAAGAACGACTGGGATGAGTGCTTTGCAAAGGCGCAAGCCTACTATAAAGAGTATGGCAACCTCAATGTCCCGCCGAGCTACGTCGCAGACGGCGTCTGGCTGAATAAGTGGCTGAATGAGCAAAAGCTGATTCTACAAGGCAAGCGAACCGGCAAGACCTTGACGGAAAGTCAGATTGCAAAGTTAAAATCCATCGGTCTGACCGCCGATGAGCCGCGCGACATCAGGTGGCAGCAGAGGTATGCCGAGCTGAAGCATTATTACGACACCCACGGCAACAGTCACATACCAACCGACTACACCGATTCGAGCGGGCAGAACCTCTACGTTTGGCTGACGAATCAGAAGGTCAGTGCCAAGGCTGGGAAGCTGAGCGACAGCAGAAA
>CANRLU010000144.1 GCA_947631535.1 uncultured Clostridia bacterium | reverse complement strand
TGGCGAGTAATCAATCGTTCACGATTGCGAAGCCCGATTGGAGGCAAAACCAGCTTGCATTGTAAGCGCGTCAAAATGCTCGGTTGAGAAGATATACCCTGCTTTCCGTTCTGCGCCAAATGTCGCGATTTCTGCTCAAAAACGGCATTTATTGCAGCGAGGTCGAAATCGTCGCCCAAGCGTCGAGCGGTTATAGGTTTTGAACGGTCAGATGTCAGATATGACAACCGCCCTCTGCTTTGCTTGACGGTCACACCCTCTCGAAATAGCAGTTCGACAAACTCGTCAAAATCTTTGGCTGAGGATAGAGCCGTACGGATTATTTTTCTCAGCTTTTCCTTGCCCGTCTCAAACTTTGTTGGTTTACCGCTCGCAGACAATTCAGCCTGTCCGCGACGTTTTACCCAGTATTCGCCCTCGGTCACGCGCTCCTTGCTTCCATTGAGCAAATCAATCTGGTACAAACCCTCACGCTGGCACATTTCCATAACTTCTGCCCGAAAGTAATTCATAGCCGCTTCGGTGCAACGGTGCTTGCAACCTGCGCGCGTATCCGCAGGTCTGTCCATATATGGCAGGAGCGGAACATCTTCAATACGCAGAGAATTGATAACGATATGACAATGAATGTTCCCGCTATGATTGTGTCCGTCGGAATGTGTGCAAACAACCGCCTGATGTCCTGCGAAATGTTTGCGGCAAAACTGCTCGCCGAGAGTTTGGACGCGGTCAACCGTCAAACCGTTTTCGGCACTATCTCGCGGGTCAAAGCTGATTATGCAGTGGTGGCTTTTGATGTCGCCCCGATTGCGGTTTTTGCCGTAATGCAGATTGGATTTCATACAGGCGATCGCAAAGTCATCGTTGCCGCAATTCAGAGTAGTGAAGTGGCAGTTTTCTCGCGGAATCAACCTGCCATGTTCGTCAAGAATGGGTTTGTTAGTGAACTCGTCGTGTTCAAACAACAAGTATTTCTCTGCGGCTCCGTAATCTGAATTTTTAGAGCTTAAATGTTTGAACGTCGCCAACCGCATCACCTACCTTTCGCAAAATCTAAAATTTCAGATCTGAAGGTCTGCTATGGCGGCACGAACCTCACTTGACAAGTTGTACGGCGTGCCATGTTCGTTGAGATACCGAGCAATCTGGTTTAGATTCCCGCCGATTTTGCCGAGTTGGGCAGTCAGCGAACCGACAGCCGAAAGTAGATTTTCATTGATTGGCGAGACAGTGATGATAGGTTTGATGATCGAATTCTTGCTCTAAAAAACTATCGCCTACGCTTACGAGCGATGCAGCTGATTTTACATTTATTTTACACAAGCGTGGTAACGGATTTGATATTGCGGAGCTAAAATATAGTTATACCCCAAAGGGCAAAAAATTTAAGGAGAAATGAAAATGAAAAAGATTATTTTGATTATGCTCACGGCAATTTTTGCGACATCTATGCTCTCCTCCTGCTCATCTCAAAGCAGCGCCACCGTTTCCACCGACGGCTCCACCTCTATGGAGGAGGTCATCGGCATTTTGGGCGAGGCGTTTGAGGAAAAGTACGGCATTTCATTCACCTACAACCCCACCGGTTCGGGCTCGGGGATTCAGGCGGTCAAGGAGGGGCGGTGCGACATCGGGCTTTCGAGCCGCAATCTTAAAGCCGAGGAAAAGGCTGATGGGCTCACGGAAACCGTTCTTGCCAACGACGGCATCGCGGTCATCGTCAATCCGCAGAACTCGGTCAGCGACCTCGACGTGGAAACAATCGCGAAAATCTACACGGGCGAAATCACAAATTGGTCGCAGGTCGGCGGGAACGATGCCGAAATCGTTGTCATCGGGCGCGAAGCAGGCAGCGGTACGCGGGACGGCTTTGAATCCATCACCGGCACGGAGGACGGCTGCAAATACCGTCAGGAGCTTACATCGACGGGCGACGTGATTACGACCGTTTCGCAGAATCCCGACGCTATCGGCTATGCCTCTCTCGCGGCTGTCGGCGACGGTGTCAAGGCTCTTTCGGTCGGCGGCGTTTTGCCGAGCGAGGACACCGTCAAGGACGGCAGCTACGTCATTCAGCGCCCGTTTGTGCTGGTGACGAAAAACTACGCCGCGCTTTCCGAAGCGGCTCAAAAATTCTTCGATTTTGCGACATCCGCGGACGCGGCTCAGTACATATCGCAGGCGGGCGCAGTGCCGGTAAATTGAGGTGCGCGGCATGAAAAAGCAAAGGGCTTTTGAGGATTTTGTCCACGGAATTTTCCTGATTTTGGGACTCATAACCGTCGGTTTTGTGCTGCTGATAACGGTTTACCTCATTATCGCGGGAATCCCCGCAATCTGCGAAATCGGCATTTTGAACTTTCTGTTCAATACAAAGTGGGCGTCAACCGCGAGCGAGCCCTCCTATGGGATTTTGCCGTTCATTCTCACGAGCGTTTACGGCACGGCGGGAGCGATAATTTTGGGCGTGCCTGTCGGGTTTTTAACCTCGGTATACCTCGCAAAATTAGCGCCCGAAAAAATTCGGACGGTCGTATCGGGCGCGGTCAGCCTTTTGGCGGGGATTCCGTCGGTCGTCTACGGTCTTGTGGGCATGATGGTGCTTGTC
>CANRLU010000143.1 GCA_947631535.1 uncultured Clostridia bacterium | reverse complement strand
TTTACGGCGTGCCAGCTTATCGTGAACGGCTCGACGAGCGCAAGCTCCTTGGCGGAGAGCCCCTTGCCCTCGTAAATTCTTTCGACCGGCATAGATACGTATTCGCAGAAGCTTCCGTCGCGCTGAACGCCCATAGTGCGGTTGTCGGTGCAGCAGTTTACATATCCCCTGCGGCAGGAATAGCACTCGCCGCAGTTGAAATAGGGGTTAGCGGTAACTACGTCGCCGGGCTTGAGGCCGCGGTCGTTCTCGGGAATAGATACTATCTCCGCCGAAAACTCGTGCCCGGGTATCCTCGGATAGGTAGTAAAGGGCTGGTTGCCGGTGTAGCTCGCAACGTCGGCCCCGCAGATCCCTCCGTAAAGAATTTTCAGGAGTGCTTCGCCCTCCTTGGCCTCGGGCTTCGGGGTATCCGTTACCGCGATCTCAAAGGGTTTGTTGATAAGAACTGTCTTCATAAGATATCACTCTTTCATAAATTGATATATTTTTTGTTCCAGATGACGGCGGTCTTCATCGGCGCCGCCTTGGAATAAATTTTGTTTTTGTAGGCGCCTATCGGGTCGGCTGCGAACTCGTCGCGGTCGATAAGCTCGACTATCTCGTTGTAGCGGCTCTTTGCCAAAAGCTCGATGGCGCGCTCCATATGGCACTGGCGGAAGTTTATCGAGCCGAAGATGAGATGGTTCTCAAAGCCGAACGGCATGGTATCGTATTCCACCTTGGGGCCCAAGGAGAAGCTGTTGTAAATTCCGTTGCAGCCTAAGACTTTATGCTCGAAAGCGACTCTGTGCTCAACGTTCGAGCCGCTCACGCCGATGAACATAGTTGCTCTTCCTCCGAGCCTTTCGACTATCGCGTCGGCGAGCTCGCGCTCGGTGGCAAAATCGCTCTTGAGGTATTCGGCGCCCGTCTCGCGGAGCGCGAATTTTACCTTCGGCGAATCCTCGGGACTGCGCGCAACAAAGAGTATCTTCGAGCTCGGGTGATACTTCGAGATGAGGTCACCCATAAACATTCCCGTCGTTCCGAGGCCGAATATGACCGTGCGGGAAAAAGCCTCTTCGGTCGCGAGCTTTCGGGCGGTCTGCTCGTCGCACTTCTCGCGCGCCATAACTACGCGGAAAAGATGCGCACTGCCGAGGTCTTCCATTCTCTCGAGCTGGAAGAGCATGCAGCCGTAAGGGTCGGGAAAGACCATTTTCTTCGCAAACTCAAGGTCGAGCTTACCGTCCTTGACGTAGCCGTCGGGTATCTTTAAGAGCATATCGGGGTTGAAATACTGCTTGTCGGCAAAAAGACCGTCGGCCTTGTCGCAGCCGTATTCAAAATAGGTCTCGTCCTCGGTGTAGCGGGTGGGGTCGTAGCTGTCGCCCCCGCGGATAAGAACAATGGCAAAGCGGTTCTGCGACGGCACCCATACGATACCCTCGTGACCGTTTATCAGGCGGTTCTTGCCCTCGGGGAATTTGGGACCCAAAAGCCCCTTAGAGCCCATATTCATAAGCTCGTTGTCGGTCCCACAGAAGCCGATAAGAACGGGTTCGCAGAGGATGCCCTCCTTTTCCTCCTCGCCCCTTAAGCGGCGGCGCTTGACGTTTTCTATCTCGACATCGCCGTAAACGAGCGGGCGCTCGGCGTCGTTCTGAAAATATGTACCTTTGACTATCATAATGTTCCTCCTTGCGATATATTTTCCAGAATATTTTACACCATCTTTTTGCGTATTTCAATAGCTATTCCTACTTTTTTGCTCGCGTTTTCAAAGCGTTTGAGAGTATCATCGCAAATAATAGCGGATTCTTATAAGTTGGTTGAACGATTGTAACATATAACAAAAATCGCTTGAAATCATGGGCTGATTTTTATATAATAGTCATACGGATCATTATATGAAAGGAAGGATAATTTTGAAATACGCATACGAAATGCCTGCCGAAATGCTCAGGGAGCCCGAAAAGCGCGGCGAAGTCAGGCGGTTTTATTACGACACCGAGACCTATGACGCAGATTCGAGTACGCCTATGCACAAGGGTGCGTGGATCTATCTGCCATACGGCTATACCCCCGAGAGAAAATACGACATCGTATATCTTCTGCACGGCGGCGGAGTGAACGAAGACTGGTGGTTCAAGATGTTCCCGGAGACGGTCACGATTCTCGACAATATGTTTGCCGACGGAATATGCGAGCCCTGCATAATCGTTACGCCGACATATTACCGCGGCGGAGATAAAGACAACAATGCCGAATACATAACCGAGCACTTTGCGGTTGAGCTGAGGCGCAACCTCATTCCCGCCGTTGAAGCGGAATTTTCGACCTATGCCGAGGGCGACGTTACCGAGGAAAACCTCGTTGCGACCCGCCGCCACCGCGCCTTTGCGGGGCTTTCGCTCGGCTCGATGACCACCTACCGCGCCGCGTTTTACAACAACTTCGACCTGTTCTCGTGGTACGGTCCGTTCTCGGGCTGCTGCGGTCCCTGGGGTAATCACGACGTTGAGGTCGAGAGGATATGCAAGACCCTTTCAGACGCGAAGGAAAAGGGCTTGAAGCTCGACTATCTCTTCTGCTGCAACGGCGACAAGGATATAGCCTATCCCGAGCACCTCGACATTATGACGAGAGTCGAAAAGCTCTG
>CANRLU010000142.1 GCA_947631535.1 uncultured Clostridia bacterium | reverse complement strand
ATGAAGGTCTTCGGCGTCGCTCGGCTCAAACCGCCTGATTTCAAGCCGCTCGGTAGTGATAATCATATCAGTTTTTCGTTCCGGCGGCAAAAAGAGTTCCGATTATCTTCCCGTCGAATACGTCGTAGAGGTTTTCGGCCCTCGCGCCGTTGATTATAAGCATATCTATCCCGTGTGAGTTGGCGATTTTCGCCGCCTTTATCTTTGTGGCCATTCCTCCGGTGCCGAGCTGCGTGCCCGCCCCCGAAGCCGCCTTTTCGATCTCTTCCGAGATGTTCTCCACCCTCGAAATAAGCTTCGCGTCGGGATTTGTGCGCGGGTCGCTGTCGTAGAGCCCGTCGATGTCGGACATTATTATCAGAAGGTCCGCCTCGGTCAATACGGCGACCGTCGCCGCAAGGCTGTCGTTCTCGCCGACCTCGAGCTCGAGCTCGTCTATGGCCACAACGTCGTTTTCGTTTACTATCGGAACAGCTCCTGCGGCGATTATCCGCTCAAGGGCGTTTAAGACGTTGTCCTTTCGCTCGTCCGAGATGACGTATTTTGTGAGCAGGACCTGCGCCACGGTTATGTTGTAGCTTCCGAAGAGGCGGTCATACATATTCATAAGCTCGCACTGCCCGACTGCCGCGCAAGCCTGCTTTGTGGGCGTGTCCTTCGGACGCTCTCTCAGGCCGAGCTTCGCCATTCCGAGGCCTATTGCCCCCGAGGTCACGAGGATTATCTCCCTGCCGGAATTCCGAATATCCGAAAGCGTTTTTACAAGGCTCTCGATATGGCGGAGATTAAAGCTCCCCGAAGGGTGGGTCAGCGTTGACGTCCCCACCTTCACGACTACTCTTTTTTTATCCATAACCATCACTTTACAACGTTATTTTTAATGTTCCCCGAGAGATACCCCTCAAGGTTTTCTCTCACGAGTTCAACAAGGCGTATCCTCGTTTCGAGCGGAGCCCACGCGATATGCGGGGTTATAAAGCAGTTCTTTGCCCCCAAAAGCGGGCAGCTTTTGCTCATAGGCTCGACGGTGAGTACGTCAGCCCCGAAAGCGGCGATCTTTTCGGAATCGAGCGCCTCTCTGAGCGCCTGCTCGTCTACGGTCCCGCCCCGCGACGTGTTTATAAGCATCGCCGAGGGCTTCATAAGCGAGAGCGTGCGCGCATTTATGAGCTTTTCGGTCTCGGGCGTAAGGGGGCAGTGGAGCGTAACTATATCCGAGCGCCGAAGCAGCTCTTCAAGCCCCATAAGCTCTATCCCGGAAGCGTCCTTCGGAGGGGTGCGGGTGTAGACCGCTACCTTCATATTGAACGCGCGCGCTATATTCGCGACGGCTTTTCCTATAGAGCCGTAGCCGATGATGCCTATCGTCTTGCCCGAGAGTTCAAACAGCGGCGGGCCGAAATGCGTAAAGAGCTTTGAATAGCACCATTCTCCGCTCGAAGTATAGTCCGAATACTTCGCCACGCTCGAATAGTAGTGGAGAATGAGCGCAAAGGTGTGCTGCGCAACGGAATCGGTCGAATATCCCGGCACGTTCGAGACGACGGCTCCGCGCTCTTTTGCGGCGGCGATGTCGATATTATTGTACCCCGTCGCGAAAATGCCGATGAATTTCAGATTCGGGCAGCGCTCGAAAACTTCTTTTGTTATCCTGCACTTGTTGGTCAGGACTATTTCCGCGTCTCCTATCTTTTGGGCGACTTCGTCCTCTTTTGTGAGAGGATAGACCTCGGTGCTGCAAAGAGAGGTGAGCGGCTCCAAGCTCACGTCGCCGTCGGTGACGGTGGAGGCGTCAAGGATAACCGCTTTTTTCATGGCCTGTCGTCCTCAAAGGCGTTTCCGATTATGTCGTCGCTGTTGTCGGCAAGCTTGCTGCGCTCGGTCTTCACGAGCTTTTCAATGTCTTTCAGCTCGTCCTGCTCGGGCGTGGAAGGCTCGTCGGGAGTTTTCTTCTTTTCTTCTTCGGCGGCCTTTTTGCGCTCGCGGTATTCCACGAACCACACCTTAAAGAGCACCGCAAAAAGAACGATCTCGCAGATACCCACGGCGATGGCCGTGCGGCGGTCGCTGTAAAACTGCAATATCACCGTGGAATCGCAGATGAGTATCCATATGAGCGATGAAACCTTTTTGCGGCGGAAGTAATGCACCAAAAATATAACCGTCGCGAGCAGGCAGAAGATAATGTGCAACTTTGCGGGAAGAGGGGTAAATCTGCTTCTCAGCTCCGACATCTGTGCGGCGAGTATCATAAAAAGTCTCCTTTCAGACTCAAAATTCAAAAAATGCTGCCCCCGCGGGCGCTGATATTCAAATCAGTATATCACAAAGCCGGAAGAAATGCAAGAGAATTGGAAAATACTTATTCAAAAAGAAGGAATTTTGACAAAATCATCAGATTTTTGCTTTGATTTTTGGCACTGCGGAATTAACTTAAAGCGTTGACATTTTAAGGAAGCCGGAGTAAAATATAACTATGCTTTATTTTCGGGGAGTTTTTTCTTTTACCGGAAATTCTGCACAAAAGTGCGGATTTGATTCACGCTCCGCGCAAAAAGAAAGGAATGACAAAAATGGAAAAAGTTTTCAAGCTTAAGGAAAACGGCACCACTGTCAGAACCGAGATCCTTGCAGGCCTTACCACGTTTATGACGATGGCCTACATCATCGCCCTGAACCCTAACCTCATCGTAGGCTTCGGTCAGGGAGCCTTCGGCGGCTTCGGCGAAGACGGTACCGCGGCCTGGAACGGCGTGTTCATGGCTACATGTCTTGCTTCCGCAATCGCTATGTTCTGCATGGCGTTCCTTGCCAACAAGCCCTTCGCGCTTGCCCCCGGTATGGGTCTTAAC
>CANRLU010000141.1 GCA_947631535.1 uncultured Clostridia bacterium | reverse complement strand
TCGCTTAAAATCATGACCCTCAATAACTCCCGCCAGAAGATTAACGACTGCCTCGGCAACCCCGTCGAGATAGGCATAGCGGTTATGTGGAGAGTCGTAGACACTGCGAAAGCGGTCTTCAACGTTGACAACTACAAGGAATATCTCTCGCTCCAGTGCGACTCCGCGCTGAGAAACATCGTCAGGATCTACCCCTATGACATCGCCGAGAACGTTGACACCACCGGCGACGGCGTGGCCGACGAGGGCAGCCTGCGCGGCTCGAGCGAAGTAGTCGCCGAGAGGATAAGGCAGGAGATACAGCAAAAGGTCAACGAAGCCGGCCTTGAAATAATCGAAGCAAGGATAACCTACCTCGCCTATGCCCCCGAGATAGCCGCCGTAATGCTCCAGCGCCAGCAGGCAAGAGCTATAATCGACGCGAGAAAGATGATAGTGGACGGCGCCGTCGGAATGGTCGAGATGGCGCTCGACAGGCTCGAAAAGGGCGGTCTTGTAGCCCTCGACGACGAGCGCAAAGCAGCTATGGTCTCGAATCTGCTCGTTGTCCTCTGCGGCAACCACGACGCCCAGCCCGTTGTAAACTCCGGGACGCTGTATTGATATGACCAACAAACGTGATTTGAGGCTTCGGGTCAACGAAAAACTCTATGCCGAGCTTATGCAGTGGTCGGCGGAGGAGCTTCGCTCTATGAACGGCCTTGTGGAATACCTGCTCACCGAAGCCGTCAAAAAGCGTAAAAGATCGGGGAGCCGCGAGCCCGAAGAAAAATAATGCCGACAAAAAAGACCCGCAGCTGCGCGGGTCTTTTTTGTATATTTGCAGCGATGATACTGCAAAAACTCCGTTCTCGGCCGGAACCTGCTATTTTAGCGGGAGATAAACGTAATCGTCCATTTCGGTGAACTCGGAATTATGGAGCTGTAAAACCAAATCGCCGTAGATAAAGTGGTCGCTGATACAGAAGCCGAGGATAATGCTCTTTTTTTCCGAGGGGGCAAAGCTGACATTATGGAACGTGTTGGTTCGGTCATCTGTGATTTTTTCGTCGGTATGTTCGCTCATATAGCACACCAGCGAATAAATCGAGTATTGGGAATACTCTGGCAAGGTATATATCACGTTGCCGTCTTTGTCGCGAAGTTCATAAGGGGGCTCGGTGATATAATCGCCGTAGCATACCTGCATATCTCCGAAATATTCGAGCTTGTCTTCGTCGGTAAGGTTTTCTATTTCAAGCTCTAAAAACACCCACTTATACGCCTCGTCGGGAACGTCCATAGGACCGTTATACATTCCGTTGTCGTCGATAACGTCGCCCACAAAAAGATCCCTTTCGGTATATGCGCCCTCGCCCTTCTCGGGATCGCCGTAAGCTTCATCTTCTTCTATCGGCGGTAAGCCGTGCTCTTTCGCATATTCGCGGTAGCTGTAAAACTTCTCGCTGTAGCTCATTCCGTCGGTGCCGCCGTCGGTATATGCCGCAACCGTCGGCGTGTAGGAAATATCCGCCTTGGTTATCCCCTCGGGGAAGGTCGGCGAAACGGTGATGTTTTTCAGGGTAAAAGCAAAGCCCTGATGTTCTATACGCTCGCCTATGTGGGTCTCGATTTTTACCTCCTCGCCGTCGGCTATACGCTCGTTATATGAGCGCTCCACGACGACCGTGCTGTCTTCGGGCTCGGTTTCGACTGTCTGAACGGGGTCCTCTTTCTTTACGGGCAGCTCCCTGCGCATTAACGCCGCCGCGCCCGCTCCGATAACGACTGCCGCGCAGGCCGCTATCGCCGCCGCTTTTAATATTACTGTCTTCGGCATTATATGTCTCCTTTCCGGTTTTTCGATATATTCCAACACTTCTTTTACAAACTTCCCGTCGGCGCTGCCGAGCGACTCCAAAAAGGGATATTTTTTCATTTTGATTCTCCTTTCAGAAAATTCAGATATTTCCTTCTTGCCCTCAAAAGCATAGATTTTACCTTGCTCTGCGAGAGCCCGAGGTCGGCGGATATTTCGGGGACGGTGTCGGCGAAATAATACCGCTTCATAAACACCACCCGCATCTCGGGCTTAAGGCTTTGCAAAAATTTATTCACCGCTATCGAGAAGTCTATGTTTTCATACTCCTTGAAGTCCTCCCCGCCCGAAAGCGAAGCTTCGAGCTCGTCGAGCGGCACGGCCGACTTCGGCGAGCGCTTTTCGGCAAAGTTATATTCAAGGCGCTTGAAAGACAGCTTCCTTACGATCCCGCAGCAGTAGGCCAAAAGGCTCTGCGGGCGTTCGGGAGGAATAGAGCCCCAGACCGCGAGGTAGGCGTCGTTTAAACACTCCTCGGCGTCGCATTGCCCCAAGAACCGACGTGCAGCGCTTAAGAGCAGCGCGCCGTATTTCTCCTGCGTGGCCGAAAGTGCGAGCTCATTGCGCGCAAAATACAGCTCGACTATTTTTTCGTCCTCCAAGGCTTCGCCCCCTTTGTGTCTTTCTGTTTATTTAGTACGGTTTTGCCGCCGAAACGTTGCATAAAAAATAAAAATCCGCCCCGAAGCCCCTCTGAGTCAAGAAAACAAAGGTGTCCTGCAGACACCGCGAAGCGCCGCAGAATTGCGCAAAGCCGTCAGATTCAAGGCGGCGGCTCGCACGCACTACTTTGTGTAATGCAAGAGCCGCCAACGATGAAGATGGCGGCCTTTGCGTTAAATTCTGCGGGTTTGTTTTCTTGGGGAAGAGGGGCAAAAGGACGGATTTTTTGCGGAGGCTTACTATTTGAGCGGGATATATTCGGTCACATCGGGGTTCAGCGGGCCGTTCGGGTTGAGCTCCAAAAACAGGTCGCCGTAGACGAAATAGGTGTTGACCGGGAATCCGACGGTGACGGTTTTTGT
>CANRLU010000140.1 GCA_947631535.1 uncultured Clostridia bacterium | reverse complement strand
GAAATCGCAATCCCCCTTTGGCGTGTCTTTTCGCATCACTTTTCTGCACGAGCAGAAAAGTGATGGAGCCCTCCCCCATCGAGGGGGAGGGAGGAGAGAGAGGGGGTACAATACGGCTGCAAAGCCTTTTTGCCTCGCCTTGCTCGGCAAATGGGGAGACCCCCGACGAGGGTAATGCGGCGTCAAAAGTTTACACAAACCGTACTGCACGCCGCATCTGTCGTTCGCTTCGCTCTCGACCCTAATGCCCTGCCCCTCGACTCTCGCCAGCCGAGATATGCGATTATTTCTCCGCAAGCACGAGCGGGCGGAGCCATTATGCCCGCGAAGTGCGAGCGGATAGAAATAACGCCTATCTTTTTGAAAAAGGGTGGACCGAAAACTTTTAAGCTTTTGTCAGTCGTCAACTGCTCCCGCCCACAAAAATGCGCCGCAGGCGATGCGGCGCAATCGTTTTTAATTGCTTTTTTATTCCTTGGTGAGCTCCTTAAGGCTCGCGGCGAGGCCGGCAAGGCCCTGTATCTCGCTCGGAATGATTATCTTTGTCGCCTTGCCGTCGGCGGCCTTCGAGAACGCTTCGAGGCTCTTAAGCGCTATTACCTGCTCGTTGGGATTCGCAGCGTTGAGCTTTTTAAGGCTCTCGGCAAGAGCAGTCTGCACGGCGTCGATAGCCTCGGCTTCGCCCTGCGCTTCGAGTATCTTCTGCTCCCTGACGGCGGCCGCGCGGAGTATCATGGCTTCCTTTTCGGCTTCGGCACGGAGTATCTCGGCCTGCTTATCCGCCTCAGCCTTGAGTATCTTCGACTCTTTCTCGCCCTCGGCTACGAGTATCTGCGACTTCTTGTCGCCCTCGGCCTGCAATATCTTCTCGCGGCGCTCGCGCTCCGCTTTCATCTGCTTCTCCATGGCGTCCTGGATCTCTCTCGGAGGCAAAATGTTCTTGAGCTCAACTCTGTTCACCTTTATGCCCCAGCGGTCGGTGGCCTCGTCGAGGATAACGGTAATTTTCGTGTTGATGGTGTCGCGCGAGGTGAGCGTTGCGTCGAGCTCGAGCTCGCCGATGATGTTTCTGAGAGTGGTCGCCGTGAGATTCTCAATGGCGGCTATCGGGCGCTCAACGCCGTAGGTATAGAGCTTCGCGTTGGTTATCTGGAAGAACACAACGGTGTCTATCTGCATCGTAACGTTGTCCTTGGTGATGACGGGCTGGGGCTGGAAGTCGGCGACCTGCTCCTTTATCGAGACCTTTTTGGCTACCCTGTCGATAAACGGGAAGAGCATATGAGGACCGGTGTGGAGCTCGCGGTTAAATGCTCCGAGGCGCTCGACCACGAAAACCTGCGCCTGGGGAACGATCTTGAAGTTGGAAATGATGATGAAGAATACCAACAGAATGATAACGAAAATAACTATTGCTGCCATTTTTTAAACTCCTTTCGGAAAAACGATTATATACCGTTCGGCTCAGGCTTTTCTTGCAACGATAAGCTTTGCGCCGTCGATATCCTTGATTATGACCGACTCGCCGGAGGGTATCAGGCTGCCGTCTTCGCTGACGGCTATCCAGGAAACTCCCCCGACCGTCGCCCTGCCGCTTGAGCGCTCATTGTCTATATCCTCGGTGACTATCGCAGTTTTGCCGATGTTGAGATCGGCATTGGTGCGGACGAAATTACCCCTTAGCCTCGCAACGAGCGGCCTTGTGAGGATAAGCAGAATAGCCGTTACGGCCGCAAACACCGAAAACTGCGCCCATATCGGCGCGCCTATCCCCGCAAGCACCAGCGAAGCCAGCGCGGCGAAAGAAAACCATATCGAGACGAACTGAACCGTCGCGATCTCGACGATTATCCCGACGATTATCACTACGCCCCATAAGACTACCATAACAGTGTTCAAAATATCCTGCCCTCCCGATACTTATTTATAGAAATATTGTATCACATTCTCGGCGATTTGTAAACAATATTTTTAATATTTATTTTGCTGCCATATAAAGCCAAGATAAAACGGCACGGATATTCCGCGCCGTTTGCAGTTTTTATTACCCACCGATTCAAAAGTGGGACTCGTAATAGAAATAGTGATTTCCGAGCGGCTCGACATAATATATGTTGTCGCCGTCGGGCTGAACGTATCTGTATCCGTCGCCGTACTCAACGAGCCCGCTTAAAGGCCCCGAAACATCGACGGCGCAGAGGTTGTCGGTTTCGGAGAAGAATATTCCGTAATAACTCGTGTTGGGGCCGAAACCGCTGCCTCCGAACTCGACATTTACATAATCGTCCCAGACCAAAACCCTTTGGACACCCCTTATTTTTTCAAGGTCTGAAAAGCTGCCGTTTTCTGCGGCTTCGATAAATTTGTCTTCGTGCTTGTTATAGACCTTCACGATGCTCTCTCTTGACGTAAGGTTGCCAAAGCAGGCCGTCAGCAAACAGACTGCCGTCAGCACGGCTGCAAAGAATACCCGTTTTTTCATTATCCCCTGTCCTTTCGGTTAAATCAAGTATGTCGGGCAGTTCCCGCCCGACATACTATTATGTGCGCTTGTCAGAATTTGAGATTTTTCGGAGTTCTCGAATAGGCCTGAACGTCGCGGATATTCGCAATGCCGGTGACGTACATCAGAAGCCTTTCGAGGCCGAGACCGAAGCCGGAGTGAACCACGCCGCCGTATCTGCGAAGATCGAGATACCACTCGAGGGTCTCGCGCTCCATTTTGAGCTCGTCCATACGCGCCGAGAGCTTTTCATAGCTCTCCTCGCGCTGCGAGCCGCCTATAAGCTCACCTACGCCGGGGACCAAAAGGTCGCAGGCAGCGACGGTCTTGCCGTCGGGGTTGAGCTTCATATAAAACGCCTTGATGTCCTTCGGGAAGTCTAT
>CANRLU010000139.1 GCA_947631535.1 uncultured Clostridia bacterium | reverse complement strand
CTTATCTTACCACACTTGGGCACATTCTTCTTTATTCTTTCTTTTTAATGTACAAGATGTATTGTACTCTAACACGAATTAAAGCACTAAATTTTCTCAAACCTATGGACATTTTAAATCTGTTGTGATATACTTTCATCTTAATACAAGAGAACTCAAAGGAGAGAATTTTTTTGGAAAATGTCACGCTTGACAATGTTTACAGGGCGAGATACGCCCTCAAGGACGTCGCCATTCAGACCGACGTTCTTTACGCTCCCAAGCTCAAGCCCGGCGCCGAGCTTTACCTCAAAACCGAAAATCTCCAGATAACCGGATCGTTCAAGGTCAGGGGAGCCTATTATAAGATGTCCCGCCTCACCGACGCGGAAAAGAGCAGAGGCGTTATAGCCTGCTCCGCCGGCAACCACGCACAGGGAGTGGCGCTCGCCGCGCAGAAAAACGGCATAAAGTCGGTGATCTGCCTGCCCGACAGTGCACCAATCTCAAAGGTGGAGGCGACAAAGAGCTACGGCGCCGAAATATGCCTTGTGGAAGGCGTTTACGACGACGCCTATCAGAAAGCTCTCGAATTGAGGGACAAAAACGGCTACACCTTTATCCACCCGTTCAACGACCCCGACGTTATCGCGGGACAGGGCACCATAGCTCTCGAGCTCGCCGAGCAGATACCCGATATGGACGCTGTGATAGTACCCGTCGGCGGGGGCGGACTCATCGCGGGGATCGCCTACACAATAAAGAACCTAAACCCCGCGATAAAGGTCTACGGAGTTCAGGCCGCAGGAGCTCCCTCTATGCAGAAATCCATCGACGACGAGAAGATAGAGAAGCTCGACAGGGTGTTCACCATTGCCGACGGCATAGCCGTAAAGGAGCCCGGCACGCTCACCTATGAAATATGCCGCAAATACGTCGATGAGATAGTCACCGTCACCGACGACGAAATCTCGGCGGCCATCCTCGCGCTTATGGAGCAGCACAAGCTCGTGACCGAGGGCGCAGGGGCCGTGGCAGTCGCGGCGGCGATGTTCGGAAAGGTAGACCTCGCCGGCAAAAAGACGGTCTGCATACTCTCGGGCGGAAACATCGACGTGACTATACTTTCGAGGGTCATAGCAAGGGGACTGCTGATGTCGGGCCGAAACTGCCAGCTTATGATAGAGCTCGTAGACAAGCCGGGCCAGCTTATGAACGTTTCGCGCATAATAGCCGAGCAGGGCGGAAACGTCACCGCGGTGTTCCATGAACATTCAGGCGCGGGTGCCGACGTGAACGGCTGCTATCTGCGGCTCAACATAGAGACCCGCAATTTCGAGCACATCGAGCAGATAAAAAAAGCACTCACGGATTACGGATTCAGGATATTATAAGGAGGAAGAAATATGTCGGAAAAGATATTCACGGAAAAAGCGCCCAAGGCCATAGGACCCTATTCGCAGGCGATAAAATGCGGCGGGTTGGTGTTCACTTCGGGGCAGATTGCCATTGACCCCGCCACCGGTGAGCTCGTCGGCGGAGGCATAAAAGGTCAGACCGAGCAGGTTATGCGCAACCTTTCGGAGGTGCTCAAGGCCGCAGGCACCGACTTCTCGAAAGTTGTAAAGACGACCTGTTTTCTCGCCGATATAGCCGACTTTGCGGCTTTCAACGAGATATACGGCAGATACATTACTTCTGCGCCCGCGCGCAGCTGCGTTGCGGTAAAAGACCTTCCCAAGGGCGCTCTCGCCGAGGTAGAAGCCGTAGCGGAGGTATAAAGAACTCAACATCAAAAGGCCGGAGCGTTGTCTCCGGCTTTTTTGCTTGTCTGACATAAAGTAAAAAACAACACAGTGTTTTCCCCTGCCGTTTCACAACTACAAAGGGAGAGGACTTCTCCTCTCCCTCATCAATGATTTTCTCGTCACTCCAGCCCCTCAAGCAGCCCCCGCAGGACCGGCTCGGCGCAGTCGTACACCTTGAGGCCCGAGCGGTCCAAAAGCTTATATTCCCTGCCGCCGTTGTCCCACCAGCAGCAGACCATTCCGCGCTCGCGGGCGATCTTTATGAAGTACTTCGCCCATTTATACCGCTCCTCGGGGTTATCCTTGTCCCAGATGCCAACCTCGCCGATGACGACGGGTATCCCGTTCGCGATAAAGCGGTCGTAGAGCCTTTGGGTGAAGCCGTCGATTATCCTCTCGCCCTCCGAATCGAACACCCTCTTGTCCTGCTTCGGCGTGAGGCAGAGGTCGATGGGCTCGTAGGAATGTACCGAAACTATCAGTCTGCCGGCGGGGTCGTCGGCGACCCTGAACTGCGGGATATAGGCGTGGTGAGGCGCGGCGTCGTATGAAGGCGTCATCAAAAGGCGCGGCTCCCCTTTTTCGCAGGCTCTCACGGTATCGACGAAAATTTGGTTATATCTGTTGATGTACTCCAGCGCGTCGAGGCAGACTTTTTCCGAAAAGTCGAGCTTCCACTCGTATTTGCTCCTTAATATCCTCGGCTCGTTCATCGCCTCGAATATGAGCCTCTCGCCGTAGCCCTCAAAGTGCTCCGTGAGCTGCTTCCAGAGCGTTTCGAGATATTTCTTTCCGCGCTCAAAGCCCTCGGCGGTGGGCTGGAAGCAGATGTCGTCGTGATGGGTGTTGAGTATCACATACATGCCGTCGTCATAGGCGTAATCGACGACTTCGTTCACCCTTTTGAGCCACTCGGGGTCTACGCTGAAGTCTTCGTCCATATGACGATGCCACGATACCGGCAGCCGAAGCGTTTCAAAGCCGAGGCTGTGTATCTTTTTGATCATCTCACGCGTCGTGACGGGGTTGTGCCACGAGGTCTCCCCCATAGGCGCGTCAAAGGTATTGCCGAGGCACCACCCGAGACGCATTTTTTCCGCAAGGCTCTTCATTTTGATTCTGTCCGTAATCGACACCTCCCGGTGTTTTGCAGGCTTTGCCTGTCAGTCGGAGTTGGACGGCGTTATATCCTCAAGCGGAGTCTCAAGACCCGCCATCAGTCCTTTATAAGGGGCTTC
>CANRLU010000138.1 GCA_947631535.1 uncultured Clostridia bacterium | reverse complement strand
GAGGAAAACACTATGGCAAAGAAAATTCTGGCAGTCGTTCTGGCTGTCGCGATGGCCCTCTCTGCAATGGCCGTCACCGTGTTTGCCGATCAGCAGATTCCGCTGTATAAGGCAGGCACTAATGACTCAACCACTATGACGATTGAGTTCACCATTCCTGTTTATGCACAGTACAACTGGCTTGTTCAGTATGACGGCATCGAGCTCGTACTTCCTACCAACCTTGGTCCCGGTATGCGTGACTTCGACATCAACTGGAAGGCTATCGTAAACGGCCAGTCCTACGCTATTCAGCCCCTTCTTAAGGGCGGCTCTACCGGCGCTGAGAACGGCAACGTAAACACTGCTACTGCTGACTGGTCTTCTGAGACCGCCGGCGTTTACAAGCAGTATATCTACTTCGGCGTTCTCCCTCACGACTATATCAACACCTCTGTTTGGACCACCATTCCTCAGTCTCAGAGCTTCGGCGGCATCAACGCCATCAAGATCGTTGCTGAGATCAGTGTTGACTCCAACTGGGGTCACACCTGGAGAATTGGTTCGGGCACTTGGCCTGAGCACCTCAACCAGTGGGGCGTAAATGTTGGCTGGGGCACAGGCAAGGCCTTCCTCGACGCTGTCTATGGCGGTCTCTGCTATGCACAGGCTATCACCTACAATCAGGAAACTCAGACCTACGACAAAGTTCCTAACTCCATCAGCTACCTCTCGAGCTGGAATTCCGCTGTAAACGGCGAGAATGTCAACAATGCTAAGACCTATAAGTTCGTTTCTGGCGACACCACCACCTACTTCGGCGGTCTCGACAGCGACGGCAAGTGGGCTTTCGATGTTGAAGCTGCTAAGCTCAACAACACCCTCACTTGGGACCACACCATTGCCAACCGCGGCCTCGTAATGGGCGCTGAGAAGGTTCAGCTCGTTGTAAAGCTCAACAAGGCTATCAACGGTGTTGCAACCTACACCCTCTTCGGTAAGACTCAGTCTGCTGCAGTTCTTGACTCCACCGGTTCTTACCAGGATCTCTGGTTCAAGTATGATTCTTCCAGAAGACTTATCGACTCTGTTCAGGTAAACGGCTCCGTCAACGAACTCGTCTTCGATGTTCCTGCTGAGTACCTTGTTGACACCAACTACGGCGCTTACAACGATGAGTTCGCTATCCTCGAGACTGTTGAGCTCCTCGACACCACCGTTATGCAGGATCGCGTTACCATCAAGGCCGGTCTTGGCGACAAGAACTCCCTCGGCAACATCAGCTGGGATAAGGGCTCCAAGTCCAACCCTGCTTACAACCTTCCTTGGGCTTGCTACGCAGGTGCACCTGTTATGTACGCTGAAGATGGCTCCGTATTCCCGTACTCTGTAAACGGCACTGTTGTTGAGCACGGCGCTGAGGCTACCGAGATGTACCTCAACATCGTTGAGACTCCTGCTGAGCCCAAAGAGACCGAGACCGTTGACCAAGCTACCGAAGGTGGCGAAGGCGAGGGCGATAACGTCGACGTCGGCGATACTGAAGGCAAAGATGTCAATGTCGGCGATACCGAGCCCGAGCAGAACCCCACCACGGGTGTTGCTCTCGCGGTTGTCCCGATGCTCGTCGCTGCTGCTGCTGCAGTAGTTTGCAAGAAGCACTAATTCCTCCTATTAAAGAAGGATAAACCGCAAACGCGGTTAAAAGCCCCCGACTGATGCAGACAGTCGGGGGCGCTTTTATTTCCCCCACCGATGCTCCCTGAGCCAATATTCTCTGTCAAAACTAAAAAGTTTTTGCTCAAGCCTATCAAAGCAGCCTTACCTGTCAAAACCAAAAACTTTTCGCTCAAGCCTTTTCTCAAAAAGATAAGCGTTATTTCTATCCGTTCGCTCTCACTCGCCGATGCGATTTGGCTCGTGGAGCTCACGGAGAAATAATCGCGTATCTCGGCTTGCGAGAGTCCAGAGGCGAGTAGCCTCTGGTCGCGCTCCGCAGAGCGCGAAACCTCATACGAAGTGCGCTCCGCAAGGGGTGAATTGAAAAACAATTCAGTGAATTGTTTTGAAAGAGGGGACGCCCTGAAAGAGAGGGCGTCCCCTTATGACACGCAGCTCTGACAAGAGCTGCGCACCTTAGCCGCCGAGCCCTGCTCGGCGGCTCATGCGGAGGGGGTCTCGGGGGAACCCGCAGGGTGCCCCCGATTTATGTATTTTAATGGGAGACTTGCCGCAGAACTCCTCCGCCTTTAAAAACCTCGCGCAGCGAGCACCTTTTCAGGGGGTGCGGGGGATATGCCCCCGCCTTTAATTGTTCAACGTCCTCGGGGAGCTGGGGATACGTTCCCGCCGCCGAGCTCCGCTCGGCGGCCCATGCGGGAAAGGGTGCGGGGAAACCCTGCAAGGGTGTCCCCGCCAATAAAAATAAGCGCCTTCATGATAGCGGAGGGGGTATCGGGGGAACCCGCATGGTGCCCCCGATTTATGTATTTTAGTGGGAGACTTGCCGCAGAACTCCCCCGCCTTTAAAAACCTCGCGCAGCGAGCACCTTTTCAGGGGGTTGCGGGGGATTTATCCCCCGCTTTTAATTGATAAACGTCCTCGGGCTGCGGGGAATATGCCCCCGCCGCCGAGCCCCGCTCGGCAGCCCATGCGGGAAAGGGCGCGGGGGAACAAACGACGCCCTCTCCAAAGTGCAAAAGGTTTCGTTTGTCAGCGTCGTTCTGCAAAGGCTACGCCTTTGCCCGACAATCTTCCTAAAACGACAAGGGTGCCCCCGACAATTAAATCCCTCGCGCAGCGAGCACCTTTTCAGAGGGCGCGGGGGATTTATCCCCCGCCTTTTAAATTGTTCAACGTCCTCGGGCTGCGGGGGATACGCCTCCGCTATTAAATCTCCTCGCCCACGTCCCCTCCCCCTCACATCTCGCCCCTCCTCCTCTCCCGCCCACAACATATAGCCGTCCCGCCTCCCCAAAAATATTTTTTTGTGGAAATTGTGTGATTGCTCTTGACACATGCCTCTCACTTTGGTATAATAATGACAACAA
>CANRLU010000137.1 GCA_947631535.1 uncultured Clostridia bacterium | reverse complement strand
ATTTCCGATATAAATTGCCGACGTTATAACAACCGTTAAAATGAGAATATGCAAAACAGTATGATAAACGTCGGGTATATATCTTCCGTCAATTTCAAGCCACTTTACAGTCCCCGAAAAAAACTTTATCTTACCTTCAAGCGAACCCATTATCCCTTTACCAAAAACAGTATACCATTCGTGACATAAAAATTGGATCACAAACCACATTGACGTCCATACCGCAACAGCCCATTTTCCTATTTTTTCCTTAAATATGAATAATAGCACCGCTACTAAATAAATAAGAAAAAATATCCCGTCATCCTTATATGAGCAGGTCACTAAATAAGTATTACCGAAACGGGCACCTGTCATATCAAGGAAAAACCAGAACAGAAGCAATATTTGAGGTATTATACAGTATCTTTTCTTCATTGTTTACCACCTAAACCCCAATTAAATTATAAATATATTGTACCAAATTCATGCGCAAAAGTCAATCCCGCCGCAGTTATAACCATCGACTCTGTTTGCCGAGCGTCATTGAAACAAAAGGAGTAAATCATGAACCTAACTAACAAAACCGTCGATTTTCACGCGCACCAGGTTGACGAGGTTTTTCGCCGTGAAATCGAAAATCTCGGCATAGACGTACTCGCGGAGGACGGTTTCCCTCTGCCCGAGTGGAGCGTAAAATCGCAGCTTGACTTTATGTCGGAGGCAGGAATCGACTTCGCGGTTCTCACCGTCCCCACGCCGCATATCCACAACGGCGACGATGAAAAAGCGTGCGCGGCTGCACGGAAAATCAACGAATCCACCGCGAAAATATGCGAGGAAAACCCCGATAAATTCGCGTTCGCGGCAGTCCTGCCTATGCCCTGCGTTGACGGAGCAATTAAGGAAACCGCTTATGCGATGGATGCCCTCGGCGCGGTCGGGGTCAAGGTCGTGACCAACTCAAACGGCGTTTACCTCGGCGACCCGAGCTTTGACCCGCTTATGGAGGAGCTTGACCGCAGGGGCGCGCTCGTCATCATTCACCCCTGCCGCGCAAGACTTCGCCCCGAAAACGTCATCACCGGCAAGGTCGCCGCGCTCTACGAATACCCCGCCGACACGACGCGCGCGGTGCTGAATATGATCGCAAACCGCGTAATGACGAGGTTTCCGAACATCAAATTTGTCGTGCCGCACACCGGCTCGTTTCTGCCGTATATGCTCCAGCGGTTCGTCGGCGTTTCGGGAATCCTCTCGCAGCTCGGCATGATGGAAACGGTGGACGCCAAGGAAGAATTTAAGCACCTTTATTTTGACATAGCCGGCGACCCCGAGCCCGTCGCGCTGGATATGCTGAGAATGGTTGCAGACGATGATAAAATCGTATTCGGGAGCGACTTTCCGCACTCGCCCGCGAGGGTAATCATCGCGAAGAAAAGGCATTTTGAGGGGAATCAAAAGTATACAAATTTAATTAAAAAGATTTATCAAGAGAACGCAGCAAAACTTCTGAAAGGAGAATATTTATGAACAAAATTTTAGTAGCCTATTTTTCCGCGAGCGGAACGACCGCGAAGGTCGCCGAGACGCTTGCAAAAGCCGCAAATGCGGACATTTACGAGATAAAACCTGCGGTTCCGTACTCGCGGGCAGACCTCGACTGGATGAACAAAAAATCCCGCAGCTCGGTCGAGATGAGCGACAAATCCAGCCGCCCCGAGCTTGCAGACAAAAGCGCGAATATCGCGAATTACGACACGGTTCTACTCGGCTTCCCGATTTGGTGGTACGTCGCGCCGACGATCATCAACACCTTCTTAGAAAGCTACGACTTTTCGGGCAAGAAAATCGTGCTTTTTGCGACGTCGGGCGGCAGCGGCTTCGGCAAGACCGTCTATGGCCTGAAAGGCTCGGTTTCGGCAGACGCGCAAATAATCGAGGGCAGGATCCTCAACGGAAAGCCGTCGGAAAGCGAGCTTAAGGCGTGGGTGGAGAGCCTGTGAAAATCGCGGTTTTAGAGGGCAGCCCCAACAAAAACGGCTCGTCGAATATGCTTGCCGGCGAGTTTATCCGCGGCGCGAAAGAGGCAGGTCACGAGGTCACGGTGATTGATACCGCCCGCGCGGACATTCACCACTGCAAGGGCTGTATTCATTGCGGATATGACGGTCCGTGCGTTCAGAAAGACGATGTTGAAGAAATTCGTCAGAAGATTCTCGCCGCGGATATGCTCGTTTTCGTCACCCCGCTTTACTATTACGGCATGAGTGCGCAGCTCAAAACGCTTGTAGACCGCTTCTGCGCTTTCAACGGAAATCTGCAAAGAAAGCATATGAAGTCCGCGCTCATTTCCGCCGCGTGGAACAGCGACGGCTGGACGTTCGACGCGCTTGAGGCGCATTACAAAACGCTTGTCCGCTATCTGAATTTTGATGATATGGGCGCGATTCTCGGCAAGGGCTGCGGCACGCCCTCGATGACGAAACGGTCGGAGTATATGATGAGGGCGTATGAGCTGGGGAGAGGGCTGTGAAGCTGATTAAAGGTCTTGCTCAGCCGGCTTATCTCTGCTTTTGCCGCTTCTATGCTCTGTAGCGGCTTTCGCAAGCCTGTCAATGACAGACTCTTTCTCGCGCTTTTCTCCGAGCGCACTGTTTACTTCATTCCTGCTTTTTTCAAGTAAAGAATAATCCGCCCTGTCGCGATAGGCAGAGCGGATTTTTTCGGCGGCTTTTTGTTCACTGACTTTTTGGATTTTCGGCAGGGTTTCGACGGGAGCGTCGCCCTTTAATTCGGCGTATTCGACTTTCACGGACTCAAATTCTTCGCGGTGTTTTTTCTCCATGCTATCAAGCTCGGCAAGCTTTGTTTCCTGCGATTTCACGCTCTTAATTGCGGTTGAAATATCCTCTTCCGAACAGTTAAACTCTGCCAGAAGCCGCGCTTTTTCCGAGCGCAGTTCCTCTAAATCTTCGGTTAGTTCTGTCAGACGTTTGTTAAGCTCCTGATGTTTTAAAATCTGCCAAGCGGGGGTATTTTTCTTTTCTTTCACGACCGCCCTGCACTCGTTCTCAACGGCTTTCATCTTGTTGACGAGCGATGTAAACCTCGCGATTTTCGGCTTCGTGTCGCTCAGATATT
>CANRLU010000136.1 GCA_947631535.1 uncultured Clostridia bacterium | reverse complement strand
GAACACAGAAGTTAAGCTCACTCGCGCCTACGATACTTGCACGGTGACGTGTTGGGAAAATCGGTGTTGCCGACACTCAAAACACTATAAGCATAAGCGCTTGCTTATGCTTATTGCCTCTTAGCTCAGTCGGTAGAGCACATGACTGTTAATCATGGGGTCGTCAGTTCGAGCCTGACAGAGGCAGCCAATATGAAAACCGTGGGGCAATAGCTCTGCGGTTTTCTTTTTCTCAACAAAAATTACTCTTTCTTTACCCAAAATTAAGAAAATCTTAAGAAAAAAAGCCTTTTATCTTAATAAATGCGGAGTTATAATCTTCGCAGTTAAGAAGGAGGCTTTTTATTATGATCATAAATCTGATAAACTACCTGATAGCGGTGATTTTCTGCGTGTGCTACGCCTATCAGTTCTTTTACCTGCTCGTGCCGTTTTTTGTGAGACGCCGAAAGCGCCCCGAAACCGTTATGCATAATTTTGCCGTGCTGATATCGGCAAGAAACGAGGAGGCCGTCATCGGGCAGCTTCTTGAGAGCATACGCGCGCAGACCTACCCCGCAGACAGGCTTACCGTCTTTGTCTGCGCCGACAACTGCACCGACCGCACCGCCGAAGTAGCGGCCAAGGCGGGAGCCGTTGTCTTCGAGAGGCAGGATATGCGGCACATCGGCAAGGGCTACGCGCTCGCGTTCCTTCTGAGGTCGATAGCAGATTACTACGAACCCGAGTGTTTCGACGGCTATTTTGTCTTCGACGCCGACAATATCCTCGAGCCGGATTACATCGAGCGTATGAACGAGACCTTCAGCGAGGGCTATAACATCGTCACCGGCTACCGAAATTCCAAAAACTACGCCGACAACTGGATATCGGCTGGGTATTCGCTCTGGTTTTTGAGGGAGTCGCAGTATCTCAACCGCTCGCGGTATCTCTTGGGGACGAGCGCGGCGGTCTCGGGGACGGGCTTTATGTTCTCGCGGGGCATAGTCGAGAAAAACGGCGGCTGGAACTATTTTTTGCTCACCGAAGACATAGAGTTCACCGTTGACAGCGTGATATCCGGCGAAAAGATAGGCTACTGCGAAAAAGCGATGCTCTACGACGAGCAGCCCACCGGCTTTAAGCAGTCGGTGAGGCAGAGGCTCAGGTGGGCGAGGGGATATATACAGGTCTTCTGCGGCTACGGTGGCTCGCTTATAAGGGGGATATTCTCGAAAAACTTTCTGTCCTGCTACGATATGACTATGGCGATAATGCCCGCGATGGTTCTGTCGCTCGCGAGCATCGCGGCAAATGTTGCAACGCTGGTTTTAAATCTTCAGGACGCTTCAGTGTGGCAGGAGGTCGCGCTCTCGCTGGCGCAGTCGGCGGCAAACGTTTACCTCACGTTTATCCTCATCGGCGGCGTGACGCTTATAACCGAGTGGAAAAAGATACACGCAGGTGCGCTCAAAAAGGTGCTCTATCTGTTTACGTTCCCGCTGTTTATGCTGACATACATACCGATATCCGTCGCGGCGCTGTTCGTTGACGTCGAGTGGAAGCCGATAGTTCACAGCCGCAGCCGAACCCTCGCGGAGATAAAGAGGGAGTAGGCAAAAAATAAGCCGTCCGTATTCTCATGGGCGGCTTTTTATGCGGATATTGGCTAAAAGCGAAGGACTACGGTCTTTTTGGACGGCTTTGAGGAATATTTTTCCGCTTCGATGAATTTTGCTTCCGGCTGCGAGAACGGTGAGCCTTCTTTTATCTCAACGACGTATTTCCCGCCGTTAAGGTCGGCGAGGTCGGAGCATATCCCGTCTAAAGACGGATGCCAGTGGGTCAGGTTTATCTTACTGCCGCTGTCAATCCAAAGCATTTCCACATATCCCTCGTTTTCGTCAACAAAAGCGCGGAAAATAAGCCCGTTTGGGTGACGCCAGACGACAGCGTCGTTCTCAAGGGTCAGACTGCCCTGAAGCTTTGCTTTGATCAAAGCCTCATAGAGCTGCTGCGCGTTTTTCGGGGCAAAAGAGTCCAATGCGACTACCTCCTCAATTAAGTCAGAGCCCGAGAAGCCTCTCCGCCGTCGCGACCTTGACCGCCACGCAGAATATCTCCATAGCGGCTTTGAGCTCTTCGAGCGACGGATAAGTGGGGGCGATCCTTATGTTTCTGTCCTCGGGGTCGATTCCGTAGGGGAACGTAGCTCCCGCGGCGGTGAGGGTCACGCCGGTGTCTTTGCAGAGCTCGACGATGCGCTTTGCGGTCCCGCCGATGCCGTTGAAACTCACGAAGTAGCCTCCGCGCGGCCGCGACCATTCCGCTACTCCGAGCGGCGCGACCTCTTTATCGAGCGCGTCGAGGACGGCGTCGAACTTCGGCTTAATTATCGCGCGGTGCTTCTTCATATGCTCGAGGATACCCTCGTAGGTCTTGAAGAATTTCGCGTGCCTGAGTTGGTTGAGCTTGTCGTATCCGATGGTCTGATAAGCCATCTGGGCTTTCATAAAGTTGATGTTGTCTTCGCTCGCGCCGATTATCGCGACTCCTCCGCCCGGAAAGCTTATCTTCGAGGTCGAGGCGAAGATGATGACCATATCGGGGTTGCCGGCGTGTTTGCACTCGTCGAGGATATTGAGGATACTCGGAACTTCGTCGTCGAGGCTGTGGACGCAGTAGGCGTCGTCCCAGAATATGCGGAAGTCCTTGGCGGCGGGCTTGAGGTTGGCAAAGCGGGTTATGACTTTGTCGGAATAAACCACGCCGGTAGGGTTGGCGTAGCGCGGAACGCACCAGATGCCCTTTATATTCGGGTCGGAGCTCACGAGCCGCTCGACCATATCCATATCGGGGCCGTCATAGAGCATAGGGACGGTTATCATCTCGATGCCGAAGGCCTCGCATATGGCAAAATGGCGGTCGTAACCCGGGGCGGGGCAGAGCCACTTGACCTTTTCGCAGCGGCACCAGGGCTTTTCGCTCCCCCTTACGCCGAGGAGCATAGCCTTTGCGAGGACGTCGTACATCATCTGCAGGCTCGAATTGCCGCCGATGATTATTTCCCAGCGTCCGACGCCTATCATCTTCATAAAGAGGCGCTTTGCCTCGTAAATGCCGTCTAAAACGCCGTAGTTGCGGCAGTCTATGCC
>CANRLU010000135.1 GCA_947631535.1 uncultured Clostridia bacterium | reverse complement strand
CCTATGCGTCCGCTGCTCTTCCTCTCTCCTTCCGAATTCTTTTCTTTCACTGTACAACATCATTGACAAACTTACATTTGAGAAAATTTAGTGCTTTAATTCGGACGCAAGAACTTAAAAGTTTTCGGTCCACCCTTTTTCAAAAGGGTGGCGAGGGTTAAGGGGCGAGCAGCCCCTTACCGCGCCCGCAGGCGCGAAATCTTTTTCAAACAAAGCGCAGGAAGGGAGACCAAAACAGTCCGGTGGACTGTTTTGGTATGGGGAACCCTCGCCGGGGGTTCCCCATTTGCCGAGCAGGGCGAGGCAAATAAAGAATAATTCCGTCTCGGCCGCTTTTACATTAGTTTCGTCGCATATTGCAATTCGGGCGGCGGTATGTTAAAATATACTTATAAATTTTTAAGGAGGCATACATATGAAAAGATTCCAGGACATTCTCACCCTAAGCGTTCCGGAAGACGTCGTCACAAAGCAGGAAGGCAGGGAATACCCCTCTTTTAAGAAGTATTTCTATTATTCCCGCACCGCCGAGCGCGACACCCCGATTAACGTTCTCTTGCCGCCAAACTACTCCGAGAGCAAAAAATATCCCGTGCTCTATATCCTCCACGGCTACTTTGACAACGAAGACTGGATGACCCGCGACGTGGTGAAGATAGACACTATGCTCCCCAACCTCTACGCCAAGGGAGAGGCGAAAGAGATGATAGTCGTCGTGCCCTACATCTACTGCAACAAGGATATGCCCGCCTGCACCGGCATGAACCTGCAAAACTCCCTCAATTACGACAACTTCATCAACGACTTCGTGACCGACGTCATTCCGTTTATAAATTCCCACTTCTCCGTCTCGGAAAAGCGGGAGGACACCGCCCTCACCGGCTTCTCGATGGGCGGGCGCGAATCGCTGTTTATAGGCTTTAAGCACCCCGAAATATTCGGAAGCTTAGGCGCCGTAGACCCTGCGCCGGGGCTTGTTCCCGTTCCGGAATCCCCAGCCCACCCGGGGCAGATGCAAAGGAGCGATCTCGTATTCGGGGAATATAAGCCGAAGGTCCTGCTTTTATGCGCGGCGGCGGACTACTCCGAAAACGACGATTCGCCCTTCAACTACCGTGCAATGCTCACCAAAAACGGCGTCGAGCACCTCTGGCTCCATATGAACGGCCTCAGGCACGACCACACAATAGTAATGCCTCACCTCTATAATTTCTTCAGAATGATATTCAAATAGCGGAAAATCGCAGAATTTTTCGGAATGAGTCCGTACTTTTGGACTCAAGGAGTGTTATAATCCTATCATAGAAGCAAAACGGACGCCGACACGGGAGGTTTGCTATGAAAGGATACGACACATCAAACGGCTATATGGGCTATGTGGACGGAAGGTATATGCTTTTCGTCAGCGAAGAGGAATACCGCGAGTATATCGAAGATAAAAAGGAAAACGAAGACTGAAAATACCGTCCCCGTGCGGGGACGGTATTTTTTTATCACACACACTTCTTGACGGGTATAACTTTTATCTGTAAAAGCCATGATTGTGCAGGTCTTGGTAAATTTCCGGTGTTATGCGTACGCCGCTGTTAAGTTTTACGGCGCTATTCTCTCTAAAGCCATTGGTATGCACTGCTACTACGTGATATTCGTGCGCATACATCATCAAAACCGGAGAACCGCTCATACCCTCTTCAGTGTCCATATTGTAGTACATTTTACGCTCGTCTTGATTATAGACATAGTTTCCGCGACATTCGTATAGATAATAGTCATTTCCAGTAAAACCAGAATTCTCCGGCACTTTATCAACGTCATATCCAATCAGATATAACTGATTGCTGCTAAGCTCTTCCTCTGATGCCCAATAAAACGACAGCGTCGGGAATGGGAAGCTTGCATTATACAAATTAAGACAGGCATAATCATAGTCGGGATTACTGCCGCGGCCAAATGCTTCCGGGCAATATATGTTTGCGATTTCGGGCGTTATAGTATATACCTGTGTATATCCATTGACTTTTGGCACGATTTTAATTTCTATGCGGTCAAGATTGCTTGTTGCAGTGTGCTCTTTGTTCTTGCAATACAATAAATGTCCTGCGGTCAAAATATTTTGAGCATTGAAAAAGAAGCCTGTTCCTCCCTGTTGACATTGTTTACCGCTGGCATCTTTGCAATCATAGTATACATCAAGATATACTAAAGCTATGTAAGGTTCGTTTTCTCTAAAAGCATCATCTACATAGTTCCTTTCGTCAAGGCCTATTACGGTATCGGTCCCTATCGGTAAAATGCCATGTGCAACTACTTCGATTGTTGAAGATGAAATTACACAAATCACCGTTAAAATAATCGCGAAAATCTTAAACTTTTTTACCATTATTATCTCTCCTTTATTCCATGGACTCAAAACATATTTCATGACAAACTGTAAAATTGTCTATCCGTTTGAAATACTTTTGTCCGTTTTCGTCCGTACTTAAAGTTCCGGACATCTTTACACATTCCATCTGATGAAGATCTGCCGGGTACATAACTTGATGCTTGAAATATTCACCTCCGTCCAATTCAAAATCCATGTCAATATACGTATCTATCCACATCACCTCACTTTCTTTATTTCCCGTTGGTCCATAGTAAGCAAATGAAAATAAATATTTGCCGTCTTCGTCGCCCACATACACTCCGTTGAGCTCAACATACTCGTCGTCGGGCTCGTCGCCGCTGCTTTCTTCCTCCGTTTCCATCAAAGCGGCAGTCCACGGGCCGTTCCAGCGGTTTGCTATCTTCCAACCGTCGTTGGTCAGTACAAACAGATACCTTGTGCCGTCTTCGATTTCGCCCTGAACGCTTGTGCTTGTTTCGGCGTCTGAGGTGAATTTAAAGCTTTCGGGGGCGGGAATGTCGAGCTCTATGCCCTCGCTGCGGTAAAGCTTTCCGTCAACGTTTATTATTTCGAGCCTGCCGTATAAGCCGCTCAGAATTCCGTTCGCAAAGGCATCGTCATAAACCTCTTTTATTTTCGCTATGGTGCTGTCGTATGATTTGAACCACCCACCGTCTGAAACTCTGTAATAGGTGACGCCGCCGCGCTCGACCGAATCGTCCTTATGGACGAGATAATCGGTATAAAGCGCCCTTGTGAGCTCGAGATCCGAATTTATCAGCGATACAAACTTTTCGTCTTTATCCTCCGAGGTTCTGAACGGATTTATCTTCACCGACCTCAGAACG
>CANRLU010000134.1 GCA_947631535.1 uncultured Clostridia bacterium | reverse complement strand
GTCGGGCATATCGGAATGTATCGCGACGAGGTAACGCATATTCCGCACGAGTATTACTGCAAGCTGCCCGAGAATATCGGCGAGAGGCTTATAATTGTTTTAGACCCGATGCTTGCGACCGGCGGTTCGGCCGTCGACGCGATAAACCTCATCAAGCAGCGCGGCGGAAAGCACATCAAATTTATGTCGATAATCGCGGCGCCGGAGGGGTTAAAGGCGCTTAGCGAGGCGCACCCCGACGTTGAGATCTACTGCGGGAACCTTGACGAGCGGTTAAACGAGAACGCGTACATCGTCCCCGGCCTTGGCGACGCAGGCGACAGAATTTACGGCACGAAGTGAGAAGAAACGCCGGCGCCCGAAAGCCCCTCTTCCACAAGAAAACAAACCCGCATAATCTAACTCAAAGCCGCCAACTTCTGTGTTGGCGGCTCTTACATTCATACAGTAGTGCGTGCGAGCCGCCGCCTTGAATTTGGCGGCTCTGCGCGATTATGCGGCGCTTCGCGGTGCCCGCCGGGCACTTTTGTTTTCTTATGTCAGAGGGGCTAAGGCGCCGGGTTTTGTTTTGCTGATGAGGTTGGGGAGAGGGGCGAACGAGATGGGGCCTAAAAGGCATCTCTTTCGCGATTCCTTTTCTCTTCCGCTCCCTTACTCACAGAAAGTATTTGACTTTTCCTTCTTCGTCAGCGAAATCGCAATCGGGTGGGCGGTCGTATGTCCCTCTGAACAGCACAACTGTAACTTACCGTAAATTGACTTTGCGCATATAAACCCCTGCCCCGACCTTTCGGCCGAGGCAGATTTTTACTTCAATACAAATAATACTAAAATTTTGACGTTTTGTATGCTTTTAATTCTCCGTCGGTTTTATTCTCTCCGGCGCGTATTCATACATCGCGTTGGTCGCCTCTTTGGTGAGGTCGTAGCGATACCATGATTCCTCGCTGCCGTCGGTCTGGCTCCAGACCAAAATCCCGCCCCAGCCGTGGTCGTATAGGTCTTTGAACTTGTCCGCAAGGCTCATTCCGATCTCGCCGGCGTCGTCGTTGTGGGTCTCGGCGATCATACAGGGCTTGTCGGTGTGAAGCTTAAATTCCTCAGGCGTTTTGCCTATCGGGGTAGAGAACCAGGTGTTCTGCCAGTTATAGTAGTGGGTGCTGTAAAAGTCGAGATAAGCGTCCTCGTCGTCGTAAAGCGATTTTAGATATTCGTCCGAGACCTTGTCGCCCTCGTAGTCTTCGGAATTGTATTTGACGATCGCCATGCCGACTGTCACGAGCATATCGCTGTTTTCGTGGATAGTCGCGGCGCACTTCGCAAAGAGATAGCTTATATCTTCCCAGGGCAACCGCCCGCACTCCTCGTTTTCGTATACCCAGTCGGGCTCGTTCATAAGGTCGATTGCGAAGACGTATTCGTTGCCGCCGAAGCGCTTGCAAAACTCTTTGACGTATTTTTCGGCGTATTCGTCGCAGTTTTCGCGGCTTTCGAGCATCGCCCGCCAGACCGGCCCCGAGTCGTTTTTGAAGTGGTCGAAGGATAGCAGCGTCGGCATGACGTAGACCTTATATTTTTTCGCGAGATCGAAGAGGGTCTCAAGGTCCTCCCAGTGTTTTTCGTTGATCGACTCTATGCTGCCGTCCGGGTTGAGGTCGACGATGCTCTCGCCGTCGCAGTTGACCCAGATTCGCACGCAGTTTATGTGGTCTTCGTCGAATCTCTTAAACTCCGACTCCCAAAAGTCCTCGTCCATTCCGCCGTTGAAGTCGTTCCAGTTCTGCCACGGCGCGTTCATTCCGCTGAAAAAGATCTCTTTTCCGCCGACCATGAATTTGCCGTCCGAGACCGAAACCCGCGCGGATTCGCGGGCAGCCTCGAAAATTCCCACCGGCGAAACGTCGCCGGAAGAAAGGCTTTTGCGAGCCTTGTCGGTTCCGCAGGATACGAGAAGGACGGCGGCCGAAACCGCTATCGCCAAAATTTTGATGTAATCTGCCTTTGACATAATAAGCCCCCCAAGCAGGATTTTGATATATTATACACCGCCCCGCGCCGCAAAGCAATACATATCCTAAGATTTTATTGACGAATCGAGGGGCAGGCTTATGCAGGGGAGCGGCACAAAAACCTTTAATCGGTCATCGCGAGGGGATTATTTTTATTGCAAATCCCGCCGCACGGGGTTATAATGTTGTTGACATTTTATTATGGGAGGCGTTTTTATGAGCATACCTCGACCGGAGCACCCGAACCCGCAGTTTGAGCGAAAAAATTGGCGGAACCTCAACGGAGTATGGGAATTTGAGATCGACAATTCAAAGAGCGGAATTGACAGAAAGTTATATCTCGCGGAGCGGTTGAGCGGGCAGATCACCGTTCCGTTCTGCCCCGAGAGCAGGCTTTCCGGGGTCGGAAATAAAGACTTTATGAACGCGGTGTGGTATCGCAGAAGCTTTGTTTTAGATGGCTCGCAGCTTTCGGGGAGGGTTATTCTTCACTTCGGCGCGGCGGATTATGAAACCATAGTTTGGATAAACGGCGCCGAGGCTGGAAAGCACTCCGGCGGGTATACGTCCTTTGAATTTGACATATCTTCATATGTCCGCCCGGGCGAGAACAACGTCACCGTGTGTGTTTTTGACGACGTTCGCGCCCCCTATCAGCCGCGCGGCAAGCAGTCAGAGCTATACCATTCGCACGATTGCGACTACACCCGCACCACCGGGATCTGGCAGACGGTTTGGCTTGAATTCGTCCCGAAAAGCTATATTAAGAGCGTGAAATTTTACCCCGACCCGGAGAACCAAAAGGTCGCGCTTGTCGCCGATTTGTGCGGTTCCGGCAGACTTTGCGCAGAGGTCTCATACGACGGAAAACCGGTCGGCGGCGGCTGCGGGGAGTCGCGCGGAGGGCTGCTCGCGCTTGAAATACCGCTGGCCGAAAAACACCTCGGGGAGCCCGGAAAAGGGTGGCTCTACAACGTTTGCCTTAAATTCGGCGAGGACGAAGTCAAAAGCTACTTCGGCCTGCGGAGCGTGCGGCTTGACGGCAAAAAATTTCTGATCAACGAAAAATCGGTCTTCCAGCGGCTCGTCCTCGACCAAGGCTTCTACCCCGACGGAATTTACACCGCGCCCTCCGAGGCCGCGCTGATCCGCGATATAAAGCTTGCGACGGCGCTCGGCTTCAACGGCGCAAGGATCCACCAAAAAGTCTTCGAGCCGCGGTTTTTGTACCACTGCGACCGCCTCGGCTATCTCGTCTGGGGCGAGTATGCCGACTGGGGCTTCGACCA
>CANRLU010000133.1 GCA_947631535.1 uncultured Clostridia bacterium | reverse complement strand
CAGGCGCTGACGGTGTTCAAACTTTATGACGGCAGCGGCGAGTGGTTTGATTTATCAAAAAAGCCGATAGAAAGAGCATCTTTTACCTTTGGAAAGGCAAAGATATGCGAAGAAGGATATTTCATAACGGGGTCTTGTATCGGCTGTCGCATTTGCGAATCTGCCTGCCCGCAGGCTTGTATTGATTTTACGACTATGCCCGCAGTGATCGTGCAGGCGCATTGCCTGCGCTGCGGCAACTGCAAATCCGTTTGCCCGCACCATGCCGTTATTCGGAGAGGATAAGCTATGACACAACAGGAAAGAAGAATTTATTTAATCGGAGAACTGCTGAAAGAACAGCCTCAATATAGGGATATAGAAATTTCCAAAAACGAACAGGAGCAGAAGCGGTTGCTGCGCTCGCTGATGAACGTCCGCCCGCCGCGCCCCATTGGTGAGGATTTTCTGACGGCTCAAGACACCTATTTGCAGGAGGAAACCGCCCGAAAAGGCGTTACGGATATATCCGATCTGACGCCCGTGGAATCGGGTATTTATCTTTGGCAGGGCGACATCACGACCTTGAAATGCGGGGCGATAGTCAACGCGGCCAACAGCGGCATGACAGGCTGCTATTCACCTTGCCACGGCTGTATCGATAACGCGATTCACACTTTTGCGGGGGTTCAGCTACGCCAAAAATGCGCGGAAATTATGGCTCGGCAGGGTCACGGCGAGCCTACGGGACACGCGAAAATCACGCCCGCCTATAACTTGCCCTGCGACTTTATTTTGCATACGGTGGGTCCGATCGTTCGCGGAAATGTGACCGAAAATGACCGCGAATTGCTTGCTTCATGCTATCGGGAGTGCCTGAAAATCGCGCAGGAAAACGGCATAAAAAGCGTGGCGTTCTGCTGCATTTCCACGGGTGTGTTTCATTTTCCGAACGAGCTTGCGGCGGAAATCGCGATTAAAGCCGTTAAAGAGTTTAAGAAAAATACCGAGGTGATATTCAATGTCTTTAAAGATGATGACCGCAGGATATATCAAAAATTACTCGGACAAAATTAAGCGGCTCAAGGAGCTTTTAAGCACCTCGGACGCCGTTGTAATAGGCGCAGGTGCGGGGCTATCTACATCTGCGGGGTTTACCTATTCGGGCGAGCGGTTCAGAAAATATTTCTCGGATTTTGCCCGAAAATACGGCTTTTCGGATATGTACTCGGGTGGGTTTTACCCCTATAAAACGCCCGAAGAATTTTGGGCATACTGGTCGAGATACATCTTCATCAACCGCTATATGGACGCACCAAAGCCGGTTTACAGCGCGCTGTATGATATGATAAAAAATCAAAACTACTTCGTCATCACGACCAACGTCGACCACTGTTTTCAGAAAGCGGGATTCGACAAAACGCGGCTTTTTTACACGCAGGGCGACTACGGGCTGTTCCAATGCTCCGAGCCGTGTTGTCAGGAAACTTTTGACAACGAAAGCGCGGTTCGGCAGATGATGGAGCGGCAAAGGGACATGAAAATCCCGACCGAGTTGCTCCCTAAATGCCCTCATTGCGGCAAGCCGATGACGATGAATCTGCGTTCCGACGACCGCTTTGTCGAGGATGAGGGCTGGCACCAAGCGGCTGAGCGGTATGAGGACTTTCTGCGGACACGGAAAAACGGGCGGATATTATTCTTGGAACTCGGCGTCGGTTACAATACGCCTGTCATTATCAAGTATCCTTTTTGGCGTATGACCGCACAAAACAAGGCGGCGACCTATGCGTGTATCAACTACAGCGAGGCGGTCTGCCCTACGGAGATTGAGAAGCAGTCGATTTGCATTGATGCGGATATTGGAGCGGTGCTGAATGATCTGCGCCGATAATCATATCAATCAACGATAATTAAAAAAGCATATCTGTCACTCGATGCAATAGTGACGGATATGCCTTTCCTTTTGGGCGGAACACCTACTTCTGTTTTGCAAACTGCGCCTTCAATATCTCGGCAAATTCCTCGATATAATATCCTGAGTTGTCAACCCTCCAGAAAGCGCAGTAATTGCGGCTTATGGGTTTTCCGTTTCGGCAAAGCGGCAGCCTTGCGATCGTCTCGGCAAAATGCGTGGGCGCTTCGCCTCCCTCGATGGGGAGAAAACCTTTCCCGCTCACGACCATCAGCCGCGCTTCCTCCAGATTTTCGGCAAATAAAAATTTGCTCTCGATTCCGTAAATTTCATGATAATAGGACTGCTCGTTCTCCTGCTGTTCCCTCGACGCGACTAAAATACAGGGAGTGTTCCGCAAATCGCCCACATTGACATAATCCAAACCGGCTATGGGATTTCTGACAGAGATTTCAATATGGCAGCTTATGACGGTCAGAACGGTATTGACATACTCGTCTGAAAAAGCGCGTCTTTGGTCGTTCAGCACTAAGTCTACCTGATTGGAACGCAACAGTTCATACAAGTCCTCGTGATTGCCGTTTTTCATGTCGATGGGAATATCGGGGTACTTTGCCGTAAATTCCGCCACGGCTCGCTGAAATTCAGCGCCGCCGTATCCCTTGATATATCCGATACGCAGAACAAAATCCTCTCCCTGCGCTATCCTTTTTGTTTCTTTGCACAGCCGGTCAAAATCCGCCATCAAAAGAATGCTTTGCCGATAGAAATGCTCTCCGGCAGGTGTCAGGGAGAATCGCCGGTTTTCCCGCTTCAGAAGCGTTACGCTCAGCTCCCGTTCCAAGGCTTGAACCTGCTGAGAAATTGCGGACTGCGATATGTAACACTTCTCAGCCGCCTCGCTGAAGCTGTTTGCGCGAACGACAGCCTGAAAGTATCTGATTTGTTTTAGCATAGACATTCACCGTATAGTTAGATGTTTAGTTGTTAGTTATCAGTAAATTATAACTGCCCTCGCTGCTGACTTCAGAAAATTATTTTATCATAAAATGTTACGGATTGCAATATTTTTTGCTTTTATCTTAGACACCTCTCCATTATCCCCTCCGCAATCGCCCGAATCACCGCCTTGAACTTCTCACCAATGAATGCGGGGTTTTGTCGTGAACACGAGCAATCAATCGTTTACGATTGCGAAGTGTGAGCGGCAACAAAACCGGCTTTCATTTTCGGCAGTGAATCCCGCGAGCATATCGTCCACATTGACAGGAATGCTCCTACCAATGTGCAGCGCGCTCAAAAACCTGTTGAGGCAGTTTTCGATAAGCGCCCCGCTGTCGCGAAATGCAAGGTGCTGCCGTAAAATCTCATCAAACGTGAAAGTTTTTGTGTTCAGAACTGCTGTTCT
>CANRLU010000132.1 GCA_947631535.1 uncultured Clostridia bacterium | reverse complement strand
CCGACGGCGTTCCGCTGCCAAGCCTTCAGGTATTTAACCTCGTGAGATACGGAAACGACGTAGGGATAAAGGCCGAGTCAGTGGAGGATATCGAGCTTATTATCGCAAGCGGGGAGGAGGTCGCGCTTCCCGAGAGCGTGAACGTCGTAATGACCGACGGAAGAAAGCAGCAGGAGGCGGTCGAGTGGTCGCAGGAGGATCTCGCGAGGGCAGTAAACGGCGGCGCGGGGGAGTATATCGTCGCGGGAAAGGTGGGTGAGCTCGAAGTCAAGTGCAGGCTGACCCTTCTTGATAAAAACTATCTTGAAAACTACAGCTTTGAGGACGGCGAGATCGGCTGGACGGCGACGGATCTCGGCGCGACCGAGCAGCTTTATGTCGAGGATAAGAAGGACGATTCGCTGACCGGGACGAAGCATTATCACTTCTGGAGCAGCGCCGCAAACAGCGTTGAATTTACTCTCGAGCAGACCGCCGAGGGCCTGCCGACCGGGAAGTACGAATACTGCATTTCGATAATGGGCGGCGACGCGGGCGAGTATGAATGTTACGCTTATATAAAGGAAAACGGCGAGATAACGAGCACCGCGCCGATGGAGATAACCTCCTACGGAAGCTGGAGCGAGGGGAAAATAAGCGGGATAGAGGTCGTGGAGGGCGGCTCGGTGACGGTCGGCATATATGTGAAGTGCTCGGGAGCTGGCGGCGGAGCGTGGGGAAAGATAGACGACGCATTTTTAACCAAGTCTGAGTGAAAACCCGGCAGTAAAGTGATTTAATGAATAAAAATGTTAAAGCGGCGTTGAGCATTTCTCACAAAATATTTCACAAAAGTTCATCTAAAACGATAACGGGTTTTCGAGCCAAAAATTATTGAATTTGTAAAAATACTGTGATATAATGTAAAAGATGACAGTTTTGAGCAGAGCACATTCTGATCTCCGCCGATCAGCGCAACTGCGGCAGGCTGTTATTGACCTATAATTTTAGGAGGTATATATATGAAAAAACTATTGGCACTCATTTTGGCGCTTGCTATGATGGTTTCCCTCGTTGCCTGCGGCGGCCCGTCGCAATCGGGGGGGTTCTGATGGCGCCGGCGACGGCGGTGCTGCCAGCGGCGATCTTGCCGGAACCTATGATATCGTAATCTGGGCGCCCGAAGCGGCTGTAGACCTTACAAAATCGCAGGTAGCCGACTTCAACGGTTCAAATGAATACGGCATCACCATCAACGCGACTGTTGAGCCCGTTTCCGAGGCTGACGCTGCAACCAACATGATCACCGACGTTCAGGCCGGCGGTGACCTCTACTTCTTCGCTCAGGACCAGCTTAGCCGTCTTATCCAGGCGGGCGCGCTTTCCAAGCTCGGAAGCTCAGCTGCGACCTATGCCAAGGATAACAACAACGCTGCTTCTATCCTTGCGGCGCAGTCGGGTTCCGACCTTTATGCTTATCCGCTTACCGCCGATAACGGCTACTTCATGTACTATGACAAGAGTGTTGTCCCGGATTCCGATGTTGACAGCCTCGAGGCCATTATCGCCGACTGCGAGGCCGCAGGCAAGAACATCTCCTATGAACTCGAGAACGCTTGGTACACCGCGGGCTTCTTCTTTGGTGTAGGCTGCCATTCCGATTGGGTAACCGATAACGACGGCAACTTCATTTCCATCGACGACGACTTCAACTCCGACAAGGGTCTTATCGCCGCCAAGGGCATTCAGAAGGTTGTCACCTCTAAGAGCTATGTAAACTCCTCCAACGCCGACTTCGCCAGCGGTTCCGCCGTTGTCGTAACCGGTACATGGAACTATGCGACCATCAAGGATCAGCTCGGCGACAACTTCGGCGTTACCGATCTTCCTTCGTTCGAGGTCGATGGAAAGAGCTACCACATCGGTTCTTACAGCGGCTGCAAACTCCTCGGTGTAAAGCCTCAGACCGATGCCACCAAGGGCGCTGCGATCGCAAGGCTCGCCCAGTATCTTACCGGCAAGGATTGCCAGCTTGCAAGATTTAACTCATTCGGTTGGGGCCCCTCCAACAAGGAAGCCCTTGAAGATCCCGCCGTTACTTCCGATCCTACCCTTGCGGCTTTGAACGAGCAGGGCAACTATGCCGTTCCTCAGCCTAACATTCATGGCTCTTGGTGGGACATCGCCAAGGTCATCACCACCGATATAAAGGATTCTGACGGCTCTGACGCCGCCCTCAAGGCTGCTCTTACAAAGTATGAAGAGAGCATTCAGGCGGTGTTCACCATGTCCGACGATGTTAAGAATGCATTCACAGTTATCGGTTCCATCAATGGCGACGGCTGGACGCTCGATCTTCCCATGACTGCCGATGGCGATATTTGGACTTCAAACGAGGCTTACACTATGGACGCCGGAGTTGAGTTCAAGTGCCGTCAGGGCAAGAGCTGGGACGTCGCATATCCTGCCGACAACTTTGTCGTCGAGACAGCCGGCACCTATTACATTCAGCTTAACGCTGCAACCGGCGAGGTAAGCCTTATTCCTGCATAATCAAGCAATCAAAGCAAAAATTTAAATAGCTTTGGCATTGCCTGACAATATAACCAACTATCAGTCGGGGTCTGCAAAACGACCCCGACATTTTATTAAGGGGTGATTTAATGAAACGGCAAAAAGGCACCGACCCCAAAAAAGCATCGGTGCGCAGAAAGCATAAAAGTCCGAAGGTATTTTTCAAAGAGATCGGCGCACTCTTAAAGGAGTATTCCGACGGGGGATACCTAAGGCTTTCAAAGCTTCAAAAATTCATCTATAAGATCCTTGCCTTCTTCAAAAAAATACCCGCAGCGATTGCCGGGCTCTTTGTGAAAATCGGCACGGGTATAAAAAACGGCGCCATAGCTGTCGTGAACGAGTTTATAGACATCGGCAGGACGTTTAAAAACGGCGACTGGAAAACAAAGACATCCTTCTTCGTGATGGGCTTCGGAAGCATCGCGAGAGGACAGGTCCTCCGCGGGCTTTTGTTCCTGTTGTTTGAGATAGTTTTTATCGTATATATGATAACCGCGGGCGGCTACTGGCTGTCAATGCTGCCGTCGCTCGGCAAACAGGGTCCGACTCAGTCCTATGACGCCGTGCTCGATACATATACCACCGTCTATAACGACAACTCGTTCAAAATCCTGCTCTACGGCGTTCTGACCATATTCTTCATCATCGCCCTTATCTACACTTGGCGTCTGAATGTCAAGCAGAACAAGCTCGCCGAGCAGTATCTGAAAAGCGGCAAGAAGCTGAAAAGCGACAAGGACGATCTGAGGTCGATGGTAGACGAAAACTTCTATAAAACGCTTTTGGCGCTTCCGCTGACAGGCATTTTGA
>CANRLU010000131.1 GCA_947631535.1 uncultured Clostridia bacterium | reverse complement strand
GGGGTTCCACCCTGTCACCCTGGTCGTTCACCGTTCGGTGAACGACCGACCCCTCCCCTCGAGGGGAGGGGTATTTTCGCCTCGGGACAGTTTGTGAAGAGTCCGACAAGCTCCGCGCTTTATGCTCCCCGTTTGCCGCCCCCTCCTCTTCCAATATTTTCGCGCATTTTGAGGTCGCTTTTTGTGCTTTTTGGCTTGACATCTTTAAAAATAAGACTTATACTATTACGTATGTGGATTGTAAAACAGAGGAGAGGTACAACAATGTCGGAGCGCAAAAAACACCGTCTTGACCGAAAAGACGCCTATTATGTCAGAGAGGCCGACTCGATGCATGTGCTTATGCCGCATATGCTCCCCGGGAGGACCGCCAACGAAGCGGTCATGAACGAAAGCATCGACCTTACGGCGATTGAGGCATTTCTGGCGGAGAAAAACGCCGGAAATCCCGATTTCAAATATACGTTTTTCCACGTTATAATGGCGGCGGGAGCAAAAGTCTGCCTGCTAAGGCCTAAGCTCAACCGTTTTTACAGCGGCGGCAGGCTTTACGAGCGCAAAGACATAATTATGGCGTTCGTAGTGAAGAAAAAGTTCGTAGACGAATCGCCCGAGGCGCTTGCCATCGTCAACTGCGAAAAGTCGGGGGTATCGCCGCTTGAGGATATCCACGAAAAGGTTAGGAAGATAGTTTACAGCGTCCGCGGCGAGAACAAGACCGACAAGACCACCGATATTATGGATGCCATAGTGAAGATGCCGCGCTGGATGGTCAAGCTCATCGTAGCCGTGCTGCGCAAGCTCGAGTATCACGGGCATTACCCCGCTTCGCTTATGAAGGAAGACCCCTATTATTCCACCTGCTTTGCCTCTAACCTCGGCAGCATAAAGATGCACGCTCAGTATCACCACCTCGCCGATTGGGGCACCAACTCGTTTTTTATGATAATCGGCGAAAAGAAACCCACGCCCGTTTTCTCGGCCGACGGCAGCTTTGAGATGCACGACGTCCTCGACCTCGGAATGACCATCGACGAGAGGATAGCCGACGGGCTGTATTTTGCAAACTCTATCAGGCTTTTCCGTCATCTTTTGAAGCATCCAGAGCTTCTGGAGCTGCCGATAGAGACGCCTGTTTCGCTTGATAAATAATTTAGGGAGTGAATTTAAAATGTCAAATGAAGTAAGAGCGCCGTGGCTCAATAATTACGGAAGCGTTCCGAAAACGCTCGAATATTTCGACGGTACTATGTGGGAGATGGTCGAAAGAGCGGCAGATTCCCGCCCCGAGCACATCGCCTATGACTTTATGGGCAGATCTACAACGTATGCAAAGTTCAAGGCAGACGTCCACAACTGCGCAAAAGCCTTAAGAGCCGCCGGCGTAAAGCCTAACGACAGAGTTACCATATGCATGCCCAACTGCCCGCAGGCGGTGGTGATGTTCTACGCCGTCAACCTTATGGGCGCGGTCTCGAATATGGTCCACCCGCTCTCGAGCGAAAACGAGATACAGTTTTATCTCAACGTTTCAAAGAGCGTCTGCGCGCTCACGCTTGACCAGTTTTACCCGAAATTCGAGGAGATACGCAAAAACGTCCCCGCTCTGCGCACCCTCGTCATCGCCGCGGTAAAAGACGAGCTCAAGCCGCTTTTAAAGCTCGGCTACAGCCTCACCGAGGGCAGAAAGCTCCCGAAGCTCCCCAAGGGCGGCGACTTTATCCTCTGGAAGGACTTTATCCGCGCGGGAAAAGCCTATACCGGCGAATATGTCTGCCATAAGGATAAAAACGAGCCCGCGACTATCCTCTACAGCGGCGGCACCACCGGCACCACCAAGGGGATACTGCTATCTAACCTCAATCTCAATGCGCTTTCGCAGCAGGTTATATCGGCAAACCCGATATATGAAAAGGACGACAAGATCCTTTCGGTTATGCCGATATTCCACGGCTTCGGGCTCGGCGTTTCTATCCACACATTCCTCTCAAACTGCGGCAGGTGCGTTCTCGTGCCCCGATTCACCCCGAAGACCTACGCTCACGACATCTTAAAGACCCGCTGCAACTTCATCGCGGGCGTCCCGACGCTCTACGAAGCGCTTCTGAGGCAGCCCGAAATGAAGGACGCCGACCTCAGCTGCCTCAAGGGCGTGTTCTCGGGCGGAGACACCCTCACCCCCGAGCTCAAAAAGCGGTTCGACAAGTTCCTCAAGGACCACGGCGCAAAGATAACCGTCCGCGAGGGCTACGGCACCACCGAGTGCGTAACGGCCTCCTGCCTCACCCCGCTCCACCTATATAAAGAGGGTTCGATAGGTCAGCCGTTCGCCGATACATATTATAAGATAGTCGAAGTCGGGACGAACATAGAAGTCCCCTACGGTGAAGAGGGCGAGATCTGCATTTCGGGCCCGACGGTTATGCTCGGCTACCTCGACAACCCCGAGGAGACCGCCAACACCCTAAGGCTCCACGGAGACGGCAGGACCTGGCTCCACACCGGCGACCTCGGAATTATGGACGAAGACGGCTTCGTTTATTTCCGTCAGCGCATCAAGAGAATGATAATCACCTCGGGATACAACGTTTACCCCTCGCAGCTTGAAAACGTGCTTGAGGGCAACGAAGCGGTCCAGATGGCCTGCGTTATCGGCGTGCCCGACCCCTATAAGATGCAGAAGATAAAGGCGTTCGTGATGCTCAGAGAGGGCTATCAGCCCACAGAGGAGACAAAGCAGAATATTCTTGCATACTGCAAAAAGAACATCGCGAAATACGCGATGCCCTACGATATAGAATTCCGCGAGAGCCTGCCCACCACCCTTGTCGGAAAGGTGGCCTACAGAGTCCTCGAAGAGGAGGAAGCCGCAAAGCGCGGAGAAAAGATCCCGCAGGCGGTGAGGTAAGTTCAGTCCGGAAGAAAGGAAAAACAATGTCGAATATGGCAAAAGTCCTGAAAAAGGCGGAAGATAAAGGATATATCGGCATTTACCGCCTGGGCCGCGACGGATTTATGTACGGCAGAGTGCTTGCTTTCAACGAAGAAGACGCCGCCGTGATGCTGGTGTCGCCAGACGGCGGATTTGACGGTATAGTTGCCGTGAAGACCGACAGCATAACGAAGATAGAGTACGGCGGAATGTATGAGCAAAAAATGAGCCGGCTCATCGACGAAAAAGCGCTCGAAAAATCCGCTCTGCACCTTGAGAGCGAAAACATCTTCGGGCAGCTGCTCGAAATGTCGGCAAAAAGCGGGAAAGTCGTTTCGTTGGAACTTTGCGACAGCGGGTACGACGACATAACCGGCGTTGTTGAAAGTATTGACGGCGGCTGCGTGTGCGTAGGCCTTGTTGACGAATACGGCGCTCCCGACGGGTATGCCGCGGCGGCGCTCGACGACATAACGCAGATATCCTGCCTCGGAGAAAAAGAATCGCTGATAACAAAGCTTATGTAATAAGAAGGCCCCGTCATTTGCCCCTCTTCCCCAAGAAAACAAACCCGCAGAATTTAACGCAAGAGCCGTCATCTTCATCGTTGGCGGCTCTTG
>CANRLU010000130.1 GCA_947631535.1 uncultured Clostridia bacterium | reverse complement strand
TTTTCGCGCCTCAGAATCAAACTTATTTTGGAGGGTAACACTATGAATTACAAAATCGTTGAACGACCCGAAACGGTCATGACCGGAATTATGAGGCGCCTCTCGGGAAGCCCCGGCGAGCGCCACGATCAGGAAGCGGACTTCTATATCTCGACACGCGAGCAGCAGTATGCCCTGCAGTGGCTCTCACGTGATTACGAGACGAGCGTCCTTGCCGCAGACAACTGCGCCGACGACGGTTTCGACTGCTATATCGGAGCATTTTTGTCCGACAGGACCCGCGGCGACCTTATATACGACTTCGGTGAGGAGGGCATAAAGAAGTATAAGAACCTCACCGTACCCGCGGGAACATATATCGTCTGCGAGACCGAGAGAATGAAGTTCCCGACAGAGGTATTTTTAGACCTGCGCAAGGATATGGTCTCGGAGCTTCTGCCGACTTTAGGCTATCAGCTCCGCAGGGCTCCCGAGCTCGAGATCACCCACTGGTATTGGTCTGACGACGAAAAAGAAAACGAAGACGTCAAAAACAAAAGGTACATCGAGGTCTGGCTGCCGGTTGAGAAGGTATGAAGGTAAACGAAAAGCGCTCCGTATTATTGCGGGGCGCTTTTTCTACCTGCATTAGAAAAATTCTCGAATAACAGATTATTTACTTTGCGCGGCGGCGTGGTATACTTAAAATATCACCGGTGAAATAAAAAAGCGAGGTAACGATATGACAAATTTAGGAATTAAAATCAGAGAGCTCCGCAAGCGAAAGGACATTTCGCAGGAGGTTTTGGCCGAGGCACTCTGCGTCAGCTTTCAGGCAGTCTCGAAATGGGAGACCGGCGCGGCGCTGCCCGACGTGACTCTCATTCCCGCGATAGCCTTCTTCTTCGATGTTACGACCGACGAGCTTTTCGACTACGACAGGTATAAAGCCAACGCAAAAATCGAGGAGATCGTTTGTAAAGCCGCAGACCTGCGCAGCGACGAAGCCGCAACGATATGCCGGAGCCTTATTGAGGCGACCACGGACGACGCCGTGAAATACGACGCCCTGCGCATACTTGCGGAAATTTACGCCTCTAAGGGCGAGCTTGTACTCTGCGAGGAGACACTCGAAAAGATACCCGAGATCTACTTTACCAAGCTCGAGCTCGTCGCGGAGCTACTTAATGGAGAAAAATCTCTTGAAGCCGCTAAGGCGCAGTTCGGACTTGACTTTGATTCGGCAATATTTATGCTCTCGATAATTCGCAAAAGAGCTTGGGAAGGCTGCGACGTTCCGAGCGCGGAAACATACCGCAAATCGGCAGCGGCACTAATCGCCGCGCTGAAAGCGGTAATGCCGGAATTCTTTGAACGCGGCTTCCGCGCAGAAGTTTACAGAGATTACGAGAAGGAATTTTCGGAACAGTAAAAGCAAAAGCGCTCCGTGTCATTGCGGGGCGCTTAATTCTTTTCTCATATAGTACCTGTTTAGCTGCCGCTGATTTTTGATTACGGTCACTTTTTCGGGATATTTCTCGGCGATTGAGCGAAATTTTGCCCTTTTTTCCTTCGTCCTGCCCTCCCAGAGCACCCACTTTATAAACTCGCAGTCGAGCTTTTCGTCGCAGCCCGCGCCCATATCAGGGCGGGTTTTACCCCTATATTTAAAGTACCGCTTAATAACGCGAAGCAGACAGGAAAACCGCCCGAAGAGCAGCATAACTATCTCGTCGGACTCCGATAGTCTGCGCTCGAGGAAGTATTTCGAGTAGTTGCCGTCGATCACCCAGGATTCGTGCGTATTGAGGAACTCCTCGGTCAGACGGAGCTTTTCCGCCTTTGTGTTCATCTGCCAGCCCGGGAGCCAGTGGATCGCGTCAAAGTGGAGCACATCGGCGCCGTATTTTTCGCCGAGCCGTCTCGCAAGTGTGGACTTTCCCGAGCCGCTGTAGCCGAGCACCGATATTTTCATATCCATCCCCTTTTCCTTGCAACGATTATCGGCGTGCCTTTGATGTTTTCGACGAGCTCCGCGCTGTCGAAGCCGCCCGCACGCATAGCTTCAAGTTCGTGTTCGAGCGTGAGCGGCGTGTCAAAGTGAATATACTGCCCTTCGGGGATACCGTCGCGCTCTCTGCGCCTGCGGCACTCCGCAAAGGCGAGCTCCTCGATTTCGGGAACGCTCGCGATATAGTCGCACTCGATATATATGCCGTTCGGCTTGAGAGCGCGGTAGATTTTCCCGAACAGTCCGGCCTTTTTCTCGGCGGTGAAATGATGGAGCGACTCCACCGAAACGGCCGCATCGAAGCGGTTTTCGCCGAAGCCGTGCTTAAAATAGTCGTCGTTTATAACTTCGAGCCGCCTGCCGCCGTGCTTTTTAAGAAGCTCACTCAGCATACTTTCGCAGAGGTCGATAGCCGTAACGCGGATATCGGGCAGGCGTTCGTAAATCCTGTCGAGTTCCAGCCCCGTTCCGCAGCCGAGGTCTAAAAGAGTCTGCGCGCTCTGCGGCACAAGCTCGGCTACGCGCTTATAGTGCTCGCTCCAAAAGCTCATATGCTCCTCGTAGCCCGATATTCTTGCGTCAAAAAACGCGCCCATTTCTTCGCAGCGCTCGTCGGCGGTTTCTTCAAACCACTTTTTCAGGTCGAGGTATTCTTTAGAGTCGTTCATTTTTTCTCCTTTCTGACGAAAACAGACGAAAAAGCTCCCGAAGCTTTTGCCTCGGGAGCCTTGGAGCTGATACCCGGATTCGGACCGGGGACCTCATCCTTACCAAGGATGCGCTCTACCGGCTGAGCTATATCAGCGCCTCGTGCACGATTTATCCGTGCCACGATTTGATATTATAAACTATAAAGTCTGGTTTGTCAATAGGTTTTCCGAAAATTTTTGATAAAAAAGTTTTGCACTATTTTGGCAATTTTAATCAAATCTGACATAGTCCTTTATTCTGCGGTAGATTTCCGCCGTCATTCCGTCGCAGAAGCCGTAGAGCTCCTGAACCGTAGATATTTTGTGTATCTTTTCGCGAAGAGCGACTATATCCTCTGCAAGCTCGGGCTCTATCATAAGTGCGTCGGCGATCTCTTCGGCGCTTGCCTCGTTTACGTTTACTTCGCGCATAACGCGCTCTTCGATAACGGTTTCGGGAGGAATTTCCGGCTCGTCCGATTCTTTTGCGTAGGTGGATTCTGCGGCCTTGCGGGACTCCTCAGCTTCTTTTACAGTAGAGGCAGGTTCGGGCTCAGAAAACGACGTATCTCGGGCTTCGGAGATTGCTGCGGCAGATGTCTGCGCAGGAGCATCAGAGTAAAAATATTCGATTATCCTCTGAAAAAGCGAGTCGCTTATGCCGCTCACGTCCTTAAGCTGCGAGGCGCGCTTAAAACCGCCTATGGCGTCGCGGTAGGCGATTATGTCACCCGCCTTTATCTCCCCTATCCCGCTGACGTTCATAAAGTCTTCGCGCGAGGCGGCGTTGAGCACGGTAACATCATACTCAGGGTCTTCTTCGGTAAGGCTCCCCGACTCTACTTTAAGCGGAGTTTCGGCGGCGCTGTTCCTTGTTATGTAAACGGCGGCGACAGACGCGACGACCGAAGCAAGGCATATCAGCAGAAAGACCGCTTCCGATGCTTTCAGC
>CANRLU010000129.1 GCA_947631535.1 uncultured Clostridia bacterium | reverse complement strand
TGGCGACCCGGATCGGGCTCGAACCGACGACCTCTAGCGTGACAGGCTAGCGTTCTAACCAACTGAACTACCGGGCCATATCGGCACCGAGTGCCGACTTAAAATATTATACAGAAGCATCGCCGAAATGTCAATACCTAATTTGAAAAAACTTTTAAAAATATTCTTGTAAAGTAAAATCACTTTACTAATATCATTCGTCCGTTTGCTCGTTCTCACTCGGAGAAACCTCCTGCTTACGCGATAACAGCGCAAGTATCTCATCACGTGTAAAGCGATACACCTTGTCGCAGAAATGGCACCTGACTTCTGTTATTTCATCTTCTGCGAGGCTCTCTATGTCCTTTTTATTGAGGCTGAAGAGTATCCTCTCGGTGCGCTCGCGGCTGCAATCGCATTTATATGCCACCTCGAAGTCGTCAAGAACGTTCGGCTCCAGCCCCTCAAGAGCTTTCATAGCTATCTCCTCGGCGGTCATTCCGAGCTCTAACATCGAGGTCACGCTCGGCATAGTTGCAACGTTCTTTTCGATTGTGTCGATGCACTCGTCCGGAGCAAAGGGGAGCAGCTGCAAAATGAATCCTCCCGCCTTTTTGACAGTCAGATCCGGGTTCACGAGCACTCCGAGTGCGCATACCGTAGGCACCTGCTCGCTAACCGCAAAGTAATTCGTGATGTCTTCGGCGATTTCTCCGCTCACGAGCTCGGTCTGCCCGACGTACGGCTCCTTAAGTCCGAGGTCTTTTATCACCGTGATGCTGCCGTTCTGCCCGACAGCCGCACCCACGTCGAGTTTGCCGTTGGGCTTGAGCGGAAGCTCTACGATATTCTCGTTGCAATATGCCTTCACGTTCCCGAAGCTGTCCGAGACTGCGGTCATTCCGCCTATGGGTCCGCCGCCGTTCACTTTTACGGTAACGGAGTCGTCCTTGTCTTTGAGCCCGAAGCCGATAAGCGAAGTCCCGAGCGCGAGCCTGCCGAGCGCAGCAGTCGCCACGGCGCTCGTTTTGTGTATTCTCTCTATTTCGGCGACTATGTCAGTCCCGTCTATTGCGCTGCACACTACAGAAGCGTCGGCGCTTATCGTCCTCACAATCCTGCCCATATCATATTCTCCTTGCAACGTAAAGTATTCGCTCCGTGTGCGGGTTCGGCGCGCAGCTTTTCAGCTCGTCGAAGACCGCTACCGTTTTGAATCCGGAGCGGTGCAGAGCACTTATTACCGCGCTTTGCGGATATGCTCTTTCGCGGAACTTCTCGGTGTAGCGCCGATATCCGCTCGCCGTTTTCTCGAAAAAGTCGAGAGTTATGCCCACCGAGCAGTCGCTCTCGCGGAAGCTGTTCTGCCAGACGGCATACACCTTCGGAAGGTCGTAAACAAACGTGTTGTCTCCGAGAACGCAGCGGTGCTTATAAGGTGTGTTCATATCAAAGATGAACGCACCGTTTTTGCCGAGGCACCCGTGTATGCTGCGAAATGCCTTTTCGACATCTTCCAAGCTTTTGAGATGATTCAGCGCGTCGAGCGAACAAACCGCGGCGTCAGCCTTAAATTCCGAAGCGGGGAGACAGCGCATATCCGTCACAGCAAGTTTAAAGCGCCCGTTCAGGCGCTTTAAGGCAAGTTTATCACACGCCGCGCTTATCATATCGCGGCTCAAATCGGTGCCGATAATGTCATATCCGAGTTCCGAGAGCTCAATGCCGAGCCCTAAAGTTCCGCAGGCAGCGTCGAGAATAGTGCAGTCTTTCAGACCGAAGCCCGAAAGAATACCGTCAACTCTTCTTGCATAGCCCGCGTAGTTTACGTTTGAGGTCAGCAGGTCATAATATGACGCGAAAGCTCCGTAACTCATTTACCTTTGTTTTCTTCAAGACGCTTGAACACCATAGCGTAGCCGCCGTTGCCGTAGTTTATCGAGCGGTTCACTCTGCTTATAGTAGCGGTAGAGGCGCCGGTCTCGGCCACGATGTCGCTGTAAACAAAGTGGTTAGTAAGCATACGTGCGACTTCGTAGCGCTGGGAGATGCTCTTTAATTCCAAAACGGTGCAGATATCCTCGAAGAAACTGTAACATTCCTCCTTGGTTTTAAGGCAGAGAATAGCCTCAAACAAATCGTCAAGCTGCTGATCTTTTGAACCCGAAAATCCCGATTTCATATTATTCTCCTTTCATCGACGTCCTTTTTGCTCATATAAAATATATTAGCACATTATTTCGAAAAAGTAAAGTGGCAAATCGAAGAAATGCCACTTATTTTCAAATTTTTTCAAGAAATTTTGCAGATTATTCTGAAATTTCGTCAATTATTTCTCTTAATCGCTCAACGCCCTCGTCTGTCACCGCCGAAAACGGCACCACGGTGAGCTGCTCGTAATAGGGGAGCTCGGTTTTAAGAGCTTCAAGGCGCTTTTCCCGCTCGGATTTATTGAGCTTATCGGCCTTGGTCAGAACGATCACAAACGGCAGCTCCGACTCGACGAGATACTCTATCATCGAAAGGTCGTCCTTTGTCGGGCTGTGTCGCATGTCCACAAGCTGAAACACCAGCGCTATGTCGCGCTCGGGGTCGGAAAGGTATCCGCCGATGAGCCTGTTCCAGCGTTCCTTTTCCGCCCTCGACACCTTTGCGTAGCCGTAGCCGGGGAGGTCTGCAAAATAGAGATCGCCGAGTGCATAGAAGTTTATCGTCGCGGTCTTGCCGGGCTGCGAGCTCACTCTTGCCAGATTCTTTCTGCCGAAGAGCCTGTTTATCAGCGAAGATTTCCCCACGTTTGAACGGCCCGAAAAGACTATTTCGCTCTTTTCAGGCTTGGGCAGCTGCTCAAATACGCCGTATGAAGCCCTGAATTCGGCTGCGGCAAAGTTCATCAGCTTCTCGCTCCTATTCCCGCCGGAGCCTTTTTGAACTGCGGCGGCGGTATCATCTTTCTTTCGGATTCCGGCATTATCAGCGCGTTTTCGAGGACGTCCTCAATGGTGTCCGCAAAGACGAATTCCAGACCGTCGCGCACCTTTTCGTCCACCTCTTCGAGGTCGGGCTTATTGGCTTTCGGGATTATAACGGTCTTGATGCCGGCCTTGTAGGCAGCCATCGTCTTTTCGCGGAGCCCGCCTATCGCGAGGACCTTTCCGCGCAGAGTTATCTCACCGGTCATTGCAACGTCTGAGCGCACCGGTATCCCCGAGAGCTCCGATATCATCGCCGTGGCGAGGGTGACGCCCGCTGAAGGTCCGTCTTTCGGGACTGCTCCTTCGGGCGCGTGGACGTGAATGTCCTTTTTGGTATAGAAGTCCTTTTCGATGCCGTATTTTTCCGCTACGCTTCTTGCGTAGCTCACAGCGATCTTTGCGCTCTCTTTCATAACGTCGCCAAGAGAGCCGGTCAGCTCCACAGCGCCCTTGCCATCGAGGCTCAAGACTTCGAGCGGCATAAGAGTTCCGCCGACTGAGGTCCACGCGAGGCCGTTGACCTCGCCGACCTGCGGCTTATCGGATTTTAGGTCGTCGGTGAACTTTCTTACGCCGAGATATTTCTCCACAACTTCGGGAGTGACGGTTATCCGCTGCGCCTCGTGCGATACTATGTCCTTTGCGGCCTTTCTGCAAATAGACGCTATCGTGCGCTCAAGCGTTCTCACGCCCGCCTCGCGGGTATAGAAGTCTATTATCTCGTAGAGCCCTGCGTCGGGGAAGCG
>CANRLU010000128.1 GCA_947631535.1 uncultured Clostridia bacterium | reverse complement strand
CCTAACGGTGAAAACTCGCTCGCTCCGCGCAAAGACGCGATTACTTCTCCGCGAGACGACCGAGACAATCGTTTTGTCGAGGGAAGTCGAGCGGCAAGAAGTAACGCTTCTTTTTCCTCCTTTTCCCCACAAAGTCTATGACTTTGCGGGAGCCACTAATAAAAATTATGCCAACGTGCCAAATTGATACGTTGGTATTTTTATGTTTAAATTTTATTCGCGACGGTTGCATTTTTGCCATTTGATGTGTTACTGAAACGAAAAAAGTCGCTAAAAAATGTCCAACAAAGTACTCATAAATTCCTTGCGATTTGTGCCAAACGGAGAAATTTTGAATTTTAGACCAACTTTTTTAGAAAGTGCCCAGAAATTTGCTTAAAAAATGTCCGTTGTATCGTGAGAGAGGGGTATGTGACAATGTTAATAGAAATTTTACAACCGTGGGGGTACCCATTTGCCCGAGAAATATCCGTTTAGTATGAAATGAAAAAATTTTTTTGATCGGATACCTGCTTTTTGAAGAAAAAATGTACGTTGTAAAGTGAAAGGAGGCTTTATATGCCAAAGAAATACAACACGCCTAAGAGAAAAATCGTTGTCAAAACCAGAATGACCGATGATGAGTAGTTCTGCAAAAATTCGCACAAAAGAACGGACTTCTTGTCTATGATGAGTATGTCGATGATGGTTGGAGCGGCGCAAACTTCGAGTGCCCAGCCTTTCAGCGAATGATGTCGGATATTGAAACGGGCAAGGTAAACAGTGTCGTGACAAAAGATTTGTCAAGATTTGGCAGAGAACATGTAACGATGGTCTACTATCTCGAATTTGTCTTTCCTGAGATGAATGTCCGTTATATCGCGGTCAATGACAACGAAGATACGGATAAGGACCTGTCCGACTTTGTCCCGTTTCGTAACTTGTTTAATGACAACTACTCATAAAGCATTACAACCATTCAGCGCAATCAATCAGAAATCCAAAGCTGCCCATTCCTGCGTCACGCAGAATCGGGCGGTCTTTTCATTCCAAAAAACGTCAAGTAGTGAACTACTCCAACATTTCACCCCTCATTTCCCTCAAAAACATCTCTGCAGCCTTGGAAAACACCTGCCCGCGTTTCCAAACTATGCAAAGACCGGTTTCCAATTTAGGTCTTAACGGTCGGAAGCAGAGCTCATTTCCTTCGCCGAAGTTAGTTAGCTTGTCGAGCGTTATCGCATAGCCAAGTCCCGATTTTACGAACCGCGAGGCGTTATACAAAAGATCATAAAGCGCAACAATATTTAACTCATTTATGCTTTTGTCAAGCCAATCGAACACCTCGTTGCCCGCGGCTGTTTGGTGTGAAATCAGCAGCGGCAGGTCGTGCAAATCCTTCGGCTTGACGGACTTTTTGCGCGCCAGTTTGCAGTCCGCACGCATCAAAACTCCCCAACTATCCCTCGCAGGCAGGCTGATATAATCGTACTTTTTCGGGTCGAACGGCTCGCCCGCGACCAGCAGTCCGAAGTCCAAAAGCCCCTTGTCAAGCCGTTCAGTGATGCGCTCGGCGTCGCCGCTGTAGATTTGGTACCGAATTTTGGGATATGTTTTTTGCAGCCTTTTTGCGGTCTCTGCAACCACCGAAAACGCATCTGTTTCGCCGCTGCCGATGTAAATGTCGCCCGAAATGCTGCCGTCGCTTGCAGTTAGCTCCGACTTGGCTTTATTAAGTAACTCAACGATTTCCTCAGCCCTTTTCCGAAGCAAAGCTCCTTCCTCGGTGAGAGTGATCTTTTTGCTCCCGCGCACGAAAAGCCGCTTGCCAAGCTCATCTTCAAGGTCTTTTAACTGCCTTGAAAGCGGCGGTTGGGTCATGTGCAGAGCCGCCGCAGCCCGCGTAATACTTCCCTCTTTCGCAACTGTCAGAAAATATTCTAAAACACGAATATCCATAATTTCTCCTCATTTTTTGATTATATTATAACATATTTAGCTATACCTTTCAAGTATATTATTCTATATAATATATGTATTTGATATTTTTGCACGACGGTGATATAATAATTTCAAATCAAATAGAAAGGAAGATTTTGATGTCTGAACTGAAATTGGGTACGAGATGGGACAAGACTTTCCCGAAAAGCAAGGCTGTCGAGCATTGCAAGGTGACATTCCCGAACCGCTATGGCATCACGCTGGCGGCAGATTTGTATGTGCCGAAAAATGCGGAAGGTAAGCTCCCGGCGATTGCCGTTTGTGGCCCCTTCGGAGCGGTGAAGGAGCAGGCGGCGGGATTGTATGCCCAGACCATGGCGGAAAGAGGATTCCTGACGGTTGCCTTCGACCCTTCCTTTACGGGCGAGAGCGGCGGCGAGCCGAGGTACATGGCATCGCCCGACATCAACACCGAGGACTTTATGGCGGCGGTGGATTTTCTGTCGCTGCACGATAAAGTCGACCCCGACCGAATTGGTATTATCGGAATCTGCGGCTGGGGAGGCATGGCGCTGAATACGGCGGCGTTGGATACGAGAGTAAAAGCGACCGTAGCGTCCACCATGTACGACATGACGAGGGTAAACGCCAACGGCTATTTTGACGCCGAGGACAGCGAAGAAGCTCGGTATCAGAAAAAGGCTGCCATGTGCGCGCAGCGCCTTGCTGATTTGAAAGCGGGAGAATACGCCCTCGGCGGCGGTGTCGTTGATCCGCTGCCGGAGGATGCGCCGTTCTTTGTGAAGGACTACTACGACTACTATAAGACCCAGCGCGGCTATCATCCCCGCAGCCTTAATTCAAACGGCGGTTGGAATGTGATCGGCTGTGAATCCTTCCTCAATCAGCCCATTCTCAAATACAGCAATGAGATCAGAAGCGCCGTGCTGATCATGCACGGTGAAAAGGCGCACTCCTGCTACTTCTCAAAGGACGCTTATGCCGCTATGACAAAGGACAGCAAGTATACGGACAACAAGGAGCTGCTTATCATTCCGAACGCCGTCCACACCGACCTGTACGACGGCGGCGGGAAGAATGCAATACCGTTTGACAAGCTGGAGGAGTTTTTCAGCAAAAATTTGGGCTGATGCAATTAAAGTTCGGAGATGATTATGATGAGAAAGTTTTTGACTTCGGTTATCGCTCTTGTCATGGCGCTCGGATTTGCCTCATGCGGCAGAAAAGCTGAGCCGAACAGCACCGAGGAGCCGACAAAAGAGCAGCAAACTGCCTCTCAAAAAACGCCCGAATCTGAAAAAACTGAGGCGCAGACCGAAACGGAGCAAACTACCGACAAGTCCGTGGCTTCAGAGAGCAAACAACATATTCTTGTCGCCTATTTTTCCGCGACAGGAACGACCGAGAAGCTTGCGGAATATGCCGCGGAAACTCTCGGCGCGGACATCTACGAAGTAACCCCTGCCGAGCCGTACACCGACGAGAATTTAGCGTATTATACCGATTGCCGAGCCGACCGAGAGCAGGCTGACCCGTCGGCAAGACCTGAAATTTCCGGCTCGGTCGAGGATATGGAGAAATACGATACCGTCATTCTGGGCTATCCCATTTGGCACGGTCAAGCGCCGAAAATCATTTATACTTTTTTAGAGAGCTATGATTTTTCGGGCAAGACGATACTGCCGTTCTGCACGTCGCATTCAAGCGGGATAGGGTCAAGTGCCGACAATCTTCATTCTCTTGCACCGAAGGCGATTTGGCTCGACGGGGAGAGGTTCTCGGCTGACACATCACAAAATGAAATTGCCGACTGGCTCGATGAAAACGAGATTGGAGCAGCATCGGATGTCGGAAGATTTGATTT
>CANRLU010000127.1 GCA_947631535.1 uncultured Clostridia bacterium | reverse complement strand
GAAGCGGAAGTCGTTGAAACCAAGGAAGACGAGACCTCCGAGAACCCGAAGACCGGCGTTATATTCACCGGCATCGGAGCGGTAATGGCCGCAATCTCAGCGCTTATCGCGAAGAGAAAATAAGACGTTCCCCCACCTTAACATTATCCCGTCCGAGAAATATCCCGGGCGGGATGTTTTTCGCAAATTTTTGTACCGAATTTTCTGATATTTCGTTTAATATTTTATACTTATCATAATATTTTGCATTGATTAAAAGCTCATAGTATGTTAAAATCAACAATAAGACAGGGGGATTTTGATATTCATTTTGTGCACTTTTACTTCACTTTCTGAATATCTTGAGATTTCACATTTGTCTTAGCGGCCTGAGTGTGTCGGAAATTCGCCGAGGGCCTTGAAAAAAGTAACGGAGGTATTAAAAATGAAGAAATTTCTATCGATCATAGTGTCGCTGGCACTGTTGGTTTCGCTCTGCGCAAGCGGCGGGATAATGATTTATGCCGACGAATCGCGCACCGACGTCGAAGCGGTGTTTGACAGCGAGACCGGCGAGACCCCGAACACGTCCGCTGATGCATGGGGATTTTGCGTCGTCGGCGGCAGCGTGTGGGCGAACGACTCATTCTGCGGAGTTGACGTTGAAAAGCTTCGCGAATACTTCAGAGACGGCTACAGCCTCGCCGTGACCTACAGCGGAACGCCCGGCGAAGGAGCGGTTGCAGTCCTGAACGGCGATTTTGACAACGGCGTGAAGATGACTACTGCCGAGCTCGGCGACGGCAAATACGAGAGCACCGTATCGCTCAAGGCGGTTCTTGACAGCTACGGAAAGACCGCAGACGAAGTCGAGGGGCTTGCGGTGCAGTCCTGGACGACAGATTTCAAGCTTTATCACGTGGAGTATTACAGGCTGTCCTCCGGCGAGAGTGAGGGCGGTTCCACTGACGTTGCGTTTGAGTGGACGGCTTCCGAAAAGAACACAGTAGACGCAGGCTGGCTCGGCACCGGTTTCCTCAACGAAAGGCGTCAGGACTTCCTCGACGCACTCTCCGCTGACGGCGCATATCTCGAAATAGAGGGCAACAGCACCTGCACGGAATACGACGCGACGGTGCAGCTCTTTGTCAACGAGGACTTCGAGGGCGGAGCCTACCAGTTCAGCGGGAATCACAGAGGAGAATTCAAGTGCGGCGCACCCGTTTCGGAGCTCCTCGCCGATAGAGGCAAGGAGCTCCCCTTCACCGAGCTCACGTTCCAGTTTATGATTTGGGAGCACGAGAAGAACCACCTTGAAGACGGTGAGGAAGTTGCGGACAAGAACTTCTATCTGAACGCATTAAGAGTGTATGTTCCCGGCGAGGGCGGCAAGGAAGATGAGCCTGCCGCCGCCGAAGTAAAGCTGAATATCTACCTCTACCCCGCAAGCCATAGCGACACCTCCACCTGGGATAACACCTATTACGAAGGCTTCACCGGCGACGAATACTACGACGTCTTCGGCAAGGAAACCTCTGTCGTAACCGACGTTTCGACAAAGTGGGATATCGCCACCTCCGAATGGAGCTATATCTGGCTCGGAATTGAAGACAAGGAACACGACCCGCGCCACTCATTTACCGTCGAAATCTCGGATATCGTCTTCCGCACTGCCGACAGTGACTACACCTACTCCGGCGCGAAGGGCGAATATTCCGTGGAAGCTTGGGGCAATGTCATGATACCCGTAAAGGTCTCCGACGTGTGCGGCGAGCAAGATATTGCGGAATTCCTCAAGTCGCTTGAGACCGTTTCGCTTACGGTAAAATGCACCGAGCACGACGGCGTTTCGGCCGAAAGCTCCGCGGGCGGAGAAGAGAATCCTCCCGCATCGGGCGGTGAGACTGAAAACAATCCTCCCGTTTCCGGCGGCGAGACAGGCAGCAACCCTCCTCCCGCAACCGGCAATGAGGGCAGCGATGCTCCCGCTTCGGGCGGTGAGACCGAGGCCCCGATAACCACCGAGGGCGACGACCCGACGGAAGGCTCCTCTTCGGAAGAAGACGGCTTTACCGAAACTCCTTCGCCCGACACCGGCATATTTATTGCGGTGCCCGCCGTTATAGCGGCGCTTGCGGCGGCCGCAGCGGCAGTCTCAAAGAAGAGATAACCGCCGATAAAAAGCAATCATCGGTTTTTTCATATAGGCCTCCTAAGCCTGACCTGCATATCCGTCCACTGCGGCGGATATGCTTTTTTATTGCGGCAAAAGAGCTTTCGACCAAGCCGGCATAAGCAAAAAAGCAGGCGGGAAACCGTCTGCTTTTGCGTATAGAAGTGGGCTTTAAAACCAGTCTGACAGGTAAACGGGGTTCATTATTCTCTTTCAAAAATCATTCTCAACTCAGTATTCGGCGTCCCAAGCATGATTTCAGCTTCTGTCCCGTCAAAACGGAACCCAAACCTTTCATAGAAGCGTATTGCTCTATCATTTCCTTTCAGTACCCAAACAGCAATCTTTTTGTACGCGGACAGTTTATCGATCGCCGCTTTCATCAACTCATAGCCGACTCTTTGCCCGTGGTATTCCGCGAGAACATAAATGGCAAAGACCTCACCGCAGGCAGGAAGCGTATCGTCACGGTAAGCACCGTATCCCACAAATCCGACGACCCGATCTCCGTCTTTTGCCACAAGAATGTTGTCCGGCCATTTGTGCGCTGTTGCTATACATTTTTCAAGTGTATGCCTCTTAAGATAATCCGCGTCTATCAAACCCGTATATGTTTCATGCCAAGACTTGTAGTGCACATATCCTTTGCCATTGATTTCGTCTTCGCTCTCCACCTTCTTAATAACGACTTTTTCCATCACTGTTTCTCCTGCAAAGCCCGATTTATCTCACTTACCGTCATATTCGGCAAGTCCCCACGGCCTCCCCTTTTTGATGTTAAATTCAGATGAGCGTGAGCTGGTCGAGGTCGGGAACGTCCTTGGCAAAGGGTCCTGCGGCGGGAAGCGTTTTCGTGCGGTACTTCGAAAACTCCTTCGCCTGCTCCTCCGTTAAAATATGCGCCGACTCCACGTGCGAACCGGCTTTCAGGGTCATCACCTGAACGCCCTGCGTGTCGCGGGTCGATTTCGGGAGTATCATTCCGGTGTTGAAGACTATCGCCCTGCCGTTTGACGAGCGGAGCATAACGTCGCAGCCCTCCTTGACGTCGAGAATGGCGACGAGCTCGGCCTTGTCGGAATAAGCCTTTAAGAGCACCTTGCGGTTGGTGACGGTCGCGTATGAGCTTAGCGGGACCTTTGCCGCCTTGCCGTTTTTATATACAAACAGCAGACAGCCTGAATAGTCAAGCGTAGCCGCCATTCCGAAGACGCTTTCGCCCTCCTCGAATTTCAGCGCCACGGGTATGAAGTCGCCGAGAAGGCTCGCCTTTGAGTCCGCAAAAGCCGACGCCTTCGACTTATAACACTTGGCGTTAGTGGTGAAGAATAAGAGCTCGGCGCGATTTGAAAGGTCTATCTCGGTGGTCACAACGTCGTTTTCCTTTAGCTTCTGCTCGCCCGACATTCTGAGCGACTGCGGAGTTATCTTCTTGAAATAGCCGCCGCGCGTGAGGATAAGCCGGCAGGGATAGTCGGCAACAAGGGGCTCCTCCTTTACGTCGGGTTCGTCGTCGGCGTAAATTATGCCGGTCCTGCGGGGCTGACCGTATTTCTCCGCTACTTTTTTGAGCTCGTCGATGATGATGAGCTTAACCTTGCGCTCGCTGCCAAGAATATCTTCGAGTGAGGCGATCTCGTCGGTGAGGTCGTTTATGTCCTTTAAGCGGTTGAGGATATACTCGCGGTTTAAGTGCCTCAGTTTTATCTCGGCGACATATTCCGCCTGGGTTTCGTCTATCCCGAAGCCTATCATAAGGTT
>CANRLU010000126.1 GCA_947631535.1 uncultured Clostridia bacterium | reverse complement strand
CCCTGCTATAAACCAACCTTCCTGCGGAGTAACGGCCTGACTATACGCAGTGATTGCGCCAGATGCCACACAGCATATTATAAGTACTGAGAGACTGCGGAATACGGTACGTCGACATTTCCGTAATAAACTCTTTAAAGTTTTCCGACTTTTCGACCATATCATATATCGCAAGAAACGATAAGGGTTTATCAACGTTTTCCACGTCATAGTTTGCTATCACCTCGGATATATCGTACTGGGTTTTATCTGGTGCGTTCGCATGAGTAAGATACAATCTTGACCCCTCCACACTGTATACAATTTCGACCATATTCTCAGCTATACCCAACATCTTTGCCACACTGCTTACAGAACGAGGGTTCACAAACTCTAACAGAATATGGTAATGAGCTTTTTTTGTACTGCCATCTCTTTCGATGTCTCTATCATGCAAGATATAAGCCCAGCGCTGGGCCGATATGTTCTTTATGTTTGGCTGTTCATACATTACAGCCGAGAAATTACGATATTTTCTGCTTGCCATTTTTCTTCCCTCTCTCTCAAAAATGGAACAAATGGAACTCGGCTCCCATGACGTGGCCCGATGGGAGCCGCCGAGCGGGCCGGGCCTACCCCCTACCGCGCGGCGTTATTTTACCGGCATAAATGACATCAGTTTTCCACGGGCGTTATAATCTGCCTGATATTCCGCCCCGACCCGTACACCACCCGTAGGCGTCATTTCCGCGTGCAAGAATATCTTATCTACCTGCACACCTTCAAAGTCCGGCGAGGGGTAACTAACAAAAGCCTGTATACCCTCTATGTGGTTCCCGTTCTGGTCGGTAAAGTCTAACTTTCTGCTGCCGATTACTGTTACCTTCATCTTTTTATTCCTCTCTCTTAAAGTTTTTCACTCCATATAAGAAGTGACTAAAATTATAATACTCCATAAAAGGAAAACTGTCAATACTCTTTAGCATAATAGAGCGCCCCCGAAAAATATTCGCGAAAGACAGTTCGCGCATATTTTCCAGGGGTTATATTATCTTCCAAAATCTGAAACTCAATATTTATTTTGTTTGATTATTAGGGTGTAGTTCCCAGAGATTTATTTCTTCTGACGATTGACAACAATGTATCTGCGTGGCGTACAGTTGAGGTTAACAAAATAAACGCAAATAAGGCGTGGACAATGATTGCGGCGGCAGGACTAACAGCAGAACTAATAATCGCGCTTGAAAGGCAAGCGGCCAAAGGGACAATGAAAATGAGTGCAATAATAACACACGCAGTTAAAGCAATAAGTAGGAAAACACCAAGAATAGACATTAACAGGAATTAACCCTCCTTCTGCGGCGATTTGGAAATTATCTGCTCTGTTTTATAACCCAGTCCCTCAGTATCATGTACAGCCTTAGGAATAGCATACAGCTTATATATACCCGACAGCTTGATAGAGTTTACGAGGTCTTCGCCGCCCTCTGGCTTCTGCTCCATCTTAATAACCGACTTGTATGCTTTAGCCACACACATAAAACTATACCTATTAACCACGATAATGCGGTCACAAAGGTCTCTAATCTTCTTATCAACATCCATGGTCTGGGACGAGCAAACGACCGTTAGACGGCGTTTTCGTTGCATTTTGTACCACTCTATAGCCTCTCTGGGCATGGATTTAAAATCCCTATTCGAGTGGATGACCCCTATTTCGTCAATAAGAATTAAACTGTCCTGCGGGTATTCATATTCCCAATACCTCTCGGGAAGGTCCTCCCCTATTCCCATATTCGAGTAAATACGCCCAATAAACTGATTAGCTATCTGAGCAAGCAACAGGGATTTACCAGAGCCTTTAGAACCAACCACGAGCTTGAGAGTGTATGGATTATTGGTATACTTCGCAATCTTGCGGCAGTAAAGGAAGATACCAAATAATAACAGTATTAATATCTGCATAGTGTGTTATAGCGAGGGGGCACGGTAAAAAAACCGTGCCCCCTCTCCCCGGCTTATGCTCTGCCGGGAAGCCACCTTCTGACAATGCCGATTACAGTGCCGCTCAATGCAACCAGCAGGAAAACCATAAGGGCAGGATTTCCGGTAACGAATTTGAGAAATTCATTCATCCATGACATCAGACCAGTAACAAAGGAAGACATCGTAGAGATAAATTCAGCCATAGGGGTAAGTTCAGCTCCTTCCATTTCTTTCATCTCCTTTACAGGGATTTTATAAACTTTATCATTAAAGCAAATACCATTGCCGCTAGCAACGGTTTACCAATGACCGCAAATACACTTATCTGTTCAAAAGGTATCATTTCAACACCGCCGAACGAAGCAGAGTAGCGATAGTAACAAAAGTCAAAACTACCAGAACAAAAGCGCCAACCGACTGCCAATCGAGCACTTGCCGAGTAACAGTAGTCGTATCTTCATATGGAAGCTGAATAGTCGTTGTTGTAGAGCCATATGCATAACGCTCCGAGGTATAGCCCTCACTGTGTGTAGTGTCGGTGACTTCTTTATAGAAGACATCGCCAAGCCATTGCTTTAATTCTTCCATTATTTGCCGTCACCTCCGTCTATATTTGAACCAAGTAAGGTACGGAGGCACCAACCAATGAAGACCAGAAACCAACACATCATCATAATGCCGCCGACCGAGCCAAAGCCTGGGATTTTGATATTAAAAAGGAACGATATGAGTTGTCCGAAAATACTAAAAACAGCGTTTAGAGCATCCATAAAATCACCACGGCAACCAATCTTTTACGAACTTATAGATACCAAGAGCAAGGATAAAACCGAGCACCCAGACGACAGGGCCAAAGCCGAGAGCTTGTAACACATCGTACACTATGTAACCCCCCTACGAATTAAAACAATAACGAACAGGCCAGCAATAAGCCATGGGAATATTTGTTTTAAAGGCCCAAGAATATCCATCATACCTGATATAGCATCGGTATTGAGGTCTGTATCTATATTAGGCATACCGAGAGCGGCATCAAGTTTACCGCTCAAATCTTTCTTCATACTGCTTACTTTAGAAGGGTCGTTGATTTGGGACTGCTGGAGCATAGCCATATAATAATCCTGTTCTATCCCTTCAAGACCATTAGCTATTTCTACTTCCAGAGGACGCAACTTCGGCCAATAGTCCCCTATAGCCAATCCAGCAGGGCATTTATCTTTAGGAACCATAAAACTAAGAGCCATATGAGCACGTGCAGTTGAATAACCAGAATAAGTAGTACTAACACCAGGAGCAACAAAAATATATAAGTCGTTTATATTACAGCCATCCAAATCTACGGACCGACCATTATCAATATCATCAACATTCCAAAACAAAGTACCAGTAAAAGAACTAATAGGAACGTGAAGCACTTTATTTAAATTATCGCCATAAATAGAAACACCATGAAAATTATTTTTAAAAAAAGGAAATACACGAGTTGAAGGGATAAATGCTTCTTGAACATAATCAACTGTTGAACTTCCAACCTTAATATTAGTTTTTGTGTAACCAGAAGAAAAGGCAGGAACAGCTGATAAATCAAAAGCATACAAATTAATACTTTTTGAAGCAGTTAGATCAGTAAAAGCCTTACCATCCGAAGAAATTGAAGCAGATGATAATTGAATACGCAATAGCCAATCGTTATCAACACACCATGCCCAATCAGAAAAACCACGCCAACCATAATTAGAGTAGGGTAGTATTTTCAAATTAGAACTTGAGGAATATGCATCAATAGTAAAATCTTGATAAACAAAACCGCCCTCGAAGTCTACATACCAAGGGTCAAGATTTTTCTTGTTATCAATTATCCAGTAGTCACGATCGTGGAATGTCTCCTCCCCTGCTATAAACCAACCTTCCTGCGGAGTAACGGCCTGACTATACGCAGTGATTGCGCCAGATGCCACACAGCATA
>CANRLU010000125.1 GCA_947631535.1 uncultured Clostridia bacterium | reverse complement strand
ACGAGCATACCCATTCTGTCGCAGACGTCGAGCAGAACGCTCGAGGGCGGGTTGTGAGAGGTGCGGATAGCGTTGAAGCCGTTTTCCTTGAGTATTCTTACGCGCCTCTCCTCGGCGCTTCTGAACGACGCCGCTCCGACGATGCCGTTGTCGTGGTGATCGCAGGTGCCGTAGAGCTTTATCGGCTCGCCGTTGAGCAAAAATCCTCTTTCTGCGTCGCAGGCGACAGCCCTCACGCCGAAATCAACCGTCTCGGCGTCTTCGCATATGTCGGTTTTGAGCGCTGCATTGCAGGTATATACGACCGGCGTGTCGGGCGACCAGAGCGAAATGCCGTTGAGAACAGCTTTCGCCGAGAAGATGTTTTCGCCGGCTTCGAGCCAAAGCGAGCGCTCGACCGCAACGCCGAGCTCGGGTATGCTAAAGCTTACTTTCGCAGTTTGGCGGCGGGAGGAGATTATCTTAGTCGAAAATTCCACCTGCGCGCTGCCGCCGAAGATCCCGAGGGTCCGCACCGTTGTTGACCACGGCTCGAACCTGTCCGCACCGGAGGTCAGAAGCTCGACCTCGCGGTAAATTCCCGCGCCGGTATACCACCTCGATGCGGGCTGACAGTTGGCATCGACCTCAACGCGAATGGTGTTCTCGCCGTCTTTGAGGTATTTTCCGATGTCGCAGATAAAGGCCGTGTAGCCGTAGGGGTGGAAACAGGCACGGTCGTTGTTGACGAATACCTCGGTCAGGCCCATAACGCCGTCGAACTTAAGAAGGATGACCTCAGACTCGGGTTTTGTTATTTTTCTGACGTAAGTACCCTTGCAGGGCTGAAAATAGCCGTAGTCGGCCCAGGTGGGGGAATCGGGGGTGCGCGGGGTCATAAGCATAAAGTCGTGCGGAAGAGTTATGCTTTCGCCTTCCATTCTCTGCCAGCTTTGTTTGTTAAGTTGAAATTGCCAGTTGTCGAGCAGCTTTTCGGTTTTCATAGGCAGCCTCCAGATAAAATCATATTCGGGCGAAGAGAGTTTAACATCGCCTGGTTTGATTTTATCATCGTATCGGCGGCATGTCAATCGTAAAAAATAAAGATTTATATGAATATTTTAAGGGGAACGCCTTTATGACCAAAGGACTTTATAATTGCTCAAATTTCCGCTCTTCGGTGTTGAAAACTTTTTTGCCTTTTTGCCTTTGAAATTGCCGCGAAGATCTGCTATAATGATCGCAGTACGATAAATTTATCGCTCTTTTGCTCCCCGTCTTTGTCGGGGCCGCAAAAGATAAACGTCAGTGTGTTACCTGAAAAGGTGTAAGTCCGGCTGCGGACCTGCGCCTTTATTTTTTTGGAGGTATTTGTATGGAAGAAAATCGGAACCGTTTATCGGAAGAAAAAATCGGCAGGCTTATGGCGAAATACGCCGTTCCCTGCATCATCTCGCTGCTCGTCGGAGCGCTTTATAACATCGTTGACCAGATATTTATCGCCAACGCCTCATATCTCGGCTCGTTCGGCAACGCCGCCAATACCGTTGTGTTTCCGCTGACCGTCATAGCTCTTGCGATAGCCGTTATGATAGGCGACGGCTGCTGCGCTTTCGTGAGCATAAGCCTCGGCAGGAACGAGCCGGAAAGCGCAGGAAAAAGCATAGGCAGCGCGGTAGTTCTGACGGTAATTTCAAGCCTTGTTTTAACTGCGGTATATCTTATTTTCAGCGACGGCATCATCACGGTTTTCGGCGGAACTGTAAACGAAGAGACGTTTATATATTCAAAGGAATACTTTTTCTGGATAACCCTCGGCATACCCTTTTATATGTTCGGGCAGGCGATGAACCCCGTTATCCGCGCCGACGGCAGCCCGCGTTTTGCGATGCTCTCTACGGTCGCGGGCGCGGTCATAAATATAATTTTGGACCCGCTCTTTATTTTCGGATTCAAATGGGGAATGACCGGCGCCGCCGCGGCTACCGTGATAGGCCAGATAGCAACGGCAGCCTTGGCGGTTGGGTATCTTCTTCACACAAAAACCGTAAAGCTTAAAAGGGCCGATTTTAAGCCGAACGGCAGCATAGCCTGCAAGACGCTCACCCTCGGGATTTGCAGCTTTCTCTCGCAGATATCCCTTGTTGCGGCGATGGCGGCAATAAACAATATGATCCGCAAGTACGGCGCGCTCGACTCGGTATTCGGGCTTGAGCAGTACGCGCAGATACCTATGGCGGTGGTCGGGATAGTAATGAAATTCTTCCAGATCGTCATTTCCGTAGTCGTCGGAATGGCGGCTGGGTGCATACCCATCGTAGGATTCAATATGGGCGCCGGACATAACGGCCGCGTAAAAAGTCTCTTCACAAGGCTTCTTGCGGCCGAGGCGTGCGTGGGTCTTGCAGCGCTTATTGTCGTCGAACTCTTCCCCGCGCAGCTTATAGGAATTTTCGGCGCCGCAAACGAGAGCGTTTATTACACCGACTTTGCCCTTCGCGCTTTCAGGATATATCTGTGTATGGTGGTGTTCGCCTGCGTGAATAAGGCCGCGTTCATCTTTTTGCAGGCTATGGGTAAGGCCGCAGCTTCAACGATGCTCTCAATGGTGAGAGAAATCGTTTTCGGCGTGGGCTTCGCGTTGCTGCTCCCGGGATTTTTCGGTCTCGACGGCGTGCTCTATTCTATGCCGGTGTCGGATATCCTCACGGCGCTTGTTTCGGCTGCCGTGATAATTTCCACCTACAGGCAGCTCGGCATGCAAAAACCTCTCGGCGCCGCCGCTCTGCAAAATCTTGCCGAATAAGCGTCAAAGCAAAAAATACCGGAGCTCCACGGCTCCGGCATTTTCATATGTCCCGATGGTATTATTCAAACCTCTCTATCATATCCCTGTCGTCGCGCAGATAGGTCAGCTCGTCGCCGCAGTTGGTGACGGTTATCCAATCCGTTCCGTAGCGCTTGACGCTTTCGAGCGCTCTTATTTTTCCTGCGCTGCCCCTGATACAGTCATTCTGCTCAAATTTGATACCGTTTTCTCCGGTTGGCAGGCTGACCCTTTCGAACGGCTCGTTAAGGTTCGAGAAGCTTTGAGCAAATTTGGCGCTGTTGTCGCCGAAATTCCTCAGCCTGAAATACTGCGTTCCCACGCAAGTACCGAGCTCGAACGCCTCGACAGCGATGACCGAGCAGTAAATATTTTCCTGATTCAGCGGCACCATATGAAACGCGTATTCAAACCCGTTGATGTAAACGCTTGCGAATATCACGCCGTCGCGGCAGTAAAAGCGCGTGCCGGTGCGCCATTTTGTCAGACAGGTCTTAAAGCCCGCCTCGGGGACGGTCGGCAGCGGCTTTTTGTCCCGCTCCGCCAAAAACGTATCTGTGCGCTTCATGCTGTCAAGCTGTTTTCGGTCAAATTTCCGACCGATAACACCGCTTGCTTCGAAATTCGCGGTTATTTTCCCGCCGTCGTCGGAATAGGCGTATTTTGCCTTTTTGTTTTTGAGGTCATACTCCGCCCTGCCGCGAAGCGACTTGTTTTCACGCAAGCCCTCGTAAAGCTCCGCGCAAAGCGTATCGCCGCGGTCGAGGTAAACAATGGCGAGCCTCTCCGTCTCGACGATCAGGGTGTCCTTTCTGCGGTATACCCCGCAGACAAAGCGGTTGTAAGAGCCGTCAAAGGTCGAGATTCCGTCGGAAATGAGCGAGTCGGTCGTCACGCCGAAGGTGCGCGCCATCTGCACGATTTTCTGTATTTCCGGTACGGCGAGGTCGAGCTCCCAGCGCGAGACGGTCTGACGGGTAGTGCCGAAGAGCTCCCCGAAATCCTCCTGCGACAGCCCCGAGCGCGCCCTGAGTTCAAGTATTTTGTTGCCCAATGTCATATTTATCACTCCTGTAAATAATTTACCGCGGTGATCATATTTTATCATATTATTTTAACGGCGTCTACCGCGCCGGCGCGGAAGTTTGTCAACCGCAGGGTGACGGGG
>CANRLU010000124.1 GCA_947631535.1 uncultured Clostridia bacterium | reverse complement strand
ACGAAAAGTTTGGCGCAGTAAATTTGCTTGTAAATCTTTACGCAGTGACCGGCGAGACCGAAAAGGCGGCAAAGCTCTCCGAGAGGGCGCCGACAATGTGGGGCTGCCGCGAATTTCTGAGTATCGGCGGGCTTTGTGGCAAAAAGCGCTCCGAAGCCTTTGAAGACGCGGTCATTGCGCTTGCGCAAAATCTTGTCCGGTATACGGTCTACTGCGAAATTTCGAGGAACACCGATTCTCCCGCCGCGACTGCGAAAACAGTCGCGAAGGCAATCGAAATCGGTGACGCGGTTCTTAAAATCGGCTGCCGCGAGGACACTGCGCTTAGAGCAGATCTCGCGGGGACTGCTCTGTTTCTCGCCGACCGCCTTTGGGAATCCGGCGACGGCGACGGAGCCTTTAAAGCCCTTGACGACGCTCTTGAGCGCGCGAAGACGGTAAGCGACGCCTGCGCGAAATTTCAGCCGGAATACTTCCCAAGGTTCTGCGTTAAGGGTTCCCGCCCCGAAAACATAAAGGACGACCCGAGGTGGAGCGATTGGGTCGAAAGATGCGGGAGATAAAGCGTCGGAATAAAAATTAAACCTGCGGTTTACCCGCGTGGCGCAGCGCTATCTTTACAAACGCCGCCGCGCGGGATATTATTGTTATTGAAAACAGGCGCTTGTTTATCTTAATAAAAGGAGTGTCAGATATGAAAATAACGGTAGGCGAAAACATAAGGAGGCTGCGCCGCGAGCGCGACGTAACGCAGGAGCAGCTCGCCGAGGCAATGAACGTTTCGACGGCGGCGGTGTCAAAATGGGAGCGCTGCGAAAGCTACCCCGACATCACGCTTTTGTTCCCGCTGGCAAATTATTTCGAGGTGTCTATCGACGGGCTTATGGGCTATGACGCCGAACGGATAAACGCGCAGATAGAGGAGCGGCTCGACGCATTTTTAAAGCAGTATTTATCGGGAACGTCGGCGGGAGCAGAGGAGGCGAAAAGGATAATAACCGAAGCATACCGCGAATACCCGAACGACTGCCGCGTGATGTCGCGCTATATGTGGTTTATCGCGGGGGATATGGCGGATAACGACCCCGAGGTGCTGCTCTCACATAAAGAGGAGTTTCTCGGAATATGCGAAAAGCTCCTTGAGGATTGCTGCGACGAGGGGATAAGGCTGGGTGCTTGGAATATGCGTGCGAAGATACTTCACGCCGAGGGAAATACCGACGGAGCGCTCGAAATTTACCGCACGAAGTTTGCGAGCTGGTATCAGACCTGCGAACAGAAGAGCGAGCAGCTTTTTGCCAAGGACACCGACGATTATTACCTTTGGGTGAAAAGGAATATGTATGAGCTTTTCAGCTTTGCCGCCGACAAGCTGGGACGCACTGTTTTCTTCGACAAAAGCCTGACAAACGCCGAAAAGACCGAAAAGGCGCTTTTATACGGCGAACTTATGCTCGAAGCATACGAAAAGACCGGCGACGGCGTGTTTTTAGTCATCGCGGAGTCATTCCTCGGGCGAATGAAAAACGACCTTTGCTATCGCGGCGGTGCGGACGGCGAGGTTGCCGCCGTTCTTGAGGCACAGCTTCGGGTGCTTGAACGTTTGAGCGGGGAGATAGGCAAAAACGAAGTCCTGTATGACGCAGTGTTCGCTCACAATAAGTTCTGGGCGGGCTCAAACGGCGACCTTGCAGGGCATATGGCGCGTTTATGCAGCAGCGCCAAGGAAGGCAGGCGCGCCGAGCTCCTGAAATGTCAAGAATACGCAGGCGTGCTCGAAAAATACTCCCGCGGCCGCAAAGACGGAAAATGATATCGGGCTTGAGACCTTCGCATTTGAGCGGCCGCGCATAAACCTCTGATTTTGCGGAAAAATAACGTCAAAAAGCGAAAGGAGAGGTTTTATGAAGCTCTCGGACATTCAGTACGGCGAGATGGCAAAAGAGGCCTCGGCGCCTTCAAAATCTTGGTTCAACATTCCAAAGGCGTTTTTGATAGGCGGGCTTATATGCGTATGCGGGCAGGGTATACTCGATATTTTCACCGCGGCAGGGCTCGAAAAAGAGGCGGCGGGAAGCTTTACTTCGATAACGCTGGTGCTGTTTTCGGCGCTGCTGACCGCTGTCGGGCTTTACCCGCAGGTGGCCAAGCACGGCGGCGCGGGAACGCTCGTCCCGATAACCGGCTTTGCAAACGCCGTGGTTTCGCCGGCGATAGAATTCCGCACCGAAGGGTGGGTGCTCGGCGTGGGCACGAAGATATTCGCGATCGCCGGCCCCGTCATTCTTTACGGAACGGCGGCCTCGATGATCTACGGCATTATCTACTGGGCGGTAAAGACCATCGCGGGATAAAGCGCAGAATAAGGCAAAAGCATCGGGCTGACTGTCGGCCCGATGTTTTTTGTGTAGAATATATATATATATATATATATATATCGGCGTTATTGTGCGGAATGACCGTTGACTTAGCCTCGGCGGTGTGATATCATAAATAAAAGGAGTGATTTATATGAAAAAATTGATCGTACTTACCCTTGCGCTAATTCTTCTGCTTTCTGCCTGCGGAAAAGCCGAAACACCGAACGTAACCGAGCCGCAGGAGGCAGTTGCCGAGGCTGTCACAACCAAAGCTCCCGAGACGGAGTCGCCCGAAACCGAAGCTCCGGAAACGGAAGCTCCCGAGACCGAGCCGGAAGATCTCGACGACGAAGAGCTGAGATATGACGTTATATCCGTTGAACTGGTGTGCGGCTCGTATAGCGAAACGCTGAAAAATTCCGAAATCAACACTGTTCTTGACGCGCTTTCAAAGTTCGATTTTGTTGAAAGCGATGCTGTCGGAATGCCGTTGGGTCCTGTTCCGTGTTTGAAGACAACGACGGATGAAGGCGTCACAGACATTGATATGTCTATGGGATCTGGCGGAAATATCGGTAACAGCTGTGTGTTTCAGGTCTATCCGCTCAACGAGCCTCATACTATCGAGGGCAGAACAAACAGCAAGTATTATGATCTGTACGACCAGTTCGAGGCTCTTGACGACGAGACCCGCGAAACGATACTGTCGTATATAAACAGGGCATACGATTTAACGGAACACTTTGTGCGCCCCGGGCAGTCCGATAATTAACATTCCCAATAATTAAAAGATCCGCTCCTTTCGGGGTGGATTTTTTTATTGCCTGCGCAACCGATTTGCGCTAAAATGGGATCATATTATTGAAAGCGGGAAAGGAGGTACTGCGGTGGACGACGAAAAAATTATCGGACTGTTTTTGGCGCGCGACGAAAATGCGCTTATAGCTGTTCGGGAGAAATACGGCGGCCTTATGCTCGGAGTCGCGAAGAAGATAACCGGCAGCGAGGCCGACGCCGAGGAGTGCCTTAACGACGCGCTTCTGAATCTCTGGAAGAGCATACCGCCCGCGGCGCCGCGGAGCCTTCGGGCGTATTCCTGCCAAGTGATAAGAAATCTCGCTTTCAAGCGCCTGACATACAGCCTTGCCGAAAAGCGGAACGCAAATTCAAATGTCGCGTTTGATGAGCTCGAAACGGTGATATTTGACGGCGAAGCCGAGGCAAAGCTCGAAAATGTAGATTTTTCCGTCCTGCTCGACGGTTTTCTGCGAAGCCTCGGCAAGGAGTCGCGGGTGGTGTTTATGAAGCGCTACTTCTTTATGGACTCGATCGATGAGATTTCCCGCGACCTGAATATTTCGCAGAGCAAGGTGAAGTCGCTTTTATGGCGGGCGAGACGAAAACTCAGAAACAGCTTTTACAAGGAGTGATGTTTATGAAAAATTACCGTTTGTATGATGAGATAGGGCGCGTTGATACGGCGTTTGTTGAAGAAGTGTTGGAATATAATACCGTCGAAAGGAGAATATTTATGAAGAAAAGGATAATTGCCATAGCGCTGGCGGCGGCTCTTGCCGTTACCGCGGGAATAAGCGCCGTTGCGGCAAACGCGGGCGGGCTTGAAAAGCTCGGAGAATTTTTTGACAGAACAAGGGAAGCAATCGATACGCCCGAGGAGTTTCCTACTGTAGACGTAACGGCAGTCGGCGCAGATGAGACGGTCAGCGCCGAGCCCGACGTTTCAGAGCCCCTCAAGCCCGGCGAAGCAAGGCTTACGAGCGCTTTTAC
>CANRLU010000123.1 GCA_947631535.1 uncultured Clostridia bacterium | reverse complement strand
AAAGAAGCTCTGAGGATGAGCGCAGACGGGGCATACGGCGGGAGCCTTCTTGCCGATGACAAGATGACCGCAGTTGCGGCACTCCCACATAGTCTCCTCTGACTTCTCAAATACCTTCTGCATCTCCACGTTGTTGAGAAGCGCGCGGTATCTCTCTTCGTGAGACTTCTCGATAGCGGCTACGGCTCTGAACTTATAGGCGAGCTCCTTAAAGCCCTCCTCCTCGGCCTCTTTGGCAAAGGTGTCGTACATATCCGTCCACTCGTAGTTTTCGCCTGCGGCTGCGGCGGCAAGGTTTTCGGCGGTGGTGCCGAGCTCACCGAGAGCCTTGAACCACATCTTGGCGTGCTCCTTTTCGTTTTCGGCGGTCTTGAGGAAGATCTCGGCGATCTGCTCATAGCCCTCTTTCTTTGCGACTGAGGCGAAATAGGTATATTTGTTTCTCGCCTGCGATTCGCCCGCAAAAGCGGTCAAAAGGTTCTTTTCGGTCTTTGTGCCCTTGAGTTCCATAGTTATCTCTCCTTACATTTTAGTCGAATTTACGGTTTCCCGTTAAAAATATTATATCAGGACGCGCCGACAAAGTCAATATGCCGAAGCGGCTTTTTTCCTGCCGACGCCCCGCCGTTTCGGACAAATTCCGCCCTTTCTTCGTGATAATGTAATGTGTGTACGACACTCGAAGAAAGGACGCAAAAAAATGAAAAAAATAAGAATTTCAGTCAAAAAGACCGCTGCGGCGCTGTTTTTTGCCGCTCTCGGAGCTATCCTCTCCGCAGGATGGATACTGCGCTTCCCGTCGCCGCTCGCGGCAGTGCTTCCGGCGGTGCTCTCGCCGTTTTACGGCGCGGCGGCACTTTTCGGAGCCGCAGTCGTCGGAGCATTTAACGTATCTTTTCGGATAATTCCCACCGCTGCCGCCGGAGCTGCCGCCCTCGCTGTGAGAGCTGCGGCAAAGGGACTTTGTGCGCGTCGGCGCGGGTTTACAACGGCCGCCATCTCGGCATCGGTATATATGATCTTCTCCTCCGCACTCTGCGCCTTTTATGCCGAGGGCGCCTCGGGACTTCTTCGCTCGGCGCTTCTGGCGGCGCTCCTTTTTGCCGCCGAATCCGCCTTTTGCGAGGCGTTTTCGCAGTGGAAAGCCGTAAACGGGATACCTCCTGCGCTGCTGCTTTTGCTCTGCGGGCTTTCGGTGTGCGCGCTCTGCCCGCTGAAAGTCGGCGGGTTTGAATTCGGCAGTGTTGCCGCGGCATATATAATACTCTTTTCCGCACTCAGATGCGGTCCTCTCGCCGGAGCTTCTGCGGCAGCGGTCTGCGCATTGGGAGCCGCGCTTTCCTCGCCCGACCGCTTTGCTGCCTTTGCACTGCTCGGTGTTCCTGCTATGCTCTGCGCCCTGCCCCCGTTCGACGGCCCCTTTGTGGCGTCGGCGGTCCTTTTGGCGGCGTTTCTGCCGATCTCTTTTGCGGCGGACACCGGCCTCGCGCTGCTGCCCGGGCTCGCGGTGGGAGCTGCGGCTTTTGCCGCCACATATAAGCGTGCGCTCAGGTTTTCGGAGGATATATTCGCCGCCCGAACAGGCGGGCCGCGCTCTTACAGGGCCGAGGCTCTGAAAGCCGCCGCGCAGGACATTTCGGAGCGCATAAGCGACGCACTGCGGACCGAGCCCGCGCCGACTCGGCACCTAAGCGACGCCGTATATTCAAAGGTATGCATAGGCTGTCCCAAAAATGCCGTCTGCTTTGAAAAGGGCGGGGGAGCGATATCTAAGCTCGATTTTATGAGCGGTTTCGGCGAAAAAGAGCTCGAACTCAAGCTGCCCGACTGCGCGAGGATATCCGAAGTCAGCAGAGTCAGCCGCGAGGCCGTTCGACGCAGGGAATATATCATAAGCAAAGAGGCGGGCCGCAAAAGCTCGGCAAAGCTGTGCGCACAGATGCTCTCTGCACTCGAAAGCGCCGTGAGCGACGCAGAAAACGCGGTCATGAGGTCGGTATCGGCCGACGAAAGGCTCTCGGAGAGGCTCTCACGCTCGCTGAAAAGGGAGGACGTCAGGTTCATTCGCTGCCTCGTGTTCCCTGACGGCTGCATTGAGATAGCCTTTTCGGGCACTTCGAGGATAAACGAGCCCAAAATAGCCGTTCTGGCCGAAGCGGTGACGGGCGCGGAGTATTCAAAGCCGGAGCGGAGCGAAATAGGCTGCGGGCTGATACTGCGGTTCACGCCCAAGTCGGAGTATGTCTTCGAGGCGGGAGGCTGCCAGCTATGCGCAAAGAGCGACGCCTCGGGCGACGTTTCTCAGACGTTTGAATCGGGGCGCTACAGCTATGCCCTTCTCTCTGACGGCATGGGCGTCGGGAGCCGCGCAAGGGCATCGTCGCTTATGCTCACAGGGCTTTTGAAGGAGCTTTTGGGCGCGGGGTATTCCGTTGACACCGCAATAAAAATAAGCTCGCTCGTGATGAGCACCGCCGCTCCGGACGAGAGCTTTGCCACCCTCGACCTTTTGCGGCTCGACCGCTTTACCGGCGCCGCGGAAGTGTATAAGGCGGGCGGCTGCCGAAGCCTGCTTATAGCCGACGGTTCGCGCTCGCTGCTACGCGAAGGCGGCTACCCCGTGGGGATACTCGACGGGTGCGAAGTAAGAGTTCACCGCTTTTTCGTGGGGGATTCCGCCTCGCTCGTTATGATGACCGACGGCGCACAGGAGCTTTCGCCCGAGGAGTGCTCCGAGGCGCTCGGCAGGGGTGAGGGGCTGCCGCCCTCCGAGCTCGCAGCCCTGCTTTCCGAGCGCGCCGCCGCGGGAAATATGCCTCCGAAAGACGATATTTCGGTCACCGTGGTGAGAATGAAGAAAAGAACGGCTTGAAACGTCCGCATTTTGCACAAATCGCGGATATTAAAAATGTGGATTTTCTAAGAAATTGACAAAAACCTGTTGCATTATTTGCGAATATTTGGTACAATATCAGTGTGCATAATTATGGGCAGACAGGAGGAAGATCTTATATGTCCTTTGAGATATCGGCCGGCGTGAAAGAGGCGATAGACAGTTATTTTTCCGGCACCAACTATGACAGCGGAGAGCTCTTCGGAGCGCACCGCCAAGAAGACGGCAGCTATGTATTCAGAGTGTGGGCGCCCAACGCCCGCAGCGTTTCGGTGGTGGGGGATTTCAACCACTGGAGCGAGACCGCAGACCCCTGCGAGAGGATCTACGGCGGGATATGGCAGTGCGTGATAGCCGACATAGGCGAATACGCGATCTATAAATACTGTATAAGGGGAGCCGACAACACCGTGAGAATGAAGGCCGACCCTTACGGCGTTCATATGGAGACAAAGCCCGCAACAGGCACAAAGATATTCGACATTTCGGGGTATAAATGGCGCGACGCAGATTATATGAAGCGCCGCGACGCCACTCCGCCCTATGACAGGCCGATGAACATTTACGAGGTAAACATCGGCTCCTGGAAGCAGTATCCCGACGGCAACTTTTTCAGCTATAAAAAGTTTGCCGAAGAGATGATACCCTATTTAAAGCATATGGGTTATACCCACATCGAGTTTATGCCGCTCACCGAATACCCCTTCGACGGCTCCTGGGGATATCAGGTTATAGGTTACTTTGCGCCGACGTCCCGCTTCGGCACACCCGCCGATTTTATGGAGATGGTGGATATGTTCCACCTCGCGGGGATACCGGTGATACTCGACTGGGTCCCTGCTCATTTCCCGAAAGACGGCGCGGGGCTGTTTGAATTCGACGGCTCGCCCTGCTACGAATATTCCGACCCGCTTAAAATGGAGCACACAGGCTGGGGCACGAGGGTGTTCGACTTCGGGAAGAATGAAGTCCGCTCGTTTTTGATATCGAGCGCGCTGCACTGGTTCGAGAATTTCCATATCGACGGCATAAGGGTTGACGCCGTGGCGTCGATGCTCTACCTCGACTACGACCGCAAGGAGTGGCGTCCCAATAAATACGGCGGCAAGGAAAACCTTGAAGCGGTGGAATTTTTGCAGATGCTCAATACCGCGGTGTTCTCGCGCTGTCCCAATGCCATTATGATCGCCGAGGAATCGACGGCCTGGCCCAACGTTACGAGGCCGAAGGAGATAGGCGGTCTCGGGTTCAACTTCAAATGGAATATGGGCTGGATGAACGATATGATGCACTATATGTCG
>CANRLU010000122.1 GCA_947631535.1 uncultured Clostridia bacterium | reverse complement strand
CGGTTTAAGTGCCTCAGTTTTATCTCGGCGACATATTCCGCCTGGGTTTCGTCTATCCCGAAGCCTATCATAAGGTTCGGGACCACGTCGGCCTCCTCCTCGGTCTCGCGGACGATTTTTATAGCCTTGTCGATGTCCAAAAGTATCTTTTCGAGGCCGTCGAGGAGATGCAGCCGCTCCTTTTTCTTACCGAGGTCGAACTTCACGCGGCGCTTTACGCAGCCGATGCGGAATTTCAGCCATTCGCGGATTATATCGGTTACGCCGAGGACCTTCGGGTAGCCGTTGACGAGAATGTTGAAGTTAGCCGAAAAGCTGTCCTGAAGAGGTGTGAGGCGGTAAAGCTTTTTCATAAGCTCGTCGGGGTCTACGCCGCGCTTTAGGTCTATGGCGATCTTGAGGCCGTCGAGGTCGGTCTCGTCGCGGATATAGCTCACCTCTTTAAGACCGTTCTTTGCAAGCTCTATAACCTTTTCGATTATCGCCTCAACGGTGGTCGTCGGGGGAATCTCGGTTATCTCGATGCAGTTGGCCTCTTTGTCGTAGCTGTACCGCGCGCGGATCTTCACGGCTCCCCTGCCCGTCGAGAATATCTGCCTGAGCTTGTCCTCGTCGTAGAGCATATCGCCGCCGCCCGGGAAGTCGGGGCCTTTCATCGTCTGCATAACGTCGTAGTCGGGGTCGCGGATAAGGGCTATCGTCGCCTCGCAGAGCTCCCGAAGATTGAACGGGCAGACCGCGCTCGCCATCGAAACGCCTATGCCGACGTTTGAATTTACGAGTATCGACGGGAACGTCACCGGCAGAAGCTCGGGCTCGGTCATCGTGTTGTCGTAATTCGGGACGAAATTCACGGTATCCTTGTCGATATCCGCAAAGAGCTCGTTGCATATCGGTTCGAGCTTTGCCTCGGTATATCTCGAGGCGGCATAGGCCATATCGCTCGAATAGGCCTTGCCGAAGTTGCCCTTAGAGTCGATATATGGGTGCAAAAGCGCCTCGTTTCCCCTCGCGAGGCGGACCATCGTCTCATAGATTGCCTGGTCGCCGTGGGGGTTGAGCTTCATAGTCTGACCGACTATATTCGCCGACTTGGTGCGCGGACCGGTGAGAAGCCCCATTTTATACATAGTATAGAGGAGCTTTCGGTGAGAGGGCTTGAAGCCGTCTATCTCGGGGAAAGCACGCGAAACTATTACGCTCATCGCGTAGGGCATGTAGTTTTTTTCGAGAGTTACCGTTATCGGCTCGTCAACGACGGTACCCGCGCCGTTGATATAGGCGTCGGCGTGGCGCTGCGAGAGCTTCGGCTGCTTAGGTTCTTTGTCTTTTTTCCTGGGCATTTTTCTATCCTCTGTTCTGTAAATGTTTTTAGGCTGACTTTCGGCGCGCCGTCCGCGAAGCGCGTCCCGAACGGAGTGCGGGACTGTGCGGCGCGGGTGGCGCGGTCGGGGCGGCTCAGCTTATGTCCGCCATGTCAAGATAGTCGTGTCCGTTGTTGTTGATGAATTCCTTTCGCGCCGAGAGGTTATCCCCAAGGAGCATATCGAACATAAACTTCGTGTGCTCGGCTTCGTCGGGGCTCACCTTTATGAGCCGACGCGTCTCGGGGTTCATCGTTGTAAGGCTCATCATATCCGGCTCGTTTTCGCCGAGTCCCTTCGAGCGCTGAATGGTGAATTTCTGATTGCCTATCTGCCGAAGGATATCGCTGCGTTCGGTCTCGTCGTAGGCAAAATATGTCCTGACTTTGGTGTTAATCTCATAAAGCGGCGACTCCGCGATATAAACGAAGCCCTTTTCGATGAGCGTGGGCGCGAGGGTGTACAGCATAGTCAGAATGAGTGTGCGTATCTGGAAGCCGTCGTAGTCGGCATCGGTGCAGATTACTATTTTTGACCACCTCAGCGCGTTTATGTTGAAGCTCGAAAGCTCCTTGTTCTTAGAAGACTTCACCTCTACCCCGCAGCCGAGGACCTTCATAAGGTCGGTGATTATCTCGCTCTCGAAGATCTTGTTGTAGCTCGCCTTGAGGCAGTTGAGGATCTTTCCGCGGACGGGAATTACTGCCTGAAACTCGGCGTTGCGGGCAAGCTTTACCGAGCCGAGAGCCGAGTCGCCCTCGACGATATAGAGCTCGCGGCGCTCAACGTCTTTCGAGCGGCAGTCAACAAACTTTTTCACCATATTCGCCATATCGAGCTTTTCGGCATAGAGCTTTTTGGTGTTTATCCTCGTCTTTTCGGCCGACTCGCGAGAGCGCTTGTTGATAAGGACCTGGTCGCATATCTTATTGGCGTCGTCGGGGTTCTCGATGAAATATACCTCGAGCTGATGCTTCAGAAAATCTACCGCAGCTTCGTAGATAAAGCGGTTGTTAATCGCCTTTTTGGTCTGGTTCTCGTAGGAAGCCTGCGTTGAGAGCGAGCTCGAGACCATAACGAGGCAGTCCTCGATGTCGCCGTAAATTATCTTCGACTCGTTCTTAAGGTATTTGTTGTTCTGCTTTAAATAGCTGTCGATATACGAGGTGAACGCCTGACGCACCGCCTTTTCGGTCGAGCCGCCGTATTCGAGGAAGCTCGAGTTGTGGAAGTATTCGGCGAGCTTTACCGTCTTTGAGAACACGAATGCGAAGTTGTATTTGACCTTATAGTCGTTCATATCGTCGCGGTCGCGGCCCTTGCGCTCGGCGGTCCAGAGCTGGGGCGTTGTGAGCGCATTGTCGCCCACTATCTCGTTCACATAGTCGAGTATGCCGTTTTCGTAGAGAAATTCAAACTGCTCAAAATTCCCGTCGGGGTCCTGATATCTCAAATGGAACTCTATCCCGGGGTTGACTATTGCCTGCTTCTTCAGGACGTCAAGGAAATATTCCTTTTCGATTACGATGTCGGTAAACACATCGAGGTCGGGGAGCCAGCGGGTGCGGGTACCGGTCTTGCGGCTCTTGGTCTCCTCTTTTTTGAGCCCGCCGATGTTTTCGCCCTTTTCAAAGTGAAGATTATACTTATACCCGTCGCGGAAGACCTCTACGTCCATATATTTCGAGGCATACTGGGTGGCGCAGGCGCCGAGGCCGTTGAGCCCGAGGGAATACTCGTAGCTGCCGCCGTCTACGTTGTCGTATTTTCCGCCGGCGTAGAGCTCGCAATAAACGAGCTCCCAGTTATATCTGTTCTCGACCTTGTTGAAGTCAACGGGGCAGCCTCTGCCGTTGTCCTCAACCTCTACCGAGAAGTCGTTGTAATAGGTCACGAATATCTTTTTGCCGTAGCCCTGATGAGCCTCATCGACCGAGTTGGAGATTATCTCGAAGACGGAGTGTTTGCAGCCCTCGAGCCCGTCTGAGCCGAAGATAACTGCAGGGCGCTTTCTCACCCTGTCGGCCCCTTTCAGGGAGCGTATGGCTTCGTTGCCGTATTCGTTTTTTTGTGGCATCTGTTTATCAATCCTTTCAAGGCATCTGCCGCGCATCACAATATATTGTTATTATATCACTTTTTTCACACTAATGCAAGGGGTGAAAAGATATCATGCTGAAAAGCTGCGGTTTCTCTCCCCCAAAAATCAAAATTTCCTATTGACAACCCGAGAATAATGTGGTATCCTTTTTTCATAATTTGAGCGAAACTACAAGGAGGGTGTGAAAATGGCGATCGGCGGTTACTTTGTCGGTAAAGTCGGTTGTATGCGTCGAATGTTTATCTCCCGGGCATCTCTCGCGGCAGAACGTTCGGCGGAAATTTCTCACGCCTGAATTTTCACAAATACCCTGTTTGTGTATATTGCCGTTTGCCCGGGAGCTTTATAGGCTTTCCGGATTTTTTTCGCTCAAATCTATCAGCATACATAAAAAGTAAGATATCATCTGACAAAATCCAACTAAATTCAGAAAAGAGGAAAATTTTATGAGCAATTATAAATTTGAAACGCTTCAGCTTCACGTAGGGCAGGAGCAGGCCGACCCCGCGACCGATTCTAGGGCGGTGCCCATCTACCAGACCACTTCGTATGTATTTGATAATTCCGCAGACGCCGCTGCAAGGTTCGACCTCTCTAAATCGGGCAACATTTACGGCAGGCTCACCAACCCTACGCAGGAGATTCTGGAAAAAAGAATAGCCGCCCTCGAGGGAGGCTCGGCAGCTCTTGCTGTCGCATCGGGAGCCGCAGCCGTGACCTATGCCGCCGC
>CANRLU010000121.1 GCA_947631535.1 uncultured Clostridia bacterium | reverse complement strand
CTTGACCGCGTTATGGCGGACAGAAAAATATCCCTCAACGAGCTTGCCGCGCGGGTGGGGATATCCAACGTAAACCTCTCGAAGATAAAAACCGGCAAGATCTCGGCGATACGGTTTTCGACGCTCGAAGCTATCTGCCGCGAGCTCGACTGTCAGCCGGCTGACATACTCGAATACAAAAAAACAGAGGAATAAAAAAGCCCCGCAGAGCAAACGCCGCTCTGCGGGGTGTTTGATTTAACCGATGTCTGCCCATATCCTTTCAAAGTCGGGGTCGCTGAAGCAGGAGGCGATTATGAGCCTCGGCTCGCCGCCGTCGAGCGGCACGAGCGCAAAACATTCGTCGTCGCACATCTGCAGGATGACGTTTTCGTTGTCAACTCCGCAGAGCGATATCCCCGCGAAGCCGTAGGCTTCCTTTACCTGCTCGGTCAGGGAGGTTATGTCGAGCTCAACCGTGTTTCCGTCAAAATCGGTGACGTAAACCCGCCCGTCGCCGATGCCGACCGCCTTGCCGTTTATCACCCTTGTAATCGTCCCGTCGGGGAGCTCGCAAAGCTTTTTCGGCTTGCCCTTGTTGAGGTCGAGCCTCATAAGCGAGGTCGTTTCGGTATCGGTGTAATAGATGTTCTCGGAGCCGTCGAGCCACCAGCTGCGAATGTCGTATTCGTCGGTGATGTATATGCGCTCGCCGCTGCCGGTCTTAAGGTCGATCTTGTACACCTCGAAGCGTCTGAATGAGCCGTCGCTTTTGGTGCTGCGGAGCATAATATAAAGGTTATTCGCGTAGAACTGCGAGGTAAAGCTGTAATATCTGTCCTTCTCATATACAAACGAGAATATATTTTTGCTCTCGCCGTTCTCCTTGAGCTCCTCCGCCCACACGTTAAGAACATACGGCTCGTCGGGGTCTTTCTGATGTGAGGTAAAAGTCTCGGGGTCGAATATCATCTCGGGCTCGCGCTCGCCGATGAAGTACATATACCCGCGGTGCGTGCGGATATATTTGTTGTACAGGGTGTCGGCATAGACCTCGTTCGTGACGCTTCTCACGGTCTGAATGTCGCTTCCGTCGGGCGCCGCAGACATGATATTCACGGTGCCGACTTCTTTTTGCCTTGCGGTCCAGTAAAGCCTGCCGTCATAAACCGAAAGCCCCGTGATCTCCGGCATATTCAGAGCCGGACAGACCGAGCTGTCGGTGTGGTCGCACCCCGGGACGTCGCAGATATTATATGCGTTTTCGCCGTCGGAGCCGTCGGAGCCCATAAGCCTGAACCCCATACCCGTCATAATAACGCCGAAATAATGCCCCTCGCCGTCGCTTGTTATCATCTTGTCCTGAAGCATATAGCTCGGGTCAGCGTCGTAGTCCTCGAGGTAGTCTTTTGAATCGAACAGCGCCCAACCTGCGGCGACAAGACTTATAATGCAGACGCAGGCGGCGGCTATTGCCGCAACAGTTTTGATGCTGAATTTTCTCGTCATTTTGCACTCCTTTTCCGCGGCTTCAAGGATATACCCGCCGTCGATATCCGTTAAGTATTCCGCGAGCTTCGGTATATTCATAAAACCACTCCTTCCTCTTTCAGGCGTTTTCTGAGCCTCTCCCGGGAGGCGCGAAGGCTCGATTTGACCTTAGACCTGCTGAAGCCGCAGCGCGAGGCTATCTCATCTATGCTGTCGAAAAACCAGTATCTGCGGATAAAAATTATCCTTGAGTCCTGCGAAAGCTCACCGATAAAGCCGCTTATGAGCTCCTTTATCCAGCCCTCCGAGCCGTCGGGGATATTTTTGTCGGGCAGGACTTCTTCGAGCTCAGAAAGCGGGACATCGGCGCCGAAGCCCCTTTTCTGGGCTTTTTTGCCCCTTAGCTTCATAAGAGCCTCGTTTCGCGCAGTTTTCAGGGCGTAAGCCTTGAGCGAATCGGGCTTGGCGGGCGGAATAGAGCGCCAGAGCGTGAAATAAACGTCGGAAACGCACTCTTCGCAGTCCTGCTCGCAGCGGAGTATCCCGTATACGAGCCCTTTTATGAGGCTGCCGTATTTCTCACGGGTCTCGGAAAGGGCTTTTTCGTCGCGCTGAAAGTACAGCTTCACTATTTCGGTTTCGTCCATAAGGTCATCACCTGCTTTTTGTGTCAGAACGTTCTGTAAATTAAGATGCAAAAAGCGGCGCTAGGGTCGCCGCGAGCGAGAAATTTTATGAAAATAATATAGCATTTGCGCAGAAGAATGTCAAAGGCGGGAAAAATAGGAAGGGACGGCACTTTTCTTACGCTTCCCGAACATCTTTTCATATTTCTCCCGCTTTACAAATCGCGGCGGATATGCTACACTGTAATTGTCGAAAAAAACATAAAGAAGTGGCGATTTGTCGCGGAAAGGAACAAGCTATGCCCGAAAAACTTGAATTTACGTCAGTTTCCGCCCCTGAGGATACCGCGGGGGTCGAAACGGAAGCTGCCCCCAAGCCCGCTTCGGCGGCGCAGGTCTACGATGACCTCGTTGCGCTCTCGAAGAAGACAGAAAAGAGCCGTGAGAATATCCTGCTGAAAGGCTATGCGGCGGCAGTTGCCTGCCTTGGCGCGGCGGTGATACTTCTTGCCGTGGCGCTCACCTTTGCGGCGATAGGCTGGAGCCGCGAACAGGGGACCATAGTCCCCGAGGTGGTGGAGGTCGAAAAAGAGGTGATCGTCGAAGTTCCGGCGATAACCATTATCGAGCCGTCGGAGGAATATAATCACTCCCTCGCTTCGGACAGGTATCTTTTGAACGACGCCAACTACGGCCCCATATGGATGCCGCTGCTCGATTCGGTTCCCAAGAATACATATGACCCCGCGCTCTTTGCAAAAGACGAGCTCACCGGAAAAATATCCTATAACGACGGCACGGTGTATTCCGTCGCCGGAATAGACGTTTCCGTGTATCAGGGCGAGATAGACTGGCAGCAGGTAAAGGATTCCGGCGTGGAATTCGTTATAATCCGCTGCGGAAACCGCGGCTATGTTACCGGCTCGCTCAACGAAGACGTCAATTTCAGGCACAACATAGAGGGCGCCCTCAACGCTGGGCTCGACGTGGGGGTATACTACTTCTCGCAGGCCGTGGATATGCAGGAGGCTCTCGACGAGGCGGAGTTTATAATCGACCTGCTCGACGGCTACGAGCTCACCCTGCCCGTCTTTTACGACTGGGAGGTGGTCATCGACCCCGACGGCGACGCCGTTCGTGCCTCGGATATCGACCCCGACCTGCTCACGAGCAACTTCCTTGTGTTTGCGCAGCGCCTCGAGCTCGAGGGCTACGAAGCGGCGGTATACGCCAACAAAAAGACCGCCGTCTGGAAGTATGACCTTTCGAGGCTCGACGGCTACGATATCTGGTATGCCGAATATTCCGACGTTCCCACGATGCCCTACGATTTTGCAATGTGGCAGTATTCGTCGAAGGGAGCGGTCCCGGGCATCAACGGCAACGTAGACCTCAATATAAGGTTCAAAAGGGTGGAGGAATAAATTTTTTGCGGCGGGGTATTGACAACTCCGCCGCTTTGTGTTATACTACATTTAACATTTAGGCTAAATGTTAAATGACGACCCGAAAGGAGCGACCCGATGGGACTTCAGGCGACGCTTCGCGCCCTTGCCGATCCTACAAGGCGCGAGATACTCAACATTTTAAAGAGCGGACCTCTTTCTGCGGGGGAGATATGCGAGAGGTTCGACATTACCGGCGCGGCGATTTCGCGGCATTTATCGGTGCTCAGGGAAGCCGATCTTATACGCGACCGCCGCGAGGGAAAATTCATCTATTACGAGCTCAACGCCTCGGTGCTTGAGGAAATCATTCTCTGGATAAAGGATTTAGGAGGTAACGAAAATGATTAAAAAATATCTGCCCGCTATAATAATAACCGCTCTGCTTACGGTTCTGCCGATAGTCTTAGGCTTGATACTCTGGGGCAGGCTGCCCGACCCTATGCCCACTCACTTCAACGCTGCGGGCGAGGCTGACGGCTTTATGTCAAAGGCGGCTGCCGTTTTCGCGCTGCCGTCGGCGATGCTTTTGGTGCATATCGTGTGCACGGTGATGACGTTCATTGACCCCAAGCGCCGCAATATCGACGGCAAGCCGATCTTTATGGTGCTGTGGATATGCCCCGTTATGTCGATACTCGTAAGCGGCTTTATGTATGCCTACGCCCTCGGAATGAA
>CANRLU010000120.1 GCA_947631535.1 uncultured Clostridia bacterium | reverse complement strand
CGCAACTGCGGTCATCTTGTCATCGGCAAGAAGGCTCCCGCCGTCTGCCCCGTCTGCGCCCATCCTCAGAGCTTCTTTGAGGTGCGCAAGGAGAATTACTGATCCCTTACTTAAACGATACCAAACCAAAAGCCGCAGCTCAGACTGCGGCTTTTTGCTGTTAGGAATGTTGCAAGAATGAGCGGCGCGCTCAAGCGAAAACTTAAAAGTTTTCGGTCAAGCCTTTTTGCTTCCATACCCCCTGACCCCCCTCTCCCTCAAAGAGGGAGAAGGGGGCATCACCCTGTCACCCTGGTCGTTCACCTTTCGGTGAACGACCGACCCCTCCCCTCAAGGGGAGGGGTATTTTGGTTCCTCGAAAACACTTTCAAGGGCCGGAATTTGGTGCAGCTCTTTTGGAAGCACCTGCTCCCTCACATTCGCTAAAATTCCCGCCTACCCCGCCGACGCCGCCTCGGGGCTGTAAAGCTTGAGCGCCACTCTTTGAGCCACGAGCGCTATAAACTCCGAATTTGTGGGCTTACCCCTGTCGGCACTTATCGTGCGGCCGAAATATGCGTTGAGAACGTCGGGGTCGCCGCGGTTAAATGCGGTCTCGACGGCGTTTCTTATCGAGCGCTCGATTATCTGCGGCGGCTTTGAAAATTCCCTGCCCACCTCGGGATAAAGCCTTTTCGTTATCGCGCTGAGATATCCCCTGTCCGAAACGACGCGGGTTATCGCGCTTATCAGGTAGGCATAGCCGTTGAGATGTGCAGGCACGCCGAGAAGAAACAGCGTGTCGCATATTTCGCTGTAAAGTCTTTTGCTGTCAAAAGCGGTTACGGTCTGTGTCATTTTCGCGCATCTCCCTGTTTTTTCTTCAATATACCACCGGTTTTCGAGCCGCGCGGTCGAAAATTGTCGAAATAAAAATTTTGACTTTTTGCATAAATTTTCGGCAAATTTTAGTATATTCTGTCAGTTGCCCCCCCCCGACAGATTTTTTCATACTTTTGAGCAAACATCTCCGCCAGAGCGCGGAGCCGCTCGCCTATAAGGCTCTCGGAATAAAGTGCGCGGTCTTCGCCGAAAGCGCCGCTCTCGCAAAGCTCGCCCACGGCATATATCAGCCCGCTCTTCACCTTTTCCGCATCGGAAGAGCAGAGGCCGGCCGTCACCCTGCATATGCCCTCAAAGTCGGAGGAAGCGAAGGACGGGTCGTCAAGACACGCCTCCAAAAACGCGCGAAGATATATGCTGCCCGAAGATATCCTTCCGGCGCCGAGCTCGCCCATAAGCGAAAGAAAGCTTAGTGAGCGCAAAGAAAGCTCCCTCGCCTCGGCCGATATCCTTCGGCATACCGAGCGCGGAGAGAGCTCAGGAATTGTTTCGGTGCCGCTATTCTTCATAGTCGAAAATGCAGTAGTCGCAGGCGTTTATTATTACGGTATCGCCGTATTCGGTGCGCTGCGGAATGTTTATGCCGTAATTCTTATGTATGTGCCCGTGCACGAAAAATTTGGGGTGATATTTTTCTATCAGGTCGTTGAAGCACTCAAAGCCGCGGTGCGAGAGCGAATCAAAGTCGTTTATATGGCGGGCGGGAGAATGTGTGAGCAGAATGTCGAACCCTTTTTTGCGCATTATCTTGAACCTAAGCCGCTTCACCCGCTTTTGCATCTGCTTTTCGGTGAACATATTCTTTCCCTCGCGGTATTTGTGGGATCCCCCGAGCCCGAGTATCCTCACGCCTTTGAAGTCGTAAACCGTGTCTTCAACGCAGACGCACCCCTCGGGAGGGCGGGTATCGAAGCTGTCGTCGTGGTTGCCCCTCACATATAGCACCGGGCACTTCGATGCGTCCACCAGAAATTCAAGATAATCGCGGCTCAGGTCGCCGCAGGCAAGTATAAGGTCGAAGCCGTCGAGCTTGCCGGGGGTGTAATAATCGTAAAAATACTTTGATACGGTATCCGCAACTGCCAGAATCTTCATTACCGCGTATATCTCCGTCCTGCTTAGTTTTGCTTTTCCTTGGTCGAAGCTTCCACTCCGACAACATCGGCGGTAGCCTTGCCGGTCTCGTCGAGCTCGTCGTATTTCGGTATCGCACCGACTACGTTCTCAACGAGCCAGTCCATCGTAATGATCTGGTCGGTGCCGAGCACCTCGCCGTCGCTTACTATCTCATCGCCGTTCTGGCCGAAAAGCGGCCCCCTGAACGGTTCGACTCCGCTGCATATGCTGTCTTTTAAAAGCGAAGCAAGACGCCTTACGCTTTCGGGTAGAACGTCGTAGCACATAATGTCCACCACTCCCGCCGAAAGCCCCCAGTAATAATTGAGCGCGCGGCTGCTTTCCTCGTATTCGGTCTTGAACTGACCGTCGCGTATGCTTCTTATTATTTCCTCGTAATACCGCCCCCACTGCCATACGGGCTGTGCAAGAGGCGTTACGCCGTTGTCGTCTATTATCGCAAGGCCGAAGCTCGAGCTCGCGTTTTCGCGGAAGCTCTTAGTGTCCTGCGTGGATATCAGCCTTATCCCCCTGTCGCGGAGGCGCTTTGTCGCGGCGCTCACTCCGCCCACCGACGACCACTCGAGTATGACCTTTACGAGCGGATTGACCATCTGCACACCGAGCGCAAAGGCGTTTATCCCCGCGACCTGCCCGAAAATCGGGTAATCGCAGATATAGCCTACGTCGTTCGACTGCGCAAGGGTGCCCGCTATCGCCCCGATGATGAACTTCACTTCATACATTCTCGCGTAGTAGGTGCGGATATAGCGGTGAGAGGTGTTGAGCGAGCAGTTTAAGACCGTGACCTTGGGGTGCTCCACCGCGGCCCTGAGGCTTGACGGCAGGAGCCGAGGAGAAGTTGTGAACAAAACGGTGCAGCCGTCCTGAATGGCGCTCTCTATCTCGGAAGAACCGTCGTCGCCGTCGTCGAGGGCATTGCAGTAAACGCACGTCTCCACTTCACTGCCGTAAACGCTTTCAAGGTGTATCCTTCCGGCCTCGTGGCTGAGAGTCCAGCCGGAGGTCTCGGGGGTCTTGTCGTGAATGAAGGCAACTTTGAGCGGCTGCTTCGGCAGAACTTTCGCAAACAGCCCCGCGGGCTTTTCATTGGCGTTCTGCGGATCGAGCACCACCTCTATCGGCTGCTCTTCGTATTTAAGGGTTATCTCTTCGCGGACCTTTGCAACGGCCTTTTTTATCTCGGCCGCGCTCTTTCCGCGCAGATCCTCATAGCCGTATACCTCTATATATACGAGCATTGCATCGCCCACCTCGCGGAAGGGCTTTGCGCCGCTCGGGTCGAAGGCTTCACGGAAATAATGATATGCCGCAAAGAAACCTTTTCGCTCGTCTTCGCTCCACGCCTCGTCGGGCTCTTTCCCGAGGAGCTTTTGGAGCTTTGAATAGCTCTGCGGCGTGGAAAATTCGGGCAGATTGAGCTTAGAACACCTGTAGAAATCGAGAAAAGCGTTATAAAGCTCTACTTCGCGCGAGCCGTTCTGCTCAGGGAGTATTCTTATGACTTTTGCATAAACCGTCGGCGCGCCGAAAAATTTCAGCACGCTCACCCGCTTGTTGCCCTCGCCGACATAAAAGCGGTTCATATATTCATAGCAGAGTATCGGGTCGCGTATGCCCTCATCGACGTGTATTTTGCAGAGCGCCGACCATTTCATAGCGAATTCCGAGCGCTCGTCGAGGAGCGGCATAAAGTTTTTGGCAAATGCGTTGGCGCGGCCGGCGTTTTTGGTTCCGGCAATAAGTTCGGAGGGTATCCAGAAAGTTCCGAGAGCGGTGCCGCCGCTCATCCTTTCCGCCGGCACAAAGTCGTCAAGGAGAGGCAGGTAAGGGTGTTCGCCCCTGGCGGCACAGGCGCGCACTTCGCGCTGCCCGAGCTTCAATGCGTCCTTATAGTATTGTTCCGTCATAACCGTTTACCTCTTTTTGTTGTCTTATCCGAGCTTTCGGCTTACAGAAACAGTATATCAGCGCAAGGCGGGGTTGTCAAGACAGAAAAATGCGGCAGGCAGAGCCAAAGCGCATAAAAATTGAAAGTTTTCGGTCGGAGGTTTCTTGAAAGCAGCTTTCAAAGTTCAGAAGCATATGCGGCTCTTTTGAGTGCCGCTCTCCGCCTCACTCGCACTCCGCCCCGCCTGCCGAGCTGTGAGGCAAAAAATCACACAAAAAATCGCCGCGGGGATTCCCACGGCGAAATGTTGGAGCGGATTACGAGGCTCGAACTCGCTACCTCCACCTTGGCAAGGTGGCGCTCTACCGGATGAGCTAAATCC
>CANRLU010000119.1 GCA_947631535.1 uncultured Clostridia bacterium | reverse complement strand
TGTTACTTCTGGTTCCACGAAAACTCGCTGCTCCCCGCGCTGCTTATGTGGCTCATCTACGCCGCCGACCGAAGGAACATCCCGCTGTTTTACATAATGGCGGTTCTCACCTGCTCGGTAAAGGAGGACGCTCCGCTTTATGTGATATGCATAGCTTTGTTTATGTTCTCGGAGGAAAAAAGCCCGAAGCGCTGGCACGGTATCATCGCCGCCGCGCTGTCGGCAGGGTATTTCATAATTATAATGAATTGGCTCACCGCCCACGGCGACGGCAGCTATATGACTTCCTCGCGGCTCGGGCTCCTTATGAGCGACGGCAGCTCGGGCTTTATGGGGATTATAAAAAACGTCATTTCGGACCCGGGATACTTTTTCAGCCTGTTTTTGAACGAAAAGACCGTCGAATTCGTTTTGCAGACGCTTCTGCCGCTTGCGTTCCTGCCGCTTTTAAGCAAAAAACTCAATCGCTTCCTGCTGATAGTCCCATATATCATTATGAACCTCGTCATCGGGACGGGCTACGGTTATGCGGCAAACATAGGTTTTCAGTATATCATCGGGCCGTCCTGCTTTTTGATATACGCGGCCCTGAGAAATGCCTGCGACTTCAGGCCCTCAAGCCGAAGGCTCACCATCGCGGCGGCGGCAGTTATAACTGTGGTGATGACCGTTTCAACGGCGTCGGGAAAGCTTTCAAACTTCAATTATTACAGAGACACCGAGAGCATATGGCAGAGCGCCGAGGAATGTATCGCCTCGGTGCCGGAGGACGGCTCGGTGCTCGCAAACACCTTCCTGCTGCCCCACGCCGCCAACCGCGACGAGATCTACGAGTTCAACTTGGAGTGCTTTGAAAAGGACGAAAACGGCACGGCCATAGGCATAAAGGATCTGGAAAAATACGACTTCTGCGTGTTTCTCAAGACCGACGAGAAGACCGCCATCGCGATGCCCTTCCTCTACGAGGCCGGCTGGACGGTGTATTCCGAATCTGACGGAATGGTCACAGCGGTGTTCGTGAGTCCGGAGTATTTGAGCACCCACCCGCAGGCAGAACAGTAAAATGTCCGACCCCGCCGCAAGGCAGGGCCGGATTTTTGCGCTAAAAAAGCAACGGAGTCATGGATTCACGCTAACGCTGGAGGGCAGCGTGACATGCCCCTCCCTCTCCTCCCCGTTTAACAAACTTAAAGACGTGCGTATGCGTTTTAATCAATTTTGCCTACAAATCGGTAAAATATTTCAATTTCTTGGGTTCCGGTGCCGTCAGGGTCTTTTGTTGCTTCGTGAACAACAATTTTTTCAATCAGCGTGTGAGCATTTCGGCAGTCAGCTCCGTGGGTTCGGAGTATTGCTTGATTAAGACAATCCACTTTTCAGCATCGGCTGTGGTCTGCTTTTCAGATGCCAACTCCGTTTTAAGTCTGTCAATCTTTTCGACTAATTCTTGCTGTTCAGCTTGGTATTTCTGCGACAACATCTTGAAGTTGTACTCAGTAATACGCCCGCTCGACCAGTCCTCAGGCAGCTGTTGTCAAGGGGAAAAATGCAAATTCTAAAAAACCCGAGCAAAATCTTCATCAGCCGGCTTTTATTTATATTTATTATGAGCAGTTAAATAACCCGTACATACAATATGTAACTATAACCATACGCCCCGAGAATTTTCCCGGGGTACATTTATTTTGGGTTGCCTGCAAATATCTTTTCCACCACGATATTTGTCATCTCCTGCGCTGACTCTGCATACCCTCCCCTTGCCCATTTCATAAAGATACCGAAAAGTCCATAGGCAAGATAATAGCTTTCGTATGTGTCCTCAGACTGCCCGGTGTCGCTGTCGGTCATAATCGTCTCATAGGCAGTCAGAATTGCTCCGTGATGCCCCTGACCGATGATGAGATCATTATTTTTTCGCATAGAATAGCAGAAATCAAAATAGCTTTTCACTCGGTAGCTGTCATTGAGCTTAAACTCCTTGAGCCTGAGATTCCGTTCGTATTTGCGCCACTTCATTATGATGTAGGCGGTGATAATTTCGTCCTTTGATTTGAAGTTGCGAAAATAGGTTGCTCTGCCGATTCCGCCTGTTTCGCACAGCTCGTCTACGGTGATTTTCTCGATGCTTTTCTTTTTCATCAGCTTGAACAGCGCTTCGCCGTATGCAAAGGTCACATATTCCGACATAATTTATTCTCCCTTTCCGCTCGATGATACTATTTCTCAAAATAGTATCATTTTCCTGATTTTATTGACTTTGCGGCCGCTTGATGATATTATAGTATCATAAAGATTTAAATTTGTCAAATGCATAGCAGGAGGAATTGTAATGGAAAACATAAAACCAAAAGGCAGACTGAAAAAGGCGATTATCATCATAGGAATTATCATTTTGGCGATTGCGTTGGCTATATTCATTTTTCTGAAGCTGACTTTTTTTAAAACGTTCCCGAAGCTTGAGGGCGAGCCTGAGATCGGCAAGTGGTATGATATTCCTGTGGAAATCGCAAAGTCATCGGACGGCAGCGAATGGCACGGCATATTCCGCAAAGGTTCTGAAAACAAGGTGGTCGTGTATTTCTTCGGCGGAGGTGTGAGCATCACACCCGAAACCTCCGAAGGAGGCACGAAGTTCTATGCAACTAATATGATGGCGCAGGACTTTGTCGCGCTGGGCGGTATCGGCAGCACTGCGGAGGACAATCCCTTTAAGGACTGGAGTTTCATTGTGATACCCTACGCGACGGGCGATTTTCACGCAGGCACGGGAACTTATGAGGGCAAAAAGACAGTGTATCACACGGGATACACCAATTACTCCGCTTATGTCGAACAGGTCAAGCAGTATCTGGGAGAGCCGGATACGCTGCTTGTGACAGGCTTTTCGGCAGGCGGTTTTGCAACTTCCTTACTGGCTGACGATGTGATTGACCGCTTTCCGAGCGCTGAAAATGTGACCGTCAGTGTTGACAGCTCGCTCCTGCTCTACGACGGCTGGCGCGATACGCTGTGAACCTGTGGAAATCTCCGATTGAGATTTCGGACAGACTGACGACAAACAATCTTGTCCTTGACAGTCTGACTGCGCTCCACAAAAAGCGCGGTGACAGCGTGAAAATACTCTTTGACTGCTCCTACCGTGATGATACGCTGATGCAGTATCAATCTTATATCAACAGCGGAAAAATGGATAAGACCAAAGAGCTTGGCGATAACTTTCAGCGTGATCTGAAAGAAATGGTAAACGGCTTGCAGACAAATATCCCCGACGTGGGTATTTATATCTGGAGCTATGGAGAGGACGCAAATACTCATAATACCCAGCATACGATCATTTCTGCGAATGTGTTTGACAAGCTTGGAAACGACAGGAGCGTCGGCGAATGGATATATGACGCTGTGAACAGCGATGTAAAGACCTACGGATTGGAATTGCTTGATAGGACTTTTTAAGGCGCGGGAACGAAAAATATCCTGAAAATTATTTCCTATATATTTCGAGATTTATTATACAAAGCAAAAATCCCCGGTCGGTTCAGATGATGCCGACCGGGGATTGAAAATTGTTTAACCCAAATTTTTATTAATTCAATTCTTTCTGCTCTATGGATTTTGGTTTACTCTGAGGTTGCTCCTTTTCATTTTCCCTATAGTATCGCATCTTTTCCGTAATAGAGTGCTTTGGCTCCGGCTTGCTCTCAATCTCCGACTGTTCCGGCGAGATAACTTTGCTCACCCAACGGCGTATATCTTTCATCGGCTTTAGCTCCTCATTTATAGCGGCAAGCGGAAGTGCAAGAACAAGCCGTCGAGCAAGCCGCGAATTCCACTGCTTTTCAATTTCTTCGGCGGCGTTCCAAAGCGTTTCTATGTCGGCAAATTCGGGAGGGGCGTTTGACGGCAGCATTATTTCCGTATAAACGATTCCCTGTTTTCGCGAGTAGTCTTTGTACTTTTGGTCGTACTCCGAAAACAGTCTGTCGCCGCTTTGGTAGGCGGCACCCGCAACAGCAGACTGTCCGCGGCTGCGCTGGGTGATCGAGATGTTGAAGTGCGGATTCGGCATTTTCAAAAGCTCCTTTCTCGGCTGTGGATAAATAAAAAGAGCAGATAATCTAACGACTATCTGCTCTACTGCAAATATGGATTTATTTTTAAAAAGGGATAGTTGACGAACGTCAGCGCAGGGGTGCGGGTCTCCAGTGGAGACCTCTGCGAAGCAGAAGCGCCGACCGAGGCGACAGCCGAGAAGCGGGTCTCCAGTGGAGACCTCTGCGAAGCAGAAGCACCGACCGAGGCGACAGCCGAGAAGCGGGTCTCCAG
>CANRLU010000118.1 GCA_947631535.1 uncultured Clostridia bacterium | reverse complement strand
TGCGGCGTCGAAGAGTGATATAAAGGTAACATAGTCACGCCGCATCTGTCGTTCGCTTCGCTCTCGACCCAAATGCCCTGCGCCTCGACTCTCGCCACCCGAGATATGCGATTATTTCTCCGCAAGCACGAGCGGGCGGGGCCATATATGCCCGCGAAGTGCGAGCGGCAAGAAATAACGCCTATCTTTTTGAAAAAGGGTGGACCGAAAACTTTTGAATTGTTGTATCAAACGCAATGCGCCGCGTTGCCGTTCTTCTACATCATTTTGCCCGCGAGCTCGGGCAGCTCGCGGAGCGAGCATATCTTTGGCGTGCCCTCGGGGACTTTTCCGTAGCCGTAGGCAGCGTGAATGAATTTAACGCCCGCCTTTTCCGAGGCGAGACGGTCGCCGTCGGTGTCGCCGACGTATATCGCGCCGTCAAGACCGTTTCTCTCCACGGTGAGCCTGATGTTTCCCGCCTTGTCGAGCCCCGTTCCGCCCCAACATTCGCGGTCGTCAAAATATCCTCCGAGACCGGTCGCTTCATAAAAAGCCTCTATATATCCCGACTGGCAGTTTGAAACGCAGGCAAGAAAATATCCCTTCGTCTTCAGCTCTTTTAAGACGTCTTCAAGGCCGTCGTAGACCACTCCGCCCGAGGTTTTGAGATATTCCATCTCTTCGGCGATGCAGTCTTCCATTATATTAACCGCGCGCGCAGGGTCTATAGCGTCGAAATACATATGCGCAATTTCTACCATAGTCTTTCCCATTGCCGCTCTTATGTCTTCAAGCGTGAGCCTCAGCGGATACCCACACTTTTCAAGGCCGATGTTATAAGCCGCGGTAACGCTCTCGGAAGAGTCCCACATAGTGCCGTCAAGATCAAAAATAATTCCTTTTTTCATAAACATTCTCCTTTTGCAGATCAGGGTATATTCTACTACGCTTTTTCGGAAAATGCAAGGGATAGATATACATAAACGGCCATTCGCTAAATTTATGTTACCAAAACGTATCTTCTTTTAAATATAGGTCTTTTCAAACCCGAAAAAAAGGTGTATAATACCATAAGACAGGGGGCGGAAAAATGCAGAAGATCCTCGGATATATGCGCAAGGCCGTTCAGGAATACGATATGCTTTCCGACGGCGACCGCGTTGCGGTGGGAATTTCGGGCGGCAAAGACAGCATGGTGCTGCTCAACGGGCTTTTGCTTCTCAAAAACTTTATAGGCGTTGATTACGAGCTCGTCGCGGTAACGGTAGACCCGCGCTTCGGCGGCGTTGACGGCGATTTTTCGCACGTAACGCGGTTCTGCTCGGAGCACGGGACAGAATATATTTTAGAGCGCAGCAACATAGGCAGGATAGTCTTCGACGTGAGAAAAGAAGAGCACCCCTGCTCGCTCTGTTCGCGCATGCGCCGCGGCGCTCTGCACAACATAGCCCGAAACGCGGGGTGCAATAAGCTTGCTCTCGGGCATCATCTTGACGACGCCGTGGAGACGTTTATTATGAATCTCTTCGTTGAGGGAAGGATAGGCTGCTTCTCTCCGGTGAGCGTTCCGAAGACCGACAGCGTTGCGCTTATTCGCCCGCTCGTTCTTGCGCGGGAATGGGAAATAAGCACCGCCGCGAAGCGCAGCGGGCTCGACGCCAAAAAGTCGAGATGTCCGGCCGACGGTCACACAAAGCGCGAAGAGATAAAGCGCCTTATCGCGGAGCACGAAAGGCTCGACCGCGGATTTACCGACAGGGTGTTCGGGGCGATGCGCCGTGCGGGCCTCGACGGCTGGGGCGTTGACGAAAATGCAAAGGAGCGTTTAAAATGAATCTTATGTTTATAGGAGACGTGGTAGGAGCGTCGGGGTGCAGGTTTTTGGCCTCGAAGATAAGAGAGCTCAAGCTGAAATATATGACCGACATACTCGTGGTGAACGGCGAAAACTCCGCCACCGGAAACGGCATTACGGGGGTATCGGCAAATATGCTTATGCAGCTCGGGGCCGACGTTATCACCACCGGCAACCACGCCTTTAAAAGACACGAAGCGCAAAAGCTCTACGACGAGCTCCCCTGCCTCATACGTCCGGCAAACTTTCCGGAGGGAGTCATCGGCAAAAGCGTTCACATTCTCGATATGGGCCGAACGAGCGTGGCGGTGGTCAACCTTATGGGCGTGACCTACCTCGAACCGCTCGACAATCCTTTTACGGTGATAGATTCAGTGCTGCAAAAGATAGAAACGCCGAATATAATCCTTGATTTTCACGCCGAGGCGACCTCGGAAAAAAAGGCGATGGGCTACTACCTCGACGGCAGGGTGACGGCCGTTATAGGCACCCACACCCACGTTCAGACCTCCGACGCGCAGGTGCTCCCGAACGGAACGGCATATATCACCGATGCCGGAATGACCGGTCCGGAGGAGTCGGTGCTCGGGGTGCAGAAAGAGCTCGCGATATCAAAGCTGAGATACAGATTTCCCACACGCTTTGTTGAAGCGCAGACGCCCTGCTTTATCAACGGCGTTTCGGTAGACTTCGACGAAAGAACCGGCAAAGCAAGGAGCATAACGCCGTTTATCGAGCGGTGAAGCCCAAAAACAGCCTCACCGCCAAAGAGGACAGCAAAAAGGCGGTCATATCTCCCGCCAGCGCCGCAGGAAGCGCATGGCGGGATTTTTTTACCCTTGTGGCGCCGAAATAAACGGCGATCGTGTAGAATGTGGTTTCGGTCGAGCCCATAAGGACGCTCGCCACACGTCCTGCAAAGCTGTCGGGGCCGTTTTCCGCGAGAATGTTTTTGAGAACGGCGAGCGCCCCGCTCCCAGAGACGGGCCTCAAAACGGTGAGCGGCAGGCACTCCTTCGGAAAGCCGAGGACTTCCGTTACCGGCGAGAGCAGCTCCGTGAGCGCTTCGAGCGCGCCCGACGCGCGAAACATTCCCACCCCGAGCATTAAAAGCGCGAGCGTCGGCAGCAGGCCGAGCGCGGTCTTGAGATTTTCCCTCGCGCCCTCGGTAAAGGCGTCAAGAATATCCACCTTTTTATAAAGCCCCCAGCCGAACACAAAGGCGGCTATCAGCGGAACGGCTATAACGCTGAACCTCATCTTTTCGCACCGATATTCAGGACTTCGGCGACCAAAAGCGCCACTGCCAGCGACGCAAACGACACCAAAAGCACGCAGGGAAGTATCTCCATAGGCGAAGCGCTCCCCGCCTCCGCACGCAGGGCCGCCACCGTTGCGGGAATGATCTCGGCCGAACAGGAGTTCATCACGGCAAGCTTTATCATATTCGGAGTCGCACGCTCGCCCGGGGACTCTTCGCGTTCAAGGGCGCGCATAGCCTCTATCCCGAGAGGCGTGGCAGCGTTGCCGAGACCCATAAGGTCGGCGCTGAGGTTCATAGCGATGGCCCGAAGCGCCTCGGAATCTTTTTTGAGTCCGCGAAAAATCAATTTCAGCACCGGCTGCATAAGTTTGGTAAGAGCTTGCGTAAGGCCGGAGCGCTCGGCTATCTTCATAATGCCTCCCCAGACGGCCATAGAGCCCGCAAGGGTGAGAACGAGCTCTACCGCCTCGGCTCCGGAGGTGATGACCGAGTTTGACACTTCGGCAGACGTGCCGGCCCACACGGAATAGGCGACAGACCATAAAATCATAAAAGAAAGCAAATAACCTATCATTTTGGTACCTTTTCTGCGTTTTTTTGTCGAAATTGTGTATTGACAAACTAAAAAAATTATGGTAATATGACGAAAACCGATACTGAAATTCTGAGCGCCAAGGATATTAGAGCGACGGCATCTGTTTTTTGTATTATAAAACGCTCCCCGAAGAATACAGGCAGTATTCACCCACATTTCAACGTTCGTAACCGAAACAGGACACATCACTTTTTATCAAGGAGGACAATTATGAAATCTACTGGCATTGTTAGAAAAGTCGACGAGCTGGGAAGAATTGTCGTTCCCATGGAGCTGAGAAAGACTATGGACATCAAGGAGAAGGATCCCATTGAGATCTTCACCGACGGCGACAGCATCATTCTCAAGAAGTATACCGACAGCTGCGTTTTTTGCGGAAATGCCGACGATACACAGCGTTTCGAGGGCAAGATAATCTGCAAAGGCTGCATTGAAAAGCTTAAGAGCATGTAAGTTCCTCTGTTTGTCCGACTGTAAATAGTATGCCATAGCGGCGCTGTATATTACAGCATGTGTTTCAATTCATATCAAAAATCCGCCTGCTCAGGGCGGATTTTTATTTGCAAAAAGGAGCCCTCGTGCGAGAGCCCCTTTTGTGTTTTGATAAAGCTTATGCAAGCCTTGCTTCGAGAGCCTTGAGCTCGTCTGACATCTCCTTCGGGAGCTTTTCGCCGAACTTCTTGTAGAACTC
>CANRLU010000117.1 GCA_947631535.1 uncultured Clostridia bacterium | reverse complement strand
TACGCTTGCAGACGCCGAAGCCGAAGGAGACGCCGATACTTCGGATGAACCCGAAGCCCCGCCTCCGCCGCTTTATACCGAGCTCCCCGACGGCTTCTATGCGGACGACCCCTATGTCCTGACGAATGTTTCTACATACGACAGCGATTGGGGCCCGAGAGCTGAGCTTCAGTTCCCCGTCGAAACCTACGGTATCAAGCCCGACGACTTCATTTTGATCACCATAGAGGACGATGAGGTCGATACCATCTCCGTCGGTTTCCAGTCTTGGTATGGCGACTGGAACGGCTGGGGCGGAAACTGGTACGGCCCAGGTCTCGGCACATACGGCAACTATGTCAACCAGCTCTTTGTAGAGGGCTGCACCGCCGAAAACATTGCCGGCGTACAGATCGTTGTCAACTCTGTAGAACCGATCGTAATCGACAAGATAACCCTTACCGTTGCGCGCAAAGAGGAGTATATTCCCCCGGAAGGTCCTTCCTACTCCATTCCGGAAGGTTATGAGGTCATCTACTCCGTGACCGAGGACGATTATGAAATCGTTCAGCAAACAGACTCCGAAACCGGAGATCCGATTTTTAACCAAGACGGAACTCCCGCAATCCAAGACTATTTCTCTGTTGAAACATGGCAGCTGCCCGATGAACATTTCAGATCCGACGACTACATTATTATAGAGGTCGACAAGTCGACCGCCTTTAGTCACAACCTCGGCATTATGTCCTACAGTAATACCTGGGAAGGCTGGATGGGCCCCTGGACCGACGTCGGCAGCACGACCCTTGGCGCATATGTAAGCGATCTTCTCTGCGGCGGCGTAAGTTCAAAAAACATTCTCGGCGTGAATGCTTGCATAGGCAACAGCCATCTCGGCGACGTCATCCCGCACGTCTCCTTTAAGGTTGCGAGAAACGTCTCTGAGCCCGAGCCCGAAGGCGATATTTTTTCATTCATGCTCAAGCCCGGCGATCCCATCACCGACTGGTCCACTCTTTCCGGTTACGGCCAGCCCAACTGGGACAGCATTAAGCAGTATCTCGCCATGCCCGAAGCCGTTTTGGAGATCGCATACACCAACGACGACCTTACTCTGAAATATCAGTACCGCCAGAGACAGGACGGCAGCGACGAGCCCGCGTATGCCTCCGTTGATTTCCCCGTCTCGGAGTATGCGACGGTGACTGTAAGAGACGACGGCGTTAAAGTCGCGAAATACAAACTTCCCGAGATTTTCTACGCATATATGAAATTGTCCTCTCAGCCCTATGACGACAACTACGCTATAGCGTCGACCTGCAACATTATCCTCGTCGGCACCGGCGAAGGCACATTTGAAGGCGCGAGTATCTATCTCGAAAGAACTAACAAGATACCCTTCGGATACTATGTCGTCGACGAGTATACCCTGACCGACCTTGTCACGGAGAAGAATCAGTGGGGCGAGGGAGAGGATGAATTCACCTACTCCGTGTCCATCCCCGAGGTCAACGCCGCCGGATTCAATCTTGACCCCAATACGTACATTCTTCTCTCGGTCAAATACGATAAGCCCGAGGACCTTGTTCTCAGCCTGCAGTCCTACGACAACAACTGGGGCGGCTGGGGCGGCCTCTACTACGAGGGCCCGGCTCTCGGCGCATACGTCGAAGAACTGTTCGTCAACGGCGTAAATCAGTTCAACATTAAGGCCATCACCTTAGGAGTCGCCGCTCCCGAAGCGGGTATTAAGATAGACGAAGTCACCATTCAGGTAGCGATGCCGTGGGAGTGGGATCCTGGTGAAAACACCGACACTCCGCCCGAGGGTTACGACGTTGTTTATGAGCAGACCGGAAAGGCTGACGCCGCCGACGTAGACGGATATTTCTTCGGCTGCGAGATCGATATTCCCGGCCCGTTTGAAGAGGACGACTTCATCCTCGTCTCCGTTACGAATGCTACGCGCTTCTATGACCTCGGACTTCAGCCGCACACCGACGACTGGTCCAAGAGTCACTACAACTACGACGACCCCAAGAGCTACGCCTATGGCAGATATGTCAGCGACCTCATCGCGCTCGACCCGGAAAACGATCCAGGATACACCGACCCCATGACTATAGACGAAGTCTCCGCGATTTTCGCGAGGATAGGCTTCTACGGCGAAGGCGGTTCGGCAGACTATACCATCCAGGTCCTTAAACCGCATAACGACGACAGATATGTAGTGCCGGACGGCTGCGAGGCTGTTGTTCTTTCGTCTGCCGGAAAGGACGGCGACGGAAATCCCTATCCGCCTATCGGAATGCTTCCCGCTAAGATAGACGGCATCGACTTCGATTTCGGCATCACAAGCGAACAGCACACCATGACCTCCCAGGAGTTCTTAAGCAAGGTCAAATATCTCTCGGTAAGCTTTGAGATAGAGACCGCCGTCGACGCAGACGGCAAGGAGCTTGAGATAGAAGACTTCGACCAAAAGCTCGGGTTCTGCTCTTTGGTCAAAGGCCCTTGGCTCTACAATGAGAATTACGACGGCCTTAGCTATAACGACGGCGTTTATAAAGTTGAGTTTATAGACCTTGCCGGCCGCGTAGCCGAAAGATTCTCTCAGCTTCTTCTCTGCATCCGCTCGGGAGTAGACGACAACGGCGAATTCTACTTCCCCGCCGGCACGAAGATAATACTTAAAAACGTAAAATGGGAGCCGGTCTATGCCGAAAACATCGACGGAATTCCGGAAGGGTTTGACGTCACCGCCGTTTATTCCGGCGTTATCCATCCTAACCTCTACCCCGCCGAAGGCGAATACAACCCCGAGCACTATTCCGCTTCCCTTGATTTCAACGGCCCGTTCGACAGAGACGCGTATGTTTTGATTGAATTTGACAATCTTGACGACGCTGTTTACTCTGCCTTCAGGTTCCACGCCATCGACTGGGTTTCCAACACCTTTATGTACGCGACTCCTTCCGGAGCCAACTCTATAGGGTTCTATGTTGAGGATATGTTCCGCGAACCGTCAGTCGTAGACAGAGCGTTGGAAAGATTAACCCTCTGGGTCGATTTCAAGAACGAACTCGGCTTCGACGCTCAGGTGGGCTACAAGATTACCGTCGCCCGTCCGCATTTAGACGGCCGCTATGAGATCCCCGAGGGCGCTACGGCAGTTAAACTCAACGCGTGGAATCCCGGAGACATCCCGGAGGGCAATATCCCGGTAGAATTTGACTTCTCCAGGCTCCCGGTCCAGTGGTCCTCCGACTACGAGATCTACTTCGATACCGCTCAGATCGCGGAAAATGTTGAAGCTATCTCCGTAACGTTCAACGTCCTGGCGGTGCTTGACTCCAACGGCGTCGAGATCGAGGACGGCGCGGATAAACTCGTCTACGGTTCTTCCGGCGGATTCTCTCATCAGGACCAGTGGTACGGCAATGTCGATTTCGGCGTGCGCGACTATACCGACAGTCCTGCCGTGACCGTAAGATTCCAGAATCTGAAAAAAGCCTATGAAGCGCTTAGCGGCATTGAAAATCTCTGCATTTCCATGCGGTCGAAAACCGACGATCCTAACGGCGACTGGTGGCAGGGCAACCCGCTTCTTCCCACCGATTCGACGGTAATTATTTCCGACGTAGAGTGGGATATCACCTATGCGGGCGAAGAAGAATTCGTAATCCCGGAGGGATATGCGCTCGTTGATACTGTCGAACATGAAAAAATCTCTACCGAGATTACTGAATTCGGCAGCATTGAGACGATAGTCTTGGATAATAACATTGACAACAACGTTATTATCAATCCCGACGACTACGTTTATGTAGAAATTGAAGACGACGATTTCTCGAAAGGTTCTATCTTTATCAGATCCTTCAACTCCGAATATACGGGCTGGGAGGGCTTCCACGGCGACGACGGCGCAACAGTCTGCGGAGCATATGTAAAAGACCTCTTCGTCAACGGAGTTACGGAAGATAATCTTCAGGGCATTCAGGTCGTCATCTTCTCGAATGACGAACCGATAGAGCTTGATAAGGTCACGATAAAGATCTATTCAAAGAGCGACGTGATGATGGGCGACGTCAACGGCGACGGCAAGGTCAGCCTTGAGGACGCTATCTCGACGCTCAAGTTCGCCATGAACGTGCCTGTTGACTCCGACGTGTTCAACGAAAAGGCAGCCGACATCAACGGCGACGATCACATCAGCCTCGAGGACGCAATCGCTATCCTTAAGATAGCCATGAACGTCTCGGTGTGATGAGACAATTTATCCCCCGTCCCAAGTGGGCGGGGGATTTTTTTCATCAATATTCAAACATGCCTTCTGAGGGTCTCCCTTACCGCTCCCCGGCCGGAGATGAGTTCCTTAAAGTACCCCTCGATTTTATCCGCAAGGCCGTTTTCGCAGAGGTCTGAGCCGAAAATCGCCGCGTTTTTAAG
>CANRLU010000116.1 GCA_947631535.1 uncultured Clostridia bacterium | reverse complement strand
GAGAGCATCGTCCCGAGAATTTACTCCATCATCGTCGAGATAAACAACCGCTACTGCGCAGGTCTTTGGGATAAATACCGCGACCATGACAGAGTATCCCGCATGTCCATAATCCGCAACGGTCAGGTCCATATGGCTAAGCTCTGCGTCGCCGCCTCTCACCACGTCAACGGCGTATCGGTCATTCATTCCGACATCATCAAGGAGTCCGTCTTTAAAGACGAATACGAGAATACCCCCGAGAAGTTCACCAACGTCACCAACGGCATCGCTTACCGCCGCTGGCTCTGCCAGTCGAACAAGCCGCTCTGCAAACTCCTTGACGACACCATCGGCAGCGGATACCGCAAAGACGCCCGCGATCTCAAGAAGTTCGAGGCATACAGGGACGACGAAAGCGTTCTTAACGCCCTCCGCCAGATAAAGCTCACCAACAAGACTTCGTTTGCAAAATACGTGAAGTCGCAGGCGGGCGTGGTGATAAACCCCGACACCATATTTGACGTTCAGGTCAAGCGCCTCCACGAATATAAGCGCCAGCATTTAAACGTACTGAATATAGTTTCGGAGTATAACTATCTGCTCGAGAATCCCAACGCCGATTTCCAGCCCAAGACCTACATCTTCGCCGCAAAGGCAGCCCCGGGATATTACCTCGCAAAGCAGATAATCAAGCTCATCTGCGCTCTCGGCGACGAGATAAGAAAGCACCCCGCCCTGCGCGACAGGCTCAACGTGGTGTTCCTTGAGAACTACAACGTGTCTCTCTCCGAGCTTTTGATGCCCGCTTCCGAGATTTCCGAGCAGATCTCCCTCGCCGGAACCGAGGCTTCGGGCACCGGCAATATGAAGCTTATGCTCAACGGCGCCGTTACCCTCGGCACCCGCGACGGAGCCAACATTGAGATAGGCAACGTCGTCGGCAGCGAGAACATCATCAACTTCGGCATGACCGCCGACGAGGTCGAGCAGAAAAAGCACGGCTACAACCCCGCTCATATTTACGGAGCCGACCCGATCATCAAGGCGGCTATCGACATGATAGGCTCGGGAATAAACGGCAGCAGCTTCGACGACGTAGTAAATTCCCTGAAGTTCAGCGACCCTTATATGGTTCTTGCCGACTTCGAGTCCTATAGACAGGCTCAGGCTTACGCCTCCGAGATATACCGCGACGTAAATAAGTGGCAGTCGATGTCGCTTATGAACATCGCCAACGCCGGAGTCTTCTCTGCCGACAGAGCGGTCAAGGAATACGCCAAGAATATCTGGAAGCTCTGAAAATAATTCAAAAAAGTTTGCTTCGGGTATTGCAATTTGTATTTATTTGTGGTACAATATCCAAGATCAATGACTTTATTGGAGGATTTTTAAATGACAGCAGTAAATATCATAAGCGGTATCGTCCTTGTTATCGCGAGCGTAGCCATCGTTCTGGCGGTTTTGTTCACCGACACTCATAATTCCGGCTTGAGCTCTGCAATAGGCGGTTCGCAGGATTCATTCTTCGGCCGCAACGGGGGCAACACCCGCGAGGCTAAGATAAACAGGGCCACCACGATAATCACAATAGTTTTCTTTGTGGTTGCGGTAATCGTAAACGTGGTCACTGCGTATCTCGGATAATAACCGGACAGCCGCCCGAGAATATCGGGCGGCATTTTGCTTTTACGGAGAATAATATGAAAAAAACTCTTATCGTGAGGATACTCGTTCTGGCGCTCGTGGGGCTTATGGTGCTCGGAATAGTTGCTACCTCGCTTTATGCCGTTCTGGGCTGACGCTATGGTTACTATCGGCAACGATTGGGACGAAGTGATAGGCGGCGAATTTGAAAAGGAATATTACCTTAAGCTCCGCGGATTTTTAAAGGCGGAGTATTCGTCGCAGAGCATATATCCCGGAATGTACGACATCTTCAATGCCTTAAAGCTCACGCCGTATTCAAAGGTGAAGGCCGTAATTTTGGGGCAGGACCCTTATCACGAGCCGGGGCAGGCGCACGGCCTCAGCTTTTCGGTGAAAGAGGGGACTCTTTTGCCGCCCTCTCTGCGAAATATCTATAAAGAGCTTTACGACGACATCGGCATACCTCCCGCCTCAAAGGGCGACCTCACCCCCTGGGCGGAGCAGGGCGTGCTGCTTATGAACACGGTGCTCACCGTAAGGCGAGGTCAGGCCAACTCCCACAAGGGAATGGGCTGGGAGATCTTCACCGACGAAGTGATAAAAAAGCTCAACGAGCGCAGCGCTCCTATAGCTTTCATTCTCTGGGGAGCGAACGCAAGGAGCAAAAAGGCCTATATAACCAACCCTATCCACGGGATATTCGAGTCGGCCCACCCGAGCCCGCTCTCGGCAAGCAACGGATTTTTCGGTTCGCGGGTGTTTTCGCGGGTCAACAGATTTTTGGTCGAGAACGAAATACCGCCGATAGACTGGCGCGTGGAAAAATAAGAGCAAAAAAGAGCAAGGATTTTAACCCTTGCTCTTTTTGTATCGTTGTAAATCGGTTTAGGCGTTTTTTGCGGCCGCCTGACGCCGCTTGACCTCCTCGAAGCTCACGCCGAACTTCTCGTAAATAGTCCTCGCGTAGCCGAATTCCTGCGGCTCGGCGCGCTCTATCCTGTAGAGTCTGCGGTTGTCGTCTGTTGTATCAACGGTAGTTATCAGGCTCACGAGCTTGGTGTCGCCCTCGACTTCTTTGTTCAGCTTGTCAAGACTGCGGGCGAGCTCCAAAAGGTGGGTGGCGTAAACGCCCCTGACCCCTACGCAGCGGAATATCTTCGTGAGCTCCGTCGCAATGTAAACGCACTCGGTAGGCGTGGTAGACTGTATCGACTCGTTGAGTAAAAGCATGCTGTAGCGTGTCGCTGTATCGACGGTCTCCTTGAACTGCTTGCACTCCTGCGTGAAGCGGGAGGTATTGAGTCCGACCTCTTCCTCCTTCGGGAAGTGGGTGTAGATGAAGTCAACAGGGGAGATCTCGCACTCGGCGCAGGGGACGTAGATACCCGCCTGCGCCAGCACCTGGATAATGCCTATCGCGCGGGTGTAGGTGGTCTTGCCGCCGTTGTTGGCGCCCGTGAGGACGAAGAAACGTCCGTCGTCGTCAAAGCGGCAGTCGTTGGTGATTATCTTGCCTTTAAGGCTGCCCATCGGGTCTGAGCCGACCATCTGAATGTAGAACGACAGGTCGAAAACGCCCTTGGCGTTCATTTTGCGCTCCTCCATAGGCAGATATTTCGGGCGGCACATATCGAGGCCTCTCGCGCGGACGGCTTCGACTATCCTCTTTGCGCCGATGTAGAAGCTCATCTGATTCTCAAATGTCAGGATATCCTCGGTGGACTTCTTGAAGTAGGCGCGAATGGCGGTGTCGAGATGGCTTATATACTCCGAGTTGACCTCTTTCAGCTCTCTGAACAGAGGCGCTTCGAGGTCGTTGGTGCCGCCGTTCTCGTTATAAAGCGAGTGGGTGCGCCCGATGGCTCTGTCGCTGTTGTCGAGATGCTTGAATATCCAGTCAAAGCGGCCTTTTTTCTTTATCGGGTCGGTCGCGACAGAGAGGAGCATCGCCTCCACGGGGCGCATCATATCGTCGAAGTTGATGCCCACTGTGACGCTCTTAACGCCCTTTGCGAGTATGCGCAGACATTCGTCGGTCTCGCGCTTTACCTCGTCGAAATACTCGGAATTATATATCGAAGCGAAGTAGTCAGCAAGGTCAACGAGCGCTTTTGAATGGAATTTCTGCTTGTTTTTGTCGCAGAACTCGTGGCACTTCGTGATACACTCGATAAAGGTCTTGAGCGATTCGAGCCGCTGATTGAGCGCGAAAAAGCTGTCTGCAAGGCCGAGCTTCTCCATGTTTATGTGCTCGTTGATATAGAGCTTGTGAACGTTTTCGTAGAGCACCGCTTCGAGCGCGGGAACGTTCAAGAAGTCCTCCAGAATGTCGAGACGGTAGTTGAGGGTCTCGGCGTCGGTGGAGAGCTGCGTGAATACGCGCTGAGCGTTCAAAGCGTATTCGGGACATATCAGTCTTGAAAGCTGTTCGAGCTCAAGGTTGGTGATATAGTCCTGCGGGAGCTTTGCGATCGCGGCGCTGCGCTCTAAGTGCTGGCGCTTTTTCTCCTCGCTCGGATACATAAGGTCAACTAAGTGCATTTCGTCGGGCATATAATGTTCCTCCTTTATTCGGCAGTTTTTGCCTGTATTTCTGCCCAGACCGGCTTAAAACCGGCCCGTAATGCGTTTTTGAACGACGGGATATTGTTCCAATGGCAGCTGTAAAACGGCGTCTGTCCGGCCTTGATTATCTTCTGCGCGAGGACCGAAGTGAGAGCCGAGGCGATACCCTTTCTGCTGTATTCCGACAAAACGTCTATCCCTATCTGAAGCATATTTTCCGCGTCCTGCGAGGCTCCCGCCAGACCTATAAGCTTATCTCCGT
>CANRLU010000115.1 GCA_947631535.1 uncultured Clostridia bacterium | reverse complement strand
AGTCCGCCCTCGGAGGACGAATCCCTTAATTTATGTGTTGGATTTAAAAAACCGCAAATTGTCGCACAAGGCAGAAAGTTTTCACATTTGTTACGCGCTTATTCTGCGCGATTTGAGCAGAATTATTCGCTCAGGATTCCTCTCCGGCGTAATCGTCGCCGTCAAAATCTTCGTCCGAGCTTTCGTCTTCGTCATCGTCGTCGCTGTCGTAATATCCTTCGAGCCTTTCAAGGAAGATGTTTCCTATGCGCTCGTATTCCTCGTCGTCGTCAACGGTTACAAGCGTTTCGCCGTCTTCGGGGTCTTCAAGCTTTAAGACGACGAGCTGTGCGTCGCCGGTTATCGAATCCTTCGGATCGTCGTAAACGGGGACCATCGCGTAGTAGGTATTGCCGTTCTCCTCGTAGGTGTCAAGGAGCTCGAAGGTGTGCTCCACGCCGTCTTCATCGGCAAGGGTATATATATCGGGGTCATAATCGAAATTTTTCATACAGATTTCCTTTACATTTTTATTCGCAACAAATTTATTATATCCGATATCGTCCTCAAAGTCAAGAGGGTAATTGTGAACAATATATTAAATAAAAATTTTAAAAAAATTTTAAAAAAAGTATTGACAATCACTAAAAAGTGTGCTATATTATAGACACAGAGAAGAGAGAAAGAAAGAAGAAAGAAAAATCCAAAAGGGAGAGGGTTCCAATGAAGAGGTAACTTAATTCACAAGTCGCAGGCCAACCACCGACGAACTTATGAAAGCAGTGATTCCTATGAAACTCGCAAGATCCTGGATTTGAATCCGAAATAAATTTGAAAGAGGTGAGTCCCGCATACAGTTAAGTCTTAAATTAGATTCATACAACTAAAAGCTCACAGAATAATCTACGGAGATGATTCCGATGAATGTTAATAAACACAAAATTCTCTGAAATGCTTTGAAAGGCGTGAATCCAATGAACAGGTGTGTTACCGCTTAGCGGATAAAGTATAAAATAAAAATTTATATATAGAAGAAGCGGCCTCAAAGCCGCTTCTTTCGTATAGGAGCGTTGTTTATGACAAAAAAGATTTTAGCCTGCGTTTCTACGTAAATGATCCGATTGAACCGCCTGATGAAGTTCTTTACAGACCATAAACAGCATCATACAACCCCCGCCCCTCGGGCGGTTTTTTTATGCCCGAAATTTTTCAAAAAAGTAATTACCGTGATACAAGCCGAATATATATGTCTTGAGAAATCAGAAGTCAGAAATAGACAGAAGACCGAGGTCGGAAGTCGCGCCGTTCTGACCTCTGACCTCTGACAATCTGACATTAAATAGGAGGAGCTATGGATTTTAAGCTTACAAGGGAGAATTTCACCGTTCAGAAGGCGCTTCTCGATACGGTGAGCGAGCAGGCGCTCGAGCTGGACTATGTCTTGCCCGACTACTGCCCCGAGATCTTCAAGGTTCTGAGCTGCCGTATATACCCTTCGGCTGCCCGCAGGACCCTGAACGGGACAAAGCTCGGCTACGAACTAATCGCGCTGGTGAGGGTGGTATACGTTTCGGAGGACGGCAGCATCTCGGCCGTTGAGCAGAAGCTCTCATACGAGAGATCGGCCGAACTGAGCTACAGCCCGAAGTCGCCGGTCATATGCATCGACCCCGTTGTTGAAACAAAGAGCTGCCGCGTGGTCAACAAGCGCAGGGTAGACATCAGGGGAGTTATATCCGTGGGGATAAAGGTCATGGCAGACGAGCCGCGCCAGGCGGTGACATCGGCGCAGGGCGGAGGGATACAGCTCAGAAAAAAGCTTGTGACCTACCCGTCAAAGAGACTTTTCATCACCAAAAGGGTAACCGTCATCGACGAGGTGGATATAATCCAGACCAAGCCGCCCGTCGGAGTGGTGCTTCGGGCCGACGCCTCGGTGAATTCCTCCGAGAAAAAGGTGCTTTCGGGGAAACTTCTCACCAAAGGTGAGGTGGGCGTAAACGTCATCTATATCCCCGAGGGCGGGGGAGACATCGAAAAGATAAGCTTTGAGCTCCCGTTTTCGCAGGTATCCGACGTCGAGGGCCTCGACGAGCGCTATGACGTTTTTGTTGACGCAAGCGTTTCGAGCTGCGAGATAAGGCCGGTCCCCAAGAGCGAGCCCGCAAAGATAGAGTGCGAGCTCGGCATCGACATAAGCTGCCTTGCCCTTAAATTCGAGAGCGCGCAGCTTGCCGACGACGTTTTCTCCACCGAGTGTGAGACCGAGGCCGAAAAGACCGACTGCTCCATAGAGTGCGTACCGGTCCAGGTGAACGAATCCCACCGCGTGAAGACTACCCTTACCTACAGCGAAGGCGAGATAAAGAGCGTTCTGTTTGCGGGGGCCGAGGCCGGAAAGCTTTACGAGTCGCCGAAAAAGCCGGAGGGCGAATGTGTTTTCGGCGGAAAGCTGAACGTCACGGTGTTTGCGAAGAACGAGTCCGGCAAGCCGATATGCCTCGAAGCTGAGGTGCCCTTTGAGCACGAGCCCGAAGAACCCGTGTGCTGCTGCTCCTATTCCGACATAAGGACGTCGGTCGGCGCGGTCACATATAACCTCACGAGCTCCAACGCGATAGAGGTGAGCGTTGAGGTGAAGATAAAGGGGTATATATGTGAGGCGAAGTCGGGGAGTTTTATCGGTGACATACGCCTTGATGAAACGAAGCCGGTAAAGCGGGACCGCGACTGTTCGCTTAAGCTCTACTATGCCGAGACGGGCGAGCAGCCCTGGGAGATAGCTAAGCGCTGCCGTGCGAGCCTCGGAGCCATACTTGAAGAAAACGAAATAGACAGCGAAGCGGTGGAAGAAGGCTGCATGCTGTTGATACCGATCGAATGAGCAGGTGAAGATATGACGAATACCAATATTTACAAAAGCATTTCCGAGCGCACCGGCGGTGACATATACATCGGCGTGGTGGGGCCCGTCAGAAGCGGGAAATCCACCTTTATACGCCGTTTTATGGAGGAGCTCGTTATCCCCAACATCTCGGAGCAGTATATGCGCGAGCGCACCGTCGATGAGCTCCCGCAGGCTTCGGCCGGACGCACCATTATGACCACCGAGCCGAAATTTATCCCCGAAGAGGCCGTTGCCATCAACCTCGACGACGCCGCGGCGGTCAATATAAGAATGATAGACTGCGTAGGCTACATCATTCCGTCGGCGGTGGGATATATCGAGAACGACGCGCCGAGAATGGTCCGCACCCCTTGGTTCGACACCGAGGTGCCGTTCAATATGGCTGCGGAAATCGGCACCCAGAAGGTCATCACCGAGCACTCCACCGTCGGGATAGTGGTCACGACCGACGGCTCGGTATCGGGCCTTGACCGCGACGAATACGAGGAGTGCGAGCAGAGGGTGATAAGCGAGCTTTCGGAGCTCGGCAAGCCGTTCGTAGTGCTTATGAATACCGTCGATGAGACCTCAGAGCGCGCCGAAGCGCTCTGCGAGAGCCTCCGCCAAAAATACGGCGTTGCGGTGCTGCCTGTCAACTGCCTCACGATGACCCGCGACGACATCACAAAGATAATAACCTCGCTGCTCTACGCCTTCCCCGTCAAGGAAATAGGCGTGTGCATGCCGCGCTGGGTCAATTCGCTCTCAAAGGGCCACTGGCTCAAAGAGGAGCTCTTCGGCGGGATACGCCGCTCGGCAGAAAAGGTGAGATTCCTGCGCGACATAAAGTCGCTCTGCGCCGAGATAACCGAGTGCGACGACGTTCTGAACTCCGGCATCGCCGAGATTGACCTCGGCACCGGAGCCTGCAAGATAAAGGTCGAGCTCGACGGCACGCTGTTCTATAAGGTCTTGAGCGAGGAGTCGGGGCTCGACATCTCGGGTGACGACGAGCTTATGCCGACGATTTTGGAGCTCGTGAGGTTCAAAAAGCGCTTCGAGAAGTTTTCGCAGGCGCTCGACCAGGTCGAGCGGACGGGTTACGGCATAGTTATGCCCGACGAGGGCGAGCTTTCGCTCGACGAGCCCGAGATAATCCGCCAGGGCGGAAAGTACGGCGTAAGGCTAAAGGCGAACGCGCCTTCTATCCACCTTATCCGCGCAGACATCTCGGCCGAGGTAGAGCCGATAGTAGGCTCCGAAAAGCAGAGCGAAGAACTCATAAGCTACCTTATGAACGACTTCGACCGCGACCCCGAGAAGATCTGGGATACGAATATCTTCGGCAAGTCGCTTTCGGAACTTGTGAGCGAGGGGCTGCAGCAAAAGCTCGGCCGCCTGCCCGAAGACGCCCGCGGAAAGCTCCGCGAGGCAGTCGAGCGCATCATCAACGAGGGCTGCTCGGGTCTTATCTGCCTGCTGATATAGAAATTAAGAGGGGAGCCAAGAGCTTCCCTCTTTTTTTATCCTCATATTCGCCCCAAGAGCTAATTATTCAACCGCAAGTTGCTGAACCCGTCATTGAAATTCCGCGAAAAAGCCGTTATAATAAAGTCAGAACAGGCGCCCGTTCAATAAAATTTCGGAGGTAAATATGAACATTATCATCGACAAAAACCTGCGCGAATTAA
>CANRLU010000114.1 GCA_947631535.1 uncultured Clostridia bacterium | reverse complement strand
GAGAACGCCGATATCCAGGGCTTGCCGCCCGCCGCTCGGGAGTTGTCGAGCCAGGTAGAGGTTGAGTTTTCAAAGAGATAGCAGATGCTCTTGTCGGCCCAGCTGAGAATGTGGTCCGTAAGAGCCGAAATGCGGGCGTAGGGCAGAAGCCCCGCGTCGGTAATCTTCTTTGCGGCGGCAGAGAGGTCGCTTATCGCGAGGGGATACACCGCCGAAATGTTTACCGCGCGTTCGTCTTTGGTGTTGAAGCCGACTACGCCGCCGTCCTGAAGCAGTTCGAGCGCTATGCCGTAACAGCCTTTTTCGGTCGCTTCCTCTATAGCCGCGTCAATAACTGCGTCATAGTCCTCCGAATGGGGCAGCGCCACGAAGAGTATGCCGTTTTTCGGCTCGGGTTCGGGCTCCGGCTCGGTGGTGACGGGCGTCGTCTCGGGCGCGGGAGTGGTCGCCGCGGTGGTGACATCGTTTGCCGGAACGTCGGGCGCTGTGGTCACGGAAGCCTGCCTGTCGGGTCGCTCGCGCATAAAGTCCATAATCGGCTTTCCGACGCTGTATCCGAGAAAAGCGATCCCCAGCAGCAGGAGCACGGTGAGGAAAACATTCAGAGCCGTGCGCCCCGCAGAGCGCTTCTTTTTAAACATCGGCTTGTTTTTTTTGATCTTTCTTTTTTGCATACCGAAACCACTTCCTTGTCAGATTTTCAGGCTGTAAATTATCATAGCGATTATCCCGATATAGAGCACCGAAGCGGGGAATCCCCTGAACGATGCCGGGACTTTTTCGTTTGAGAGCTTTTTGTAGTTGATCGCAAGAAGATATGCCGCGAGGACGAACCCCAGCCCCAGCTCGGCGGCATAAATGAGCCTATCGGAGAGGGGAGCGCCGCTTATGCCGTTGTTGAAAAGGCAGCCGAGGACTGCGCAGTTGAAGGCGGTCAGGTGGACATATTTTCTCAGAGCCGCAAAACGCTTCTTCGCGACTATTCTTATGAAGACGAGTGTCAGGATATACACAAGGCCGAGGCAGAGAACGTAAACTGTGGGCTTAAAAAGCTGCGCGGTCGGCGAAATCAAAAGCTTTTCGGCATAAAAGGCGATAAAGCTCGAAAGCACTGAAAATTCGGTAATAAAGGCCCCGAAAGACAAAAGCTGCTTCGGCGACTTTGCGCACTCGATGAGGGTTGAGGTGCCTATCGCCGAGGTGAATATGACGTTTTCAAGAGTTACGGCGGCGAGCGCCGAGAGGAGAATTTCCAAAAAAGCGGTCATAATCCTTGCTTTCCTTTCTAAGAGTCATAGTATTGCGAACTTAAAAGATTTCGGTCAGCCTTTCTCTTCTTTGGGCTTTGAGATCATCTGCAAAAACCACCTAAAAGCCGCGCTGACGGCCGCCAGCAGAATAAATCCCCCGAAGAGCGAGGAAAACACCGGTATCGAAAACGGCAGAACCTTTATCCCGAGGACCGTTCCCGTCGAGAGAAAGCCTCTGAGACCGCCGAAAGTGAGCAGCGCAAGGTCGTATCCCACCACGTAAAACGCCGCGAGCTTAAGCATATACGTCCGCGAAAGGCGGTAAAACTTGGTCTCGGTGCGAAGTGTTATCAGCGAATTGGTTATCAGCAGGGGAGCGTATATCCCAACCGCAAGATACATCTGCGAGAGGACCTCTCCGCTCATAAAGAACAGGTGAACGGGTACATACACTAATGAGGCGACTACGGTGTATAATATAATACGGAATGTATATACGATCTTTCTCGGAACGAAGCTGCAAAGAGCTATAGTGACAAAGGTGACCACGGTGAACACTGCGGCAAGTATCGCGCCGCTGTAAAAGCCGGTGCAGGCAGCGGCAGCCGGAGCGATGATCACTCCGCTCGAATAAAGCGGGTTTTTGGTGAGTATGCCCTCGCGCTCCGCATCGTGCGGTCTGAGCCTCTCATTCATTCCGGCCTTCCTCCTTTTCCTTGGTCTCGGCGGGAGAGCTTTCCTCTTGGTCCGATACTTCTCCCTCCGGCTTTTCTTCTTCGGGAGCGGCTTCCGACTTCTCCTGCTTTTTGCTTTCGCGCTCTTTCATCTTCTTCACTATAAAGTCGGAGAGCCTGTCGAGCAGCTTTGAAAACGCTGCCGCGCCGAGTTTAAGCTCTTTCCAAAGCCATTTTGAGAATATGACGGTGTATTTTGCAACGGCGCGCGCAATTATCTTTATCCATTTCCAGAGGAACTTCATCAGCCTTTCGAGGGAGTCGGTAAGTCTGTCGAATTCGTCGCGGAAGACGCATATAAGCGGCATCATAAACACGGCGCCGTTTTCGATGGTGGTATTTCGGCGTATGATGAACGCTCCCGCCGCAAAGATGACACCGTATATAAGCTGCGAAAACGCCCGCTTGGGGACGTATCTCGGGTCGCAGGCCATAAAGACGAATACAAACAGGAACGAGCCGGCTGCAAGGGAATTGAGCACGGCATACCAGCCCGTCTCCCCGACGGGGAACAGCACGCTTATAAACACGTTCGCCGCAAGTCCCGAGAAGAACGCCACAGTGGGGATATCGCGGAAGAAGTAAAGCGCCACCGCGCATATCAGTATTATCAGCACGGCCGAGCTACCCATAGGTCCGGCGAGCTTGCCCCACACGAGGTCGAGCAGGCTGAACGCAGAGGCGGTGCCGTCGTCAAGATAATAGGTATATGAGTGGGTGAGGTTTTCCGATACGATATTTCCGAGCGGCACCGAGCCGAAGGGCTGCGGCACGGGGTATCGCACTATATACGACGGGAAGCAGAGCAGCGCGAAGATATATGCCGTGCACACCGGACAGAAAATAAGGTTGGAGTTTCCGCCGAAGGCGTGCTTGCAGATAACGGTCATAAATACGGCGGCGAACGCCATCACCGTATACGGCACCGAGGCCGGCATCAGAAGCGCGAGCAGCAGCCCCGACATAAGCGGAGATTCGTCGGTCCAGTCGAACTTTTTGTGCATAGCCGAGCAGCACACGTAATCGGCGGCCACGCTTGCGACCACCGACACCGCCGCCACGAGCACGGCGCGGAGCCCGTAATAGTAATATGCCATAAAAACTATGGTGAACAAAAGCGCGGAGGTTTTCGCATACCTTAGTTTTTCGGATTTTTCGGTCAACACAGTCTGAGCCGTAAAAATCACAGTCCTTTAAATTAAGCGGTAAAAGTCGTATTCAACAAGGGGTGGTAAATTATGAGCATTTCATATCGCCGCAGACTTCGCGCGTTTGCGGCGGACACGCAGGTTTTATGTATACTCGGTTCAAAAGGCGGCCTGCGCAGCCTTGCCGACAGCCTTAAAAGCTTCGGCGTCAAAGACAGCTGCCTTATTTACGACGGCAGATACTGCCTCGGCTTCAGGGTGAAAACGAGGGAGCTCGGCGCGATCCTTCCGCGCGTGTGCGAGCACAGCGACCGCGTCTGCATAGGCTCGGACTACCGAGGTATCTTTTCCGAGCACGGCAGCGTGATAATTAAAAGCGGCGCGCTTGATGTATTATCTTCTCATTGAGGCCACGGCCGCGGCCATATCTTCTGCTTTGAAGATATACGAGCCCGAGACGAGCACGTTTGCGCCGGCTTCCCGCACTTTCGGCGAGGTGTTAAAGCCTATCCCGCCGTCAACTTCGATGTCAAGCTCCGAGCCCTGCCTTTCGGCCTCTTTGCGCAGGGCGGATATCTTTTCAAGAGTCTCGGGAATGAACCCCTGGCCGCCGAAGCCGGGTTCGACAGTCATTATCAGCACCATATCGAGCTTTTTTATCAGCGGATATATCAGTTCTACCGGAGTTTTCGGCTTAACCGAGATCCCCGCGGTAAGGCCGCGCGAGCGGATCTTTTCTATGACTTCGTCGGGGTTGTCTGCCGCCTCGAGATGAAAAGTTATATGATCGGCGCCGGCGTCGGCAAAAGCGTCGATAAACCCGAGCGGGTCGGTGATCATAAGGTGAACGTCGAACGGCAGGCTGCAATATTTTCTTATCGACTTCAGCACCGGCACGCCGTAGCTGAGGTTTGGCACAAAATGCCCGTCCATCACGTCGAAGTGTATCATGTCGCAGCCCGACTCCTGTGCGCGTTTCAGCTCCCTCTCAAGATTTCCGAAATCCGCGCTCAAAATTGACGCCGAAATTTTAGTATCCATAACGATCCTCTTTTTATGTTTTCATTTTCGGTACACAAAAATACAGTTTAAGTATACTATAATCTTGCGGCTTTGTCAAACAAAAACCGAAATTGATACCGAATTTTAACTTTTCGGTTTGAGGCATTATTCAGGCGCCGCCATACCCCAAAGGATACGGCGGCGGTATATAAAAACGGCTCCGGCGCCAAGCGTCGGGCCGTTAATCCATACTATGCCGAAGATCCCGCGGAAGACACTGGAGCGATAACGCAGGCGCTGAAGAGCAAAAATTGGGGGATATGCGCAGGGTTGGGGGATTCGCTCTCCGCGAAGCAAAAGGGGATACCCTAAGGAGCTATGCATAATTCCGACCGCTGTTCTGAATTTCAAGGAAACGAAAATTGTGCGGCTCTTGTGGGCGCGTATGCGCAAATGCGGCGTCAAAAGTTAGCGAAAACCGTACTACCTACACGCCGCATAAGTCGTTCGCTTCGCTCTCGA
>CANRLU010000113.1 GCA_947631535.1 uncultured Clostridia bacterium | reverse complement strand
CAAAACGTCTATCCCTATCTGAAGCATATTTTCCGCGTCCTGCGAGGCTCCCGCCAGACCTATAAGCTTATCTCCGTCGTATGCGCCAACGGCGATTTTGTCGAGCTGCGGCCTTTTTGAGCAAAGCGCGTTCGACCATTCGGGAAGATACAGGTTTTTAAATTCATCGGGCAGGAGCAGGCGGATATCATAGCGGCAGGGCAACGGGGCGATGTCATCGCCCGCGGGAAGAAAGCAGATGTTTTCAAAGGTCGGAATAAAGCCGAGCGAAATCAGATCACCTGCAAATATTATATCCGTGTCCTTAAGCGCGCCCGAAACCGCTTCAAATTTGTCTTCTCTGACCGAAACGGCATTTCCGAAGCCGTAATTCACCGCAAGAAAATCTGCCTTTTCGGGGTAAAAAGCCTTTGCGCCATTTCGCCGCGACGACAAAGTGAACGTGTTTTCGGGGCGGAGAAGGTCCTCGGGGCTGCAGCCGACGTCCCGCGCGGACTGCATCAGAGCTTCTTGCAGAAATCTGTTCGCAATTAAAGTGCTCTCGGGCATACGGGTTTTCTCCTTGGTGGGTATTTTCAGGTCACGCTGCGCGCAGCTTCACGGCGAGAAGTATTACCGCCGCGATGTGAACGGCTAAGGCCGCGTAGTTTATCGCCCAGAAATAACGGTGCTTCGTTTTGTGGCGGAAGGCTTTCATTCCCAGAAGCCCGCCCAAAGCTCCGCCGAGGGCTCCGAGCAGAAGAAGAGTCTTTTCGCTTATCCGCCAGGCGCCCTTTTTGGCCTTTAACTTGTCGATGCCGTAGGCAAAAAATGTGATGAGCGACATCGCCGCAAAATAAGCGGAAAGTATCGTCAGAGGGCTCACTTATTTGCTTTCGGCGATTACTGCGAGGGTGTCGCGCGCTATCAAAAGCTCCTCGTTGGTCGGAACGACCCAGACCTCTACCTTCGAGTCGGGAGTGGAGATCTTGGTGAGCTTGCCGCGGATGGTCTTGTTATAGGCCTTGTCGATCTTTATTCCGAAGTATTCCATATCTACGCAGACCGCCTCGCGGACCTCCCAGGAGTTTTCGCCGATGCCGCCGGTGAATAGAACCGCGTCGAGACCGTTCATAGCGGCGGCATATGCGCCGATGTACTTCTTTATCTGATACTGGAGCATATCAGAGGTGATGATTGCCTTTTCGTTGCCCTCGAGGCAGGCGTTCTGGATATCGCGGTTGTCGGAGCTCACTCCGGAGAGCCCGAGGAAGCCGGACTTCTTGTTCATATATTCGCTCATCTCGTGTGGGTCAAAGCCGTGCTTCTGCATTACGAAGGTCACGGCGGAGGGGTCTACGGCGCCGCAGCGGGTACCCATAAGGATACCGTCGAGAGGGGTAAAGCCCATAGAGGTATCGACCGACTTGCCGCCGTCAACTGCTGTTATAGAGGAGCCGTTTCCGAGGTGGCAGGAGACTATCTTGAGGTCTTTTATGTCGCGACCCATAGCCTCTGCGAGAGCGGCGGAGACGAAGCGGTGAGAAGTGCCGTGGAAGCCGTATTTGCGGACGTGATATTTCTTGTAATCGTCATAAGGCAGGCCGAAGAGGTAAGCCTTGGGGGGCATAGTCTGGTGGAAAGCGGTGTCGAAGACGACTACCTGCGGGGTCTCCTTGGGGAGGACCTTAGAGCAGGCCCTGAGCGCGAGGGCGTGGGGGTGGTTGTGGACGGGTGCGAGCTCGGAGAGGCCGTCTATCTGCTCGATCACCTCTTCGGTGACGAGGCAGGCGCGGTCGAAGATCTCTGCGCCCTGAACTATTCTGTGCCCGACGGCGGAGATCTCGCTCATAGAGTCGATGACCTTGCCTTCGCCGGTGGTGAGAAGCTCAACGAGCTTTTCAAAGGCCTCGGTATGTGTCGGGAAGGGGCAGTCTTCCTCGTGGGCATATCCCTTTGAGGGGATCTTGTAGGAAACGTGCCCGTCGATGCCTATTCTGTCGCAGTTGCCTTTTGCTATTACGGACTCGTCCTCCATATTGAGGAGCTGGTATTTTAAAGACGAGCTCCCCGCGTTTACTACCAAAACAAGATTCATAATGTTACTTCCTTTCAAAGAAAATCATACAAAATTATATTATACCATTTTTCAGGAAAAATCAAGGGGTAAACCGCCTTTATTCACAGATATGCCGGCTTTTTTGCAGACGCGCATAAAAAGCCCACATCGGCGGCGCTTAAAGCGTCGCCGATGTGGGCCGCCGGACTCCGTACGTTTATGCCTGCGAGGGCGAAGCCCGCGGCTGTCCTTCGGACAGCCGGCCGCGCGGCGTTGCCGCGCGCCCTCCCCGCGCTTCGCGCGGGGAGCGGGCTTCGCCGCAAAGCGGCTCAAAAGCAGGTTTTGCCGCTTATTTTCACCGAAGCTTTCGGAGCGGAAACTTTATCTTCCCGCAGTCACCCGCCGCTTTCGCGCTCCGAAAATATGCCGTCAATGCTCGTCTCAAAAAGAGCCGCTATCTCCGGCAGCTTTGAGGGCTCCGGCATAGAAATTCCCTTTTCCCACTTGCTCACCGCCTGCGCCGTCACCCCGAGCGCCTTGGCGAGCGCCGCTTGGCTCATTCCCTTTTTGTGCCGCCAAGACTTTATGTTCTCCCCCACAAGGCGGAGCGCTTCGCTCTTTTTCATATCTTTACCTCCCCACGTTTTTCTTTCATTCTACCACCGAGAGTCATAATTGTCAAGTATAATTATCTATAATGATATCATAAAATCATATCGGATATTGAAAAACATTTCAGATACTATAAAATAGTAGTAGAAAGGCAAAGGGGAGGAGACCGTATGGTTTACGACACGATAAAAATGTTGAGAGAGCGCGCTGATATGACGCAGGCCGAGCTTGCACGCAGGCTCGATATATCGCGTTCGAGCGTGAACGCGTGGGAGATGGGGATTTCGGTGCCGTCAACGCAGTATGTGGTTGAGCTCGCGCAGATATTCAACGTCTCTACCGATACTATCCTCGGTGTTCGCACTGCTGAGGCGCTCGATATTTCCGGCCTCACCCAAGAGCAAAAAAAGATCGTTTCGATGCTTGTGCGGCATTTTCAGAGCGAAAACGAATAATAGAATAAGCCGCTCAAAATATAAAATTATCCGGATACAAAGCAAACGGGTTACTGCCGTCAATGCCTGCGGTCAACTATGTGCCGCAGGCATTTTAGCAGTTCTGTCTGAATGTTCCGGATTTTTCAGTCTGTGCGGTTTTCCCGCCTCAGAGTATCTCCACTTCCGCGGTCTTCATTACTTCGACGCCTGAGACTGCGGCTCTTATCTCGCTCAAGAGCTTTTCGACCTGCTCGGGGCACCTGCCGATGTATTTCGACGGCTCAAGAACGGCCTCCATCTCGGCCTCGGTCATCGAAAACTCGGGGTGTGCGGCAAGCCTTGAAAGCAGGTCGCAGCCTTCGCCCTGCTTCATTCTCGCGGTCGCCTCCATCGAGCACACGCGGATTATCTCGTGGAGCTTCTGGCGGTCGCCGCCGCGCTTCACGCCCTCCATCATAAGGTTTTCGGTCGCGATGAACGGCAGATATTCCCAAACCGCGCGCTCCACCATCTTTTCGTTCACTCTTAGGCCGTTCGTGACGTTCTGCGCAAGTCTGAGTATCGCGTCGGCGCAGAGATACCCCTCTGGGAGCGATATCCTGCGGTTGGCGGAGTCGTCAAGGGTGCGTTCGAGCCACTGTGTAGAGGCGGTCATCGGGGCGTTGAGGGCGTCCGCCATAAGATATCTCGAAAGCGAGCAGATGCGTTCGCATCTCATCGGGTTGCGCTTATAGGCCATAGCCGACGAACCTATCTGGTGCTCTTCGAAGGGCTCCTCGAGCTGCCTGTCGTGCTGTAAAAGTCTGAGGTCGTTCGCCATTCTGTAGCAGCTCTGCGCTATCGACGACAGCACGTTGAGTATCCTCGAATCGAACTTGCGGGGGTAAGTCTGTCCCGAAACGGTGAAGCACTTTTTAAAGCCGAATTCGCCGGCGATCATTCTGTTCATCTCGTCGATCTTTTCGCCGTCGCCCTCAAAAAGGTCCATAAAGCTCGCTTCGGTGCCGGTGGTGCCGCGGCAGCCGAGGAACTTAAAGCTGTCGATAACAAAGTCGAGCTCCTCGAGGTCGGCGAGGAAGTCCTGCGCCCAGAGCGAAGCGCGCTTGCCGACGGTCACGAGCTGCGCCGGCTGATAGTGGGTATAGCCGAGGGTGGGGAGGCTCTTGTATTTTTCCGCAAAGTCTGCGAGGTTATTGAGGACTTTCGCTATCTCCCCGCGAAGATATTTGAGCCCGTCGCGGTAGATGATGAGGTCGGCGTTGTCGGTGACGTAGCAGCTCGTCGCGCCGAGGTGGATTATCCCCGCGGCAGAGGGCGCGGCCTTGCCGTAGGTGTAGATATGCGCCATGACGTCGTGGCGGACTTCCTTTTCGCGCTGATGTTCGAGCTCGTAGTCGATGTCGGTGATGTGCTCCTCAAGCTCTTTTACCTGCTCTTCGGTTATCGGCAGACCGAGCTTGTGCTCCGCTCTTGCGAGGGCGACCCATAGGCGGCGCCAGGTCTGTATGCGCTTGTCCATCGAAAACAGGTTGAGCATATAGGGGGAGGCGTAGCGCGAGGAAAGAGGGGATTCGTAGATATTTGTAGGCAT
>CANRLU010000112.1 GCA_947631535.1 uncultured Clostridia bacterium | reverse complement strand
AGACCGTCCGCGGCAGGATCTTGGAAAGAGGCGAGGACGAAGACTGCTGGTGTATTGAAAACATCGGGCTCTGCCTTAAAAATCAGGCGAAATTCGATGATGTTATAAGGATAAAGTCGGTCGATGCGCCGGTTTATGAGCTCGCAAAAGAGGTCATTCGGCTCGTTTTCGGAAAGAAGTGAGCGGCGGACGGCATATTTTAAAAAATTTGCGCAAACACTTGCTATTTCACGGAAAATTTAGTATAATATACCCGACACGTTTTACCGACGTATTTTTATGAAAAGGAGATATAATTATGGCAGGTTTAAACAAAGTTTCCGTCGATGATCTTTCGGTCAGAGGCAAAAAAGTTCTCGTGAGGGTAGACTTCAACGTACCCCTCAAGGACGGCAAGATCACCAACGACAACCGTATCACCGCCGCGCTCCCGACTATCAACAAGCTTGTAGCCGACGGGGCAAAGGTGGTCCTTTGCTCGCATCTCGGCAAGCCGAAGAACGGCCCCGAGGATAAGTTCTCGCTGGCTCCCGCAGCCGAAAGGCTCGCCCAGCTCGTGAACACCAACGTTATATTCGCCAAGGACGACACCGTTGTGGGCGAGAACGCAAAGAAGGCAGTCGCCGAGATGAAGGAGGGCGAGATAGTCGTCCTCGAGAACACCCGCTTCAGGGGCAACGACGAGACCAAGAACGGCGAGGGCTTCTCTAAGGAGCTTGCCGACCTCGTTGACGGCCAGGTATTCGTAATGGACGCTTTCGGCTCTGCCCATCGCGCCCACGCTTCCACCGTAGGCGTTACCGCCTTTGTAAAAGAGACGGCAGTCGGCTATCTTATGCAGAAGGAAATAACCTACCTCGGCAACGCAGTCGAGAACCCTGTAAGGCCGTTCGTGGCCGTTCTGGGCGGAGCGAAGGTCGCCGATAAGCTCAACGTAATCTCTAACCTCCTCGAAAAGTGCGACACTCTCATCATCGGCGGCGGTATGGCCTATACCTTCCTCAAGGCCAAGGGCTGCGAGATAGGCAAGTCGCTCGTTGACGACGAAAAGCTCGACTACTGCCGCGAGATGCTCAAAAAGGCCGACGACCTCGGCAAGAAGATCCTTCTTCCCGTGGATACCGTTGTAGCCGATTCCTTCCCCGACCCGATCGACGCTCCTATCGCTGTCGAGACCGTTTCGGCCGAAGCCATTCCCGCCGACAAGATGGGTCTCGACATCGGTGAAGACACCGCCAAGCTCTTCTGCGGAGCCGTTTCCGGTGCGAAGACCGTTGTTTGGAACGGTCCTATGGGCGTGTTTGAGAACCCCGTTCTCGCTAAGGGCACTCTTGCCGTAGCCAAGGCTATGGCCGAGACCGACGCTACCACCGTTATCGGCGGCGGAGATTCCGCTGCGGCCGTCATCAACCTCGGCTTTGCCGATAAGATGACCCATATCTCCACCGGCGGCGGAGCCTCCCTTGAATACCTCGAGGGCAAGGGTCTTCCCGGCGTTGACGCTATCGCCGATAAGTAACCGACTTACGGAGCAGGCAGGGCGGCGAGCTCTGTCTGCTCTTAATTTGAAAGAGGTCTGATATTATGTTGAAAAAGCTTGAAGCGGTCAGACGGAGCGCCGACGGCAAAATCCTGTTTTATTTACTTTTGGGGGCGATTGTCGGAATGACCGTGGGGCTTCTGTTTTCGCCGAAGTATATGGGATGCTTTAACGGATGCGGCAATACCGTATCCGGTGACAATAACTGATATAGGAGATTTATATGAACAAAAACGTTAGAAAAGCCGTTATAGCCGGCAACTGGAAGATGAATAAGACCCGTCCCGAGGCCAAGGAGCTCATCGAGGCCATAAAGCCGCTCGCCGAGAACGCAGGCTGCGAAGTAGTCGTTTGCGTGCCGTTTACCAACCTCGAGACCGCCGTGAACGCCGTCAAGGGAACGAATATTCACGTCGGCGCGCAGAACTGCCACTTTGAAAAGTCGGGAGCCTTTACAGGAGAAATTTCCGCCGATATGCTCGTTGAGCTCGGCGTCGAATACGTAATTTTGGGCCACAGCGAGCGCAGGCAGTATTTCGGCGAGACCGATGAGACCGTCAATAAGCGTCTCAAGGCCGCACTTGCCGCAGGCCTCAAGCCGATAGTATGCGTCGGCGAGCTTCTCTGGGAGCGCGAGTGCGGTATCACCGAGGAAGTCCTCGGCAAGCAGTGCAAGCTCGACTTCTTCGGCATTTCGCCCGAGGACATGCGCAAGACCGTTATCGCCTACGAGCCTGTATGGGCCATCGGCACCGGCAGGACCGCCACCGCCGACCAGGCGCAGGAGGCCTGCAAGTATATTCGCGATGTTATCGCCTCCATCTTCGGTGCCGACGTTGCCGAGGCCGTGACCGTTCAGTACGGCGGCTCGATGAACGCCAAAAACGCCGCAGAGCTCCTCTCTAAGGTGGACGTAGACGGCGGACTTATAGGCGGCGCCTCCCTCAAAGCTCCCGATTTCGGCGAGATAATCAAGGCCGCGAGCGTATAATTTTGTAAAGCGTATCAACTTTACACTATCGGAAAACCGCGCAGATAGGCGGCATTTTCCGACACGGCGCCGTGAATTGGTGTAAAGTGAGTTCGCTTTACATATGATTTTGGTGCCTACACAAATTTGAAAGGAAGATTTTATATGAAACCCTTGGTTTTGATCGTTATGGACGGTGTGGGCTTCTCGAAAACCGGGCTCGGAGACGCCGTCACGCTTGCCAACACGCCCGTGCTTGACAGGCTTTTGAAGGAGCGTCCCAACACCCGCCTCAAGGCTCACGGCAGCGCCGTAGGTCTCCCGACCGATGACGATATGGGCAACTCCGAAGTGGGCCACAACGCCCTCGGCTGCGGCCAGATCTATTCGCAGGGCGCAAAGCTCGTCAACGAGTCGATAGAGAGCGGCAAGATGTTCGCCTCCGAGACCTGGAACAAGCTCGTCGGCAACTGTAAGGCGAATTCCTCGACGCTCCACTTCATCGGCCTGCTCTCCGACGGCAACGTTCACTCGAACATCAGCCACCTCGAGCAGATGATAATTAAGGCAAAAGAGGTCGGCGTTTCGCGCGTGAGGTGCCACATTCTCCTCGACGGGCGCGACGTCCCCGCGACATCGGCTCTTGTTTATGTCAATGAACTCGAAGAGCTTCTTGCAAAGCTCAACGACTCCTCGTTCGACGCTAAGATCGCTTCGGGCGGCGGCAGAATGAAGGTCACGATGGACCGCTACCAGGCCGACTGGAATATGGTAAAGACAGGGTGGGACACCCACGTTCACGGCATAGGCAGGCAGTTTGAGACCGCCGCCGATGCCATCAGCACCTACCGCGCCGAGCTCGACGTCATCGACCAGGATCTTCCCGCGTTCGTCATCGCAAAGGAAGGCAAACCCGTCGGAACGATAAACGACGGCGACAGCGTTATTCTCTACAACTTCCGCGGAGACAGGGCGATAGAGCTCTCGATGGCGTTCGACCAGGAGAACTTCACCGCGTTCGACAGGGGAGCGGTCCCGAAGGTCATCTATGCCGGCATGCTCCAGTATGACGGCGACCTCAAGCTCCCGAAGAACTACCTTGTAGCACCGCCGGAGATCAAAAACACCCTCTCCGAGCTGCTCGTCTCCCACGGACTGCGGCAGTACGCCGTCTCCGAGACCCAGAAATACGGCCACGTGACCTACTTCTGGAACGGCAACCGCTCCGGCAAATTCTCGGAGGAACTCGAGACCTATAAGGAGATCCCATCCGACAACGTAAGCTTCGACGAGCGCCCGTGGATGAAGTCGGCCGAGATCACCGACGACGTTATCGCCGCTCTCGAGAGCGGAAAATACGATTTTATCCGCTGCAACTTCCCGAACGGCGATATGGTGGGCCACACCGGCAACCTCGACGCCACCATCACCGGCGTTGAAGCGGTAGACCTGGGTCTTGCAAGGATACTTAAGGCCGCCGACGCTGTAGGAGCAACCGTTCTCATCACGGCAGACCACGGCAACGCCGATGAGATGCTCGAAAAGAACAAAAAGGGCGTTATCCAGGTGAGGACGGCCCACTCGCTCAACCCCGTGCCGTTCATCATCTATGACAACGACACCGAGTATGTCATCAAGCCGGGCGAATACGGTCTTGCCAACGTCGCGCCGACGGTTGCGAAGATACTCGGCCTCAAAGCTCCCGACTGCTGGGAGCCCGCGATGATCTGAGTCGGAGAGGCAAAACCGATAAAATTAAAAGGCACGGAGTTTATCCGTGCCTTTTGTGTTGCCTTTATTCGTTTCAGTCTTCCTCGCTCCAAATCTCAAGCAGGCGCTCGTAGACGAATTCGCCCATTCTCTTGTATCCCGCGATGCTCGGGTGGAGGTTGTCGTTGCTGTATTCGGGGAGCAGGCGGGACGGGTCGGCGGGGTCGGCAAGCTCGGCGTCGAAGTCGATAACGCCGTCAAACTTGGCGTCTTTTGACTTCATCCAGTCGTTAAGCGTAACGCGGATCTGGTCGTGGAGCTCGCTGTAATAGCTGTTTCCGCCCACGGGGAGGATAGTGCCCGCGTAGATCTTTATTCCGCGCTCGTGGCACTGGTCTATCATGCTCTTGTATTCGGTTATTATCGACTCCGAGATGTCCTCGTTGGCGTAGCCGATGTCGTTTATGCCGATGAGAAGTACGCAGTATCTCACGCCCGCGACGTTGAGAACGTCTCT
>CANRLU010000111.1 GCA_947631535.1 uncultured Clostridia bacterium | reverse complement strand
CAGGCGAGACCCTCTCTCTGGAGCGCGCGTTCGAGGTCGAAGCCGCCGGCGTAAGCGAGGCTTACGTTACCGTTGAAAAGCGCGAGACCCTCACCAGCCCCACCGGCGAAGTCACCCATAAGGTAGACATCGACGAGGTAAAGATAATCGGCAGCGCGATGGTCGATATCGACCGCTTCATCAGCTTCGACGCCAAGCCCCTCGGCATCAACGAAAAGGTGTCGTTCAAGGTCCTGCGCGAGATACTCGACACCGCGAACGGCGACGAAGAGATCGCCGAGCAGATTAGGCTCCGCCGCGAAGAGCTCATTCCCAAGCACATTGTTATAGAAGACATAATCGCCACGATAAGCTACTTCCTCAACCTCTGCGAGGGCGTCGGCACCGTGGACGACATAGACCACCTCGGAAACAGGCGCATACGCTGCGTCGGCGAGCTTTTGCAGAATCAGTTCCGCATCGGCTTTGCGAGAATGGAGCGCGTTATCCGCGAGAGAATGAACATTCAGTCGCAGGACCTCGAGGTAGTCACCCCGACCGCGCTCATCAATATCCGCCCCGTGACCGCGGCTCTGAAGGAGTTCTTCGGAAGCTCCCCGCTGTCGCAGTTTATGGACCAGGTAAACCCCCTCTCCGAGCTCAGGCACAAGAGAAGAATTTCGGCGCTCGGCCCCGGCGGTCTCTCGCGTGACCGCGCCGGCTTCGAGGTAAGAGACGTTCACTACTCCCACTACGGCAGAATGTGCCCCGTCGAGACCCCTGAAGGCCCGAACATCGGACTTATTTCCTACCTTGCGACATTTGCGAGGATCAACGAATACGGCTTCATCGAGGCCCCCTACCGCCGCGTAGACAAGGCCACCGGCGTCGTCACCGACGAGGTCGTATATATGACCGCCGACGTTGAGGACAACTATATGGTCGCGCAGGCCAACGAGCCGCTGACCGAAGACAACAAGTTTGCCCGCGCAAAGGTCAACGGGCGCTACCGCGACCAGATAATGGAAATAGACCGCGAAAATATCGACTTTATGGACGTTTCCCCAAAGATGGTCGTATCCGTTGCGACGGCTATGATCCCCTTCCTCGAGAACGACGACGCCAACCGCGCCCTTATGGGAGCGAACATGCAGTGCCAGGCCGTACCGCTTCTCGTCACCGAGAACCCGATCGTCGGCACCGGTATGGAATACAAGGCCTGTCTCGACTCCGGTGTTGCGATAGTTTCGGAAGCCGCCGGCGTTGTCGAGAAGGTAGACGCCTCGACTATAGTAGTCCGCGAGGATTCCGGCGAGCTCAGGACCTATAACCTCACCAAGTTCAAGCGCTCCAACTCCGGAACCTGCACCAATCAGCGCCCGATAGTCTCGAAAGGCGAGAGGATAGAGGCTCATCAGGTAATAGGCGACGGTCCCGCTACCTGCAACGGCGAAATTTCGCTCGGCAGAAACGCGCTCATCGGCTTTATGACCTGGGAAGGCTACAACTACGAGGACGCCGTTCTTCTCAACGAGCGCCTCGTGAGAGACGACATCTACACTTCGATACACATTGAAGAATACGAGATAGAGTGCCGCGACACCAAGCTCGGCCCCGAGGAGATAACCAAGGATATCCCCGGAGTCGGCGACGACGCGCTCAAAGACCTCGACGAAAACGGCATTATCCGCATAGGCGCCGAAGTCAGGAGCGGAGACATTCTGGTCGGCAAGGTAACGCCCAAGGGCGAGACCGAGCTCACCGCTGAGGAAAGGCTCTTAAGAGCGATATTCGGCGAAAAGGCGAGAGAAGTCCGCGACAATTCGCTGAGAGTCCCTCACGGCGAATCCGGCGTTATCATCGACGTAAAGATATTCACCCCCGAAAACTGCGACGAACTTAGCCCCGGAGTAAATCAGCTCGTAAGGTGCTACATCGCCCAGAAGAGAAAGATATCGGTGGGCGACAAGATGGCGGGCCGCCACGGAAACAAGGGCGTTGTTTCGAGGATTCTCTCGCAGGAGGATATGCCCTTCCTCGCCGACGGCACCCCGCTCGACATCGTTCTTAACCCGCTCGGCGTTCCTTCGCGTATGAACATCGGTCAGGTGCTCGAAGTCCACCTCGGAATGGCCGCCAAGAAGCTCGGCTGGAAGATCATGACCCCTGTCTTCGACGGCGCACACGAAGAGGATATCCGCGAGTGCTTCCGTCTCGCCGGAATGGACGAAGACGGCAAGACCACCCTCTATGACGGCAGGACCGGCGAACCTTTCGACAACCGCGTTACCGTCGGCATAATGTACTATCTCAAGCTCCACCACCTCGTAGACGATAAGATCCACGCCCGTTCGGTCGGTCCTTACGCCCTCGTCACCCAGCAGCCGCTCGGAGGCAAGGCGCAGTTCGGCGGACAGAGATTCGGAGAAATGGAAGTCTGGGCTCTCGAAGCTTACGGCGCGGCCTATACTCTCCAGGAGATACTCACCGTCAAGTCGGACGACACCACCGGCCGCGTAAAGACCTACGAAGCTATAGTCAAGGGTCAGAACGTTCCTAAGGCGGGTATCCCCGAGGCGTTCAAGGTAATGGTCAAGGAGCTCCAGTCGCTCGCGCTCGACGTAAGAGTGCTCGACGAACAGGGTCAGGAGATAGACCTCACTCAGAACTTCGACGACGACGCCGATATAATCCCCGCCCCGATAAGCGACTACGGAATGTCGTATGAGGCCGATACGGTCGAGGACGACTACACCGAGCCCACCGACGACGACTACGACGACTCGGAGATAGATTTTGACGAAGAGCCCGACGGTCTCGACGGATACTCGATAGTAGACGGCGATTCGGACAACTCGGACATAATGTAAGATAACGTCAACGTTTAAACTAAAGTAAAGAGGGTTTGCATTTTGGATTTTAACGTATGTGATTCTATAAAAATAGGTCTCGCTTCGCCCGAGCAGATAAGAAGCTGGTCTCACGGCGTTGTCGAAAAGCCCGAGACGATAAACTACCGCACCCAGAAGCCGGAGCGCGACGGCCTTTACTGCGAACGCATCTTCGGCCCTACCAAGGACTGGGAGTGCCACTGCGGAAAGTATAAGAAGATACGCTTCAAGGGCAAGATATGCGAGCGCTGCGGCGTTGAGGTGACAAGGGCAAAGGTCCGCCGCGAGAGAATGGGCCACATCGAGCTCGCCGCGCCGGTATCCCATATCTGGTACTTCAAGGGTACCCCCTCGAGGATCGGCCAGATGCTCGACATAAGCCAGAAGAGGCTCGAGGAAGTCCTTTACTTCACCAAGTATATCGTAATAGACCCCGGAGACACCGGTCTTGTGAAGAAGCAGATACTCACCGAGCGCGAATATCAGGACGCCCGTGAGAGATACGAAGACGCCTTCGTCGCCGGAATGGGCGCGGAGTCCATCAAAAAGCTCCTTGAGGAGATAGACGTCGAAGAGCTCGCGAACAGCCTCAAGGCCGAGCTCAAGGACCTCCCCACCGGCCAGAAGCGCATAAAGCTGCTTAAAAGGCTTGAAATAGTCGAGGCGTTCAGGACCTCGGGCAACCGTCCCGAGTGGATGATACTCGACGTTGTGCCGGTAATTCCGCCGGACTTAAGGCCTATGGTCCCGCTCGACGGCGGCAGATACGCCACCTCCGACCTCAACGACCTCTACCGCAGGGTCATCAACAGAAACAACCGCTTAAAGAGGATGCTCGAGCTCGACGCGCCGGACATCATCGTGAGAAACGAAAAGAGAATGTTGCAGGAAGCCGTCGATGCGCTCATAGACAACGGCCGCCACGGCAGGCCCGTCACCGGTCCGAACAACCGCGCGTTCAAGTCGCTCTCGGATATGCTCAAGGGCAAGCAGGGGCGCTTCCGCCAGAACCTCCTCGGCAAGCGCGTAGACTACTCCGGACGTTCCGTTATCGTCGTAGGCCCCGAGCTCAAGATGTATCAGTGCGGCCTCCCGAAGGAGATGGCTCTCGAGCTCTTCAAGCCCTTCGTTATGAAGAGACTTGTCGATACCAACCCGAATATAAACATAAAGTCCGCGAGGAAAAAGGTGGAGCGCGGAGAAAACGAGGTCTGGGACGCCCTTGAAAACGTTATCCAGGGTCACCCCGTTCTCCTCAACCGCGCGCCTACCCTTCACCGACTCGGCATACAGGCGTTCGAGCCCGTGCTCGTAGAGGGCAGAGCCTTAAAGCTCCACCCGCTTGCCTGCACCGCCTATAACGCCGACTTCGACGGCGACCAGATGTCGGTACACGTTCCTCTGTCGGTCGAGGCTCAGGCCGAGGCGAGATTCCTTATGCTCGCCGCGAATAACCTCCTCAAGCCCGCCACCGGCGAACCCGTCACCGTTCCTACTCAGGATATGGTTCTCGGCTCGTATTACCTCACCCTTGAGCGCGACAACGAGCCCGGCGAGGGCAAGATATTCCGCGACGTAAACGAGGCTATGATGGCCTATCAGGCGGGAATAGTAACGCTCCAGGCGAAGATAAAGGTCAGAGTTACCAAGACCATAGGCGACAGGCAGGTCTCGAAGATAATCGACACCACCGTCGGCAGGCTCATCTTTAACGAGAATATCCCGCAGGACCTCGGATATGTAGACAGGACGGACAGCTCGAAGCAGTTCGACCTTGAAATAGGCTTCCTTGTAAAGCACAAGCAGCTCGGAGACATCATCGACCGCTGCATACGCAAGCACGGCACCACCCGCACCTCCGAAGTGCTCGACTCGATAAAGGCCCTCGGCTTCAAGT
>CANRLU010000110.1 GCA_947631535.1 uncultured Clostridia bacterium | reverse complement strand
GTCTCGGTGCTCGACACTCTCGACGGCACCGACGCCGGCATAAAGAGCGCCTCTATGATAATCGAGGGCGAAAACGCCTACGGATATTTAAAGAGCGAGTCGGGGATCCACCGCCTTGTGAGGATATCTCCTTTCGACGCGTCCGGCTCGCGGCACACATCTTTCTCGGCAGTAGAAGTAATGCCCGAAATAAACGACGATATGAGCGTGCAGATCCGCCCCGAAGACATTAAGATGGACGTTTTCCGCTCGTCGGGCGCAGGCGGACAGCATATCAATAAGACGTCGTCGGCGGTAAGGCTCACCCACCTCCCTACGGGGATAGTCACCTCCTGTCAGACCCAGCGCTCGCAGGCGCAGAACCGCGACTACGCCATGAAAATGCTCATCGCGAAGCTCGTCGAGATAAAGGAGCGCGAGCACCTCGCCAAAATCGAGGACATAAAGGGCGTTCAGAAGGAGATAGCCTGGGGCTCGCAGATACGCTCCTATGTATTTATGCCCTACACTCTCGTCAAGGACCACCGCACGGGCTATGAAAACGGCAACGTCCACGCAGTTATGGACGGCGATCTCGACGGATTCATCAACGCCTATCTGAAAGCGCTCTCAAACGGAGAGATTGAGAAATAAAAAAACCTCCCGAAGCACCTAAGTGGCTTCGGGATTTTATTACAATACGGCAACATATGGTTACAATACGGTAAATCGCCTTGACAGCGGCTTTTTTGTGGGATATCATAGTCGCATAAAATAAAAGAAGGCGGCGATTTGATGAACAGAAACAGCTCCAACGCCCTCGGAATAGGTGCTTTGGTAATCCTTGGCATGCCCGCAGCGGCGGTACGTCTCATTATGATACTGATATTTTTCCCTATAGCCGTTGACAACGCGGCCTGCGTGCAGTTTGAAAAAGAAGTCATTAAATGCCTTGACCTCCCCGTCGGCGCGGAGGTCATAAGTTATGACAGCACCTGCGCCAATACGGGCGGCACCGGCGACCACACCGAGCTCTGCGTGGCGGTGGCGATATCCTCCGATATCCCTATCGACCCTAAGAAGGCGACAGCGCTTTGCAGGGGATACGCATATATAGAAAAGTGGCCGGAGGAACTCGTGGGTATGGGCATAAAACTCGGGCCTCTGCCCGAAAACTGCTATGTGCTCGTGGCGGTGAGGTCTGCGCCGATGTCTCCTTTTGACTTCCGCGGGGTTTAGACGAAAGCGTCCAAGCAGAAAACGGTTTTTCGCTTCGCTCTCGACCAAACTGAGCTGCGCCTTGACCCCGCCAACCGAGATATGCGATTATTTCTCCGCAAGCACGAGCGGGCGGAGCCATATATGCCCGCGATGTGCGAGCGGATAGAAATAACGCCTATCTTTTTGAGAAAGGGTGGACCGAAAACTTTTAAGTTTTATGTTCTCGAATCGGGTACGGTCGTTTTAGCCGAGCTTGCCGGCAGCAGCCTTAGCGGCGAAATCTCCTCCTCAAAGACAAAGTGCCGCAGAAGACGCGAGGCGAATATCGCCGGAACCGAGAGCCCCAGCCATATCGCCGAGAACGGCAGGCATATCTGCCCCATAAGATTCAACGGCAGTGCGGAATAATCCCACACGCCGAGTCCGAGACGAATGTTTATCAGCACACCCGAGGCGAACTCGACGGCGGTTATAATAACGGCGCATAGCGGCGCCTCGGCGAGCAGGCACCCGCCGAAGAGCGGCAGGCAGTCGAGCGCGGTAATAAGAAGAAAACAGAGCCCGCCGACGGCGAACATCGAAATGTGTGTCTGCCCGCGATAGAGGATCTCGAGCAGGCCGTAGCCCAGCCCGCCGAAAGTGAATACCGAAAGCGCCTTGATAACACGCATAAGTCATCTCTCCCCGAAAAATATATCAGCGATATTATGGGCAGATTTTCAAAAAAGATACCCGTAATTTACCGAAAAAGTATCGGTTTGAATATTTTCCCTGCTCTTCACATACAGCGCTTTGATGCGCAAGGCAGTAATGCGGCATCTGCATTGCTGCCTTATTTTTTTCTTGCATTTCGGTGCATTATGTGAGATACTGTCAGAAAGGAGTGATTTTATGCTTTCGCTATACCTTGCCTTAATTCCCGAGCCCTCCGACAAGGAAAAATTCGATAAACTCTACAACTCGTACAGGGATAAAATGTATGCAACCGCTATGTCGGTGCTCCATAATCCCTCTTTGGCGGAAGAAGCCGTCTCGGAGTCGTTCTTTAAAATCGCAAAGAAATTCGCGCTGTTTTCGGAAATAAGCGGCAAGAAAACCCGGTCGCTCATAGTAATTATCGTCAGAAACACCGCGATAGATATCCTCAGAAAAGAACGCCCCGAAAAATCCGAGCCCCTCGGCGAAATTGCCGAATATTCAGATTCCGTTGCTTTCCCCGACGTTCGCGCCGTCCTCGAGGGCGGCACCGCCGAGCTCTTGGAGGCAATAGACAGCCTCGACAGCATTTACAGCGACGCCCTAAAGCTGAAATACATATTCGGCTACGGAAGCGCCGATATAGGCGGACTGCTCGGAATATCCGAAAAGGGCGCGGCGACGAGGATATACCGCGCAAAAATAATGCTCAAAGAAAAGTTGGAGGAAATGGGCTATGAAATTGACTGATAGAGCAAATTCAAGACTTTGGGACGCGCTTCTGACCGAAGCCCTCACCGAGCACTGCGAGCGCGAGCTTGAGCGTCTCGACGGGACAGAAAGCGTCGGTTTTTCGCCGGAGTTTGATAAAAAGATAAAAAAGCTCCGCCGCTCGGTGGGGATAAAGGAACAGGCGGCGGGGCTCGGAAAAGCCGCCCGCAGCATAGCGCTTACGCTCGCTGTTGTATTAAGCCTCTGCTTCTGCGCGCTTTTAACGCAGCAGGAGGTATATGCCGCCGTGCAAAACGTTATAAGAGAGACTTTTTCGGATCACGACCTATTAACTTTCAGAAACAAGGAGCAGACGGAATTTGACGATTCAAAGCGTCTCGGCTATATACCGGAAAGGTATGAACTTACACAGATAAATTTTGCGGGTAATTGCATTACTATGCAGTATCTCAATGCCCATTCCGATTCTGATTTGTTTGTGTTTTCATACAGTTCCGCCGGCAGTTCTTTCTTTGATATGGATAACGAACGGCACGAATATGTTGAGGAAACAATCAACGGTCAGCTTTACTGCTTCTATATCGCAACGCAAGACGGAGAGGATAATACCGCAATATGGTATAATGACAGTTATGTATATTGCATTAGTGGACAGTTAAGCAAAGAAGAAATTGTTGAAATTGCCGAAAATATAAAATAAAGCCGAGAATTTGAAGTTAATTGCAGTGAACTTTCGTTTATTATCATGAAGGCGATTTTAAAGGAGGGTCAAAAATGCTGCAAAATAAAATTTTATAGCCTCTTTACTTTATTGATTTTATGTGTTAAAATGAAGTTAAAGATATTTTCAAGGAGTGATTAAATATATGAAAAAACTTATAAGCCTTCTACTCTGCGCTCTGCTTGCGCTTTCTCTGTTGACCGCCTGCAGTTCGACAGAAGCCGGTGATACCGACGTCACCGGAAGCAACGACAGCGGCTCTACTGCTGCCGAAAACACCGAGAGCGGCAAAAAGCCCAACCCCAATGTTAATTATCTTGCAGATAAAAAGTTCGATACCGACGAATATCTCGAAGGCTGCGACGCGGGATTTCAGTATTATTTATCCTGCAACGGCTGTGAAACTCAGGACGCCTATTATATGATCGGACAACTCCTGTTGCCGAAACTTATGCAGTTTTACGACAAGGCTTCGGGAATATCGGGGCCTCTTTGCGCAAAGCCCGAGTGTATGCATAACTCCGCCGACTGCAATGCCTATTTAGGCGGAGCTTACAGCATTTGCACATACGACGGTAGGATATACTGGATAGGAGGCACGGGAAGCGACGATTACCTCTATTCCTGCGCGGCTGACGGCAGCGACAGAAAAGAGATCGCCCTGCTTAGGGAGATGCCCCCGACGCATCAGAAAAATTACGGCGGAATGACGCTCTTCTGCCACCGCGACTACTGCTACTGCGCCTATAACACGAGCACCGTCGAAAACGGCGCTACCGTCAATCACAATTATTTGTATGCAATATCCCTTAAAACAGGGGAGAAATTCGAGATCTTAGACGATGTTTCCGGTATGTACGGCACCGGTCCGAGGTTTGATTTCGGCATGCAGGCCGTCGGGAACGACATTTATATCTTGAGCGACGACGGTTCTGTCGATGAGACCGTAGATACCCAGCCGATAATACTCAGGGTATTTCACTCAAAGACCCGTGAGCTCGAAAAAATCTGCGAAATCGCCCCGCCGACCGATAACATTATCTCGATGGGCAACCTTAAGGTGACCCCCGAGCGGGATATATATTTCAGCACTTGGCACAAAGACGACGAAGGTAATTATATCTATAACGTTGAAAAGGCGATCCCCGAAGAAAACAGGAGCGAGACCGTATTTACGACGGACAGCAGCGTTATGTTGCGGAGGATTATATTTTAAGTAATATTACCGTAGAGGAAGACGGAACGGTTAATTTAAAAGCTTGGGACTACGAGGGAAATCCCATAAGCTTCGGCACGCCGAAATTTGAAGCCGGAAGCGACGTCACAAAGAGGCAGTTTGAAAACCAAAATATAGCTTGCTACCCCTGCACCGTAAAGGACGGCGTGTTCTTCTGCAAAACTATAAATAACTATTTTGTGCGCTTCGCTCTCGACGGCTCCTTTGCCGAAGTCCTTTTGGACGTAAATCCGCACGACGTGGG
>CANRLU010000109.1 GCA_947631535.1 uncultured Clostridia bacterium | reverse complement strand
CCTTGGCAGAAGCTTCTGACCGAAAAGCTCGGAAAAGAACTCGGTGAGTATCTCAGCACCGCGCTCGAGCCCATTCCGCCGCATTTAAAAAGCGTTCCCGACTGGCTCAGGAGGCCGTTCGATTACACCGCTATGAGCGCCGTGCGCGAGGCGTTCGACCGCGGGCTCTGGCTCAGCGATATAGACTACTGCTGCCCTCCGATGGTGATGCGATACCGCGAAAAATAAAAGAAAAAGCCGGTCCTCAACGGGCCGGTTTTCTTATGCAGCTCTGATTTACTTTTTGTCCGCTCTTTCCTCAACGAAGCTCGTCGCTTCGCAGTCGGCTATCATAAGCGCAAGCGCGAGGGGATACATATGCAGCGCGTTTCCGACGAGCTTCTGGTCTTCGGTTCCCGAGAAGCCCATATGCCAGCGGATAGCCATAGCTTCGTCACGGGTGAGCCTCATAAACCCGCTGATTATGTAGACCGATTTCTCCCCGTGACCGTAGGGGAGGGTGTCGTTATACTCGTAATAGGGGACCTTTGACCACACGCCGGTCCTGTCGTCTTTGACGTTGCGGGTCGAGGCCTTGTAGGTGTTTATCTTGCAGAGGTCGTGGAGCAGGGAGACTATCGCCACGGACTCCTCGGAAAACTCCAGCCCGAAGGTCTGTTTTGCGCGTTCGGTTGCGAGATAGGACTTTAAGCAGTCGTAGACGTTAAGGCTGTGCTCGCAGAGCCCGCCCTCGTAGGAGCAGTGAAACCTCGTTGAGGCAGGGGCGGTGAAGAAGTCGCAGGCGTCGGAAGAAAGGAAATCTAAGAGCTTATCCGAGCCCGCGCGCCTGATGTTTTCTCTGTATATTTTTATGAATCTCTCTTTGAATTCGTTTGCCATAGCTGCACCTCACGGAATTTTTTTATTATTATAGTATAAAGCCGAAGGCTTTGTGCTATAATTAGCCATCTTTTGCGGTTCCCGACGAAGTCGGGGAGCAAAAGGGCGACTAAAAATAAAATATAATAATCGCTTGCGATTATTATAGCAGGAATTGAGGGGAAAGTAAAGAGCGATGAGGTGGGGGAGAAATAAAAACTTAAAAGTTTTCGGTCCACCCTTTTTCAAAAGGGTGGCGACGAGTCCAGAGGCGAGAAGCCTCTGGTCGCGCTCCGCAGAGCGCGAAATCTCTTACAAACAAAGCGCAGGACAGGGAATAAAAACTGTCCGGTGGACAGTTTTTATTGGGGAGACCCTCGCCGGGGGTCTCCCCATTTGTCGAGCAGGGCGAGACAAACGGAAAAGATATCCGCCTATTGTCTGGGTCTTCCCCCCTCCAAATATAATTATGAATTTTTCCAAAAAACTTGCTTTATTTCTCCGACTGTGCTATACTATACAGTGATTATGGATCATTATGCAATGAAAGGACTGTATATATGCCGAGAAGCATGACAGGATACGGCAGAGCCGTGAAAACCTTCGACTCAAGAGAGATAACCGTAGAGCTCAAGGCCGTAAATCACAGGTTTTTTGAATTCAGCGCACGAACCCCGAGGCAGTATGTATTTTTGGAGGATAGGCTCAAAAAGCTTTTCTCCGCCGAAATCAACCGCGGAAAGGTAGAGGCTTATGTATCGGTCACGGAGTCGGCTGACCCTTCCGAAACCGTCGAGCCGAATATTTCGGTCATAAAGAGCTATGTCGAAGCGCTGCGGGCTCTTAAAGACGAGCTGAGCGTCGCCGACGACCTCTCGCTCTCCCATCTTCTTCGCATCCCCGACGCATTTAACGTCACCAAGTCCGAGGAGGACGAGGAGGAGCTCTGGGCCGAGGTAAAGGAGGCCGCGCAGGAGGCTCTCGCCGGATTTATGAATATGCGCACCGCCGAGGGCGGAAAGCTCGCCGGAGATATAGCCCTGAAGCTCGACGAGATAGAGCTTAGCGTAGAGAAAGTCTCGGAGCGCTCCGAGGAGGCAACCCGAGAATACCGCGAGCGCCTTTACGGCAAGCTCCGCGAGATATTGGAGGACAAAAACATCGACGAGCAGCGCATACTCACCGAAGCTGCCATTTTTGCCGACAAAACCGCCGTCGATGAAGAGATAGTAAGGCTGCGCAGCCATATTTCGCAGTGCCGCGGGCTCATCGCGCTCGACGAACCCGTAGGAAAGCGCCTCGATTTTCTGATTCAGGAGTTCAACCGCGAGGTGAACACCATAGGCTCTAAGTGCAGCGACCTTGAAATAACAAAGCTCGTGCTCGGAATGAAAGCCGCCATAGAAAAGATCCGCGAGCAGATCCAGAACCTCGAATAGCGGGTGAAACAATGGAAGACGTTATAAACATAGGGTATTCCTGCTATGTGCTCAGAAGCAGGATAATAGCCGTCGTCGAGCCCTCGAGCTCTCCGATAAAGCGTCTGATACAGGACTCCCGCGATAAGGGCAGCCTCATAGACGCCACCTACGGCAAAAAGACCAAGTCGGTGATAGTTACCGACAGCGACCACGTGATACTTTCCGCGCGTTCACCGGAATACATTTTAAATAACGGGGAGGAAAGCGGCGATGAATAGAGGAACGCTCTTTATAATTTCCGCGCCCTCGGGGACCGGAAAGGGGACAATAGTCTCGGAGATACTCAGAAGCGACCCGAACATTTATTTTTCCGTCTCGGCGACAACACGTGCCCCGCGTGAGGGCGAAAAAAACGGCGTCAATTACTTTTTCATCACCCGCGAGGAGTTTCTTGAGCTGATAAAAACCGGCGGTATGCTTGAACACACCGAGTTCTGCGGAAACTTCTACGGCACCCCGAAAAAGGCTGTATACGATAAGCTCGACTCGGGCCGCGACGTTATCCTCGAGATAGAGACCGTCGGCGCGATGAACGTTAAAGCCGCCTGTCCCGAGGCCGTGAGCATATTCATTCTCCCGCCGTCGCTCTATGAGCTCAGGCGACGCCTCGAAAAGCGCGGGACCGATTCCGAAGAGGTCATATCCCGCAGGATAGCCGAGGCAAGGGCAGAGATAGAAAAGTCTCGGCTTTACGACTTCGCGGTGATGAACGACGACCTCGAATCCGCGATAAAAGACGTTAAAAACGTTATGTCGGCAGCAAAAAAGCTTACAAAATTAAATTCAGATATGATAGAAGGAGTGCTTAAAAAATGTTAAGACCGTCAAGCGCACAGATACTCAAGAACGGCGAGAGCAACTATTCGCTCGTCATAGCGGTTGCGCGCCGCGCCCGTCAGATAATCGACGAGGCTTTTGACGAAAAAATGGTAATCGACGAGAAGCCCGTGAAGACCGCCGTCGAGCAGTTTGCAAAGGGCGAATTCAGGATCATCGAGGACCCGTCGCTGAGAAAGAAATGATAACCGCCGCAAAGGTAGCGCTTTCCGGCACGGCCTACGGCTACGACATTGAATATACCTATCGCTGCCCTGCGGTGCTCCGCGGGGTGATCGGCGTCGGAATGAGGGTTCTGGTGCCGTTCGGCAGGGGAAATTCAAAGCGCGTGGGTCTGGTTATGAGGGTGTACGAGCGCGAAGACGAAGAGGGCATAAAGCCGATACTCTCGCTGATTGACAGGCAGCCGCTCGTCTCGGACGAACATATGAAGCTCATCTATTGGCTCAAGGAGCACACCTTTTGCACCTACTTCGAGGCCTTCAGGGCGATGGTTCCGTCGGGGTATTCCGTTTCCGTCGGGACCTCTTACAGCCTTTCGCCGCAGCGTCCCACCGACGACGACCCGCTCACCGAGGCCGAGCAGGAGCTTTATTCCGAGCTCCTCGGAGCCGGAACGGAAAAGGAGCTTTCGTCGCTGATATCTTCGGCCGACGGCGCTATGCTTAAAAGTCTTGCCGATAAGGGCCTTTTGGAGCAAAACGACGAATTCCGCCGCCGCGTAGGCGACGAGACCGTTACTATGCTCCGCCTTTCGGAGGGGTATCTCGCCGGAGAGGTCCACTGGGACTTCACCCCCAAGCAGCGCCTTGTAGAGGAGTTCCTGCTGGAAAACGAGGCCGCTTCGCTTAAAGAAGTTATGTATTACGTAGGGGTCACCCGAACCGTCATACAGGGACTGATAAATCACGGCGTCGCGGAGGAATATAAATACGAAGTGTTCCGCTCGCCGAAGATCTCGAAGCGCGGGAGCATCGACCCGCAGAAGATAGTCCTTTCCGACGAGCAGCAGGCGGCCTACGACGGCATAACCAAGCTCATAGAGGCCGGCAAGCCTGCGGGCGCGCTTCTTCACGGAGTTACCGGCAGCGGCAAGACCGCCGTTTTTATGAAGCTGATAGCTTCGGCGGTGTCAAAAGGGAAGACCGCTATGCTGCTCGTACCCGAAATATCACTCACGCCTCAGCTCGTGGGGAAGTTTTCTGCGGCTTTCGGCGATACCGTGGCCGTGCTTCATTCGGCGCTTTCGCTCGGGCAGCGGCTCGACGAATACAAAAGGCTCAAAAGCGGCGCGGCAAAAATAGCCATAGGCACCCGCAGCGCCGTATTCGCACCTTTAAAAAACATAGGCATAATAATTATGGACGAAGAGGGCGAGGGAACATATAAGTCCGAGTCGTCGCCGAGATATCACGCCCGCGACGTCGCCGTTCAGCGCTGCGGATATCATTCCTGCGTGCTTCTGATGGCCTCGGCCACGCCTTCGCTCGAAAGCTACTACTACGCCAAGACCGGCAGATACAGCCTTTTCGAGCTCAACTGCCGCTATAACGACGCTCCGCTTCCGCAGGTAGTCGTCGCGGATATGGCCCAGGAGGCCGACAACGGCAACACCTCGCTCTTCTGCGAAGACCTTATAAGAGCCGTAAACGAAAACATAAAAAACGGCAGGCAGTCTATACTTCTTCTCAACCGCCGCGGGTATAATACCTTCGCGGTCTGCGGTAGCTGCCGAAGCGCGATAAAGTGTCCGAACTGCCTTCTGCCGCTGACATATCACAAGCAGAACGGCAGGCTTATGTGCCACATATGCGGCTACAGCGTAAAGTTCGACGGCAGGTGCCCTCAGTGCCGAAGCGACAATGTGCGTACTTCCGGCGCGGGGACCCAGCTCGTAGAAGAGGAGCTTAAAAAGCTCTTTCCCGCCGCCCGCATATTGAGAATGGACGCCGACACCGCTTCTTCGAGGCTTCGGTACGACGAAAAGTTCCGCGACTTTGAAGACGGAAAATACGACATAATGGTCGGCACCCAGATGATAGCCAAGGGGCT
>CANRLU010000108.1 GCA_947631535.1 uncultured Clostridia bacterium | reverse complement strand
TGCAAACCCGCATAAATACTGGGTTTTTACGACTTCTCAACTTATTCCCACTCAATAGTTGCCGGGGGCTTGGTGGTTATATCGTACACCACGCGGTTGACGCTTCGCACCTCGCCGACGATGCGGCTTGCGGCGCGCTCGAGGACCTCGTAGGGTATCTTCGCGAAGTCGGCGGTCATAAAGTCGCTCGTCGTGACTGCGCGGAGCGCCACGGTGTAATCGTAGGTCCTGCCGTCGCCCATAACGCCGACCGAGCGCATATTCGTCAGGACGGCAAAATACTGGTTTATCCCCCTCGCGCCGCCGCTCTTTTCGAGCTCGTCGCGGAAGATGAAATCCGCTTCTCTCAAAATGTCGAGCTTGTCCTCGGTTATCTCGCCGAGGATCCTTATCGCAAGACCCGGTCCCGGGAACGGCGGCCTCCAGACGATATTTTCGGGCAGACCGAGCGTTGTCCCAAGTGCGCGGACCTCGTCCTTAAAGAGCAGCCGCAGCGGCTCGATTATCTCCTCGAAATCGACGTGGTCCGGCAGACCTCCCACGTTGTGGTGGCTCTTTATGACCGCCGCGTCGCCGGCCCCCGACTCGATTATGTCGGGGTAGATGGTCCCCTGCGCCAGAAAATCGACCTTGCCTATCTTTTTGGCCTCGTCTTCAAAAACGTTTATAAACTCCTCGCCGATGCGCTTGCGCTTGGTCTCGGGGTCGGAAACCCCGCGGAGCTTTTCGAGGAACCTGTCCGCCGCGTTTACCCTCACAAAGTTGATGTCCCAGTTCTTAAACGCCGCCTCTACCTCGTCGCCCTCGTTTTTGCGCATAAATCCGTGATCGACGAATATCGCGGTCAGCCTGTTTCCGACGGCTTTTGCAAGTAGCGCCGCCAAAACCGAGCTGTCAACTCCGCCCGAGAGGGCCAGAAGCACCCGCTTTGAGCCGACCTTTTCGCGTATCTGCTTTATTGCGGTCTCGGCGTAGCTGCCCATAGTCCAATCGCAGACGCAGCCGCAGGCCTCGGTCAGAAAGCGCTTTATCATATCGGTGCCGTTTTCGGTGTGGTTCACCTCGGGGTGGAACTGCGTGGCGTAAAGCTTTCTTTCGGAGTTTTCCATCGCCGCAACGGGGCATACCGGCGTGTGAGCCGTTATCTCAAAGCCCTCGGGAACCTCCGCGATGTAGTCGGTATGGCTCATCCAGGTGACGGCCTTTTCGGGCAGGCCCTTAAACATAAGCGCGTTTTCGCTGAATTCGGTGTCGGTCTTGCCGTATTCGCTTGTCGGAGCGGTGGCAACTCTTCCTCCGAGGGTGTGAGCCATAAGCTGCGCGCCGTAGCAGATGCCGAGAATAGGTATCCCGAGCTCAAACACCTTTGGCTCGATGTGGGGCGAAGTCTCAAGATAAACGCTGTTCGGCCCGCCGGTGAAGATTATCCCCGCGGGGCGCTCTTTTTCAAGCTCAGCCGCGGATATCTTCTTAAAAGGAACTACCTCGCAGTAAACGCCACATTCGCGCACTCTTCGCGCTATGAGCTGATTGTACTGCCCGCCGAAATCAATGATAACGATTTTTTGGTACGACATAATATCCTCCGAATCAAATTATTTTCTTTATTCAGCCGCCTCGGGTGTCTCGGGCGGCGCGATATACTCCGTCATATTTCCCTCGCCGTCAAAGGCGAGACCGTAGGGGTTGCAAAGGCCGTTCATAAGCTCGAGTATCTGCGGATATCTTGTGCCGAACTTCCTTTCGCCCTCTTTAAGATAGTAAACCTTGTAATTCTTTATGAACAGCGGGTGGAGCCTCAGCCCCACGAATCCGCTTTTGTCCACCGTTATGTCAAAGACGGCGGCAAGACCGTCGATGTCGTCGTCAACGTGCCAGAAGATGAGGTTGCCGATGCTGTAGATTATCGGCTTGCCGCTGTAAAATTCTATCGGCTGGAGGGTGTGGGAGTGCCCGCCCACAACAATGTCGGCTCCGGCGTCGATAAACTTGCGGGAGACGGTCTTCTGATAGTCGGTGACTTCAAAAACCTCCTCTTCGCCCGCGTGGAGAAACACTATCAGCACGTCGCACATCGAGTCGTACTCTTTGAGCTTTTCTATGTAGGCAAGGGTCTTGCTGCTGTCGGCGCTGCCTATCTGGTTTACGCCGGCGTGGTCTTCCGAAGCGGCGCAGCTGTCGGAAAGATACACCCTGTTGGCGCCGGTAAAGCCTACTTTAACGCCGTTTTTCTCGATTATCAGGAGCCCCTGCGCCTCCGAGAGGTCGTTTCCCGCGCCGAAGTACTCTATCCCGCTGCTGCCGAGGTTTTCAAAGGTATCCAAAAGCGCGTCGTAACCGAAATCGCGGGTGTGATTGTTGGCGAGGTTCACGGCGTCGATGCCGGCGTTTACAAAGCCCTCGAGCATCTCGGGAGGCGTGCGGAAGCCGTAGCCCTCCTTCTTTTCGGATACTCCCCTGTCGCTCACGCAGGTCTCAAGGTTAACTACGGCAATGTCGGCCCCGCTCATCACCTCGGAGATCTCCTCCCAAGGGTAATCGACGCCTTTCTGCGCGGCAAAATCGGCAAACTCGCCGTCTATAGAAGTGTCACCGCCGATGCATATGCGCACCGTCCCCGATTCCTCGGGCTCCTCGGGCGGAGCAGGAGTAGTTACCTCAACGGGCTCTGCCGCAGCGGTCGTGGCCTCCGTCTCGGGAGGAAGGGATATTTCGGGCGCCGAAGATACCGTGACCGATGGGACGCCCGTGTCGGGCTCCGTCGCGGCGGACTGCTGCGGGGGCTCCGGCACGACACCGTCATTTGACTTCATACCTATGCGCAGCGCCACCCCCACGGCGACAGCCAGCAAAAACACTGCGGCGAACACCGCTATCAGCCATTTGTGCTTCATAAACTCACTTCCGATCGCTCTTAGACATTCAGCCTGCCGAGATTTATTATATTTTACCACATTTGCCCGTGGTTCGTCAATATAACGCGCCCGATTCGAGGGCATAAACTTAAAAGTTTTCGGGGGGAGACTTTTAAATGACGGCGGCAAGTCCGACCCAAGACGGTTTTATATATGCCGTGGAGCTTTCGGCCGCCGACAAACGGAAGCTTTCAAGAGAAAACTTCTGTTTTTTATCCACGCAACCTTGCCATAGTTTTTGTCGGGATATATAATAGAGACAGCAACGCAAAGGCGAGTCTGCCTCCAATAATCTGAGGGAAGTGACAAAATGCAGGATGAAGCTATAGTCGAGATGTTCTGGAAGCGCGACGAATCGGCGCTTAACGAGGCGCAGATAAAGTATCAGAGTTATATTTCAAAGATAGCGGTGAACATACTCGCCGACATCGAAGACGCGAGGGAAATCGTCAACGAGACGCTGTTCAGAGCCTGGAATTCCATTCCGCCGCAGCGGCCGTCAATGCTCAAAACCTATCTCGGCAAGATCGCGAGAGAGCTGTCGATAGACCTTTACCGCAGCAGCCGCCGTAAAAAGAGGATATCCTCCGAGCTTACGGTGTCGCTTGAAGAGCTCGGGGACATAATCTCCGACAGCGGCGACAGCGATTTTGATTCAAAGGTTCTCGGCGAGACGATAGACAGGTATTTGCATACGCTGTCGTCGGAGTCGAGGACAGCATTTGTGCAGCGCTATTATTTTGCGGACACCGTAAGAGAAATAGCCAAACGGCAGGGAGTAAGCGAATCGGCGGTAAAAAGCCGCCTTCTGCGCGCAAGGCGCGGACTTAAGGAGTATCTTGAAAAGGAGGGTTATACATTATGAAAAAGCTCGACTTTATAGCGTCGCTTAATTATCTTTCCGACGATACCGTAGCCGAAGCGGAGAACGGGCGCGAGCAAACGTCAAAAAGGCGGAGTCACGCGGTCTTAAAATACTGCGCCGTTGCGGCGTGCGCGGCCGTGGTAATTACGGCGGGGATACTGATAGGCAAAAACTCGGACTTCAGGATAGGCAGAAGCGAAATTACCGTCGCCTCCGAGGATTCCGGCATCGAACCTCTGCCGGCGATAAGCGAAATTACCGTCGCTTCCGAGGATTCGGACATAGAACCTCTGCCGGCGACCGGCGAAACTCACGCCTTTGATGAGTTTTTGAGGGAAATGCAGGACCGAGGCAGCAAGCTTCGAGGCGTGGCTTATGAGATAACCGACGTTTACACCTACGAAGAAGCGGTGGATCTCGATGAAGAATTCAATCCGAGCAGGACCCTTTACTGCGCCCACGCTTTTTATGACGTAATAAACGACTGCCCTCTCGATTATTACTTCGACGTAGCGGGCTGGGGCAGCGAGCAGCTTCAGGAAAAGGGCTGGCCGGTATATGCCGTCGGCGATATGCTGCTCTCGTTCTTCGGCGAGCTTCATAACGGCTATGAGATCCCGAACAGCAATCTTGAATTTATGCTCTTTAACGTCGGCGGGGAAAAAATGGCTTATCACATCGGCAAGGAGAACATTCGCTTTGAGAGCAAGGAATATCCGGACCTCGACCTTGAAATGTCGGAAAGCGAGAGAAGCGTTGTAATTACCGCCGAAGACAACCCGATAATATTCACCCAGAAATCGACGCTTCAAAGCCTTTCGGATTTCCTGCGCGAAAAATTGTCGTTCTACGGCGTTGTGAGCCCGGAAAACGTTACTCTTGAACCGTTCACGGTGACCATTCAGGAATACTCGCTCGGCGCGTCGGGAGACATTTGCAGCGCCGAGGAACTTTCCGACCCCGACAGGGAAAATCTCCTTGATCTGATTGATTTCAGCGAAGATATCACCGTTCCGGTCTATAAGAGAAAAATGTGGCGGAACCTGCCTTTAAACGGAATGATAGAAAACGTTGACCGCGATTTTATGCGCGAGGCGTTAAGATTTTACGCCATAGGCTTCGGCTTCGACCCCGACAGCATCGAGATAGAGGAAGACAGGCTGACGCCCGAGGAGCTTGAAAAGCTTGAGGCAGCCACTCATTCGGAGCTTCCGGAGGAATATTGCGAGCCTACCCGAATGAGCTTTGAAAAGGACGGAATAGAGGTCGAGATCGTCGTCACCGACAGTATGACCTACAAGGTTTATATTAACATCGCCGACGGCTTTGATCTGCCCGAGGGCGCAAAAGTCGGATTCTACTACGGCGCTTCGCGCAGCGAAGCTGAAAACGCCGCGCCCGAGCTTCTCGGGAAATACGAATGGCTCTTGGGCTTCAACGACGCGGGAAGGGCTTATGTAAACGGCACCGAGGATGGAAACTGCTACGTCTCGATGTATCACCCGCTCTCGGGGTATGAATATATCCCCGACGAAGACGGCAGCGTTCCGAAGGACAGCAACGAAGACGTCATCAGGTCGGTTATAAACAA
>CANRLU010000107.1 GCA_947631535.1 uncultured Clostridia bacterium | reverse complement strand
GAGATGTTCGAGCCGTCGTCGTCCAAAACGGTGTCGTAGCCCTCGGGGAGGGTCTCTATGTAGTCGTGGATACCGCAGGCGCGGCAGACCCGCTCGATGTCTTCCCTTGTCGCCGACTCGCTTCCGTAGGCTATGTTTTCGCTGACGGTCCCGTTAAAAAGCCAGGTGTCCTGCAGCACCATCGAGTAGTTGAGCCGCAGGCTCTTTCGGGTGAGGTCCTTTATCGGGTTTCCGTCGAGCTTTATATCGCCGCTGTCAACGTCGTAAAAGCGCATAAGGAGGTTTACGATAGTGGTCTTTCCCGCGCCGGTGGGGCCTACTATCGCCACGAGCGCGCCTTTCGGGACCTTGAGCGAAAGCCCGTGGATTATCTCCTTGTCCTCGGTGTAGCCGAAGTGTACGTCTTCGAGCTCCACGTTTCCCTGCGCGCCGTTAAGCTCGTAGGAGTTTTCCGAGTCGGCGGGCTCGGGCTGCTCGTCGAGGAGCCTGAACACTCTTTCCGCCGCCGAAAATGCCGACTGCAGCTCGCCGATTATGTTCGCGACCTCGTTAATCGGGCCGCTGAACTTTCTCGAATAGAGCACGAAGGTCGAGATATTTCCTATCGAGATCGAGCCTTTGAGGAAGAGCACCGCCCCGAAGAAGCTCACGAGCGAGAGCGAAAGGTTATTCACGAAGTTTACCGAAGGACCCGTCATACTGCCGTAGTACTCCGCGCGGTAATAGGCTTCGGAGGTCTCGTCGTTCTTGGCGTCGAACTTTTTGCCGGTGTTTTCTTCCTGACTGTAAGCCCTTAAGGTCTTCTGGCCGCTTATCATCTCTTCGACGAAGCCGTTGAGCTCGCCGAGTTTTGCCGAACGCTTTCTGAAGAGCGGTCTTGTGAATCCGGTTATCTTTTTGGTGAGAATTATCGAGAGCGGCACTGTGAACGCAAACACTAAAACGAGCAGGGGAGATATCGAGATCATCATAACGAGCGCTCCGATGACGGTCACCGCGCTCGCGAAAATCTGAACGAGGTCGTGAGAGAGCGAGGTGTTTATGGTGTCGATGTCGTAGGATATGCGGCTTAGGATGTCGCCGGTCTGGTTGCGGTCGAAATACCCGACGGGCAGCTCGGTGAGCTTGTCGAAAACGTCCTTTCTCATTCTGTTGACGACTTTTCGGCTCACGACTATCATCAGCCTCGAAAGAAGGTATGAGAGCAGCCCCGAGAGGACATAGAGCACCGCCATTATCGCGGCATAGCGCCACACCGCCGAGAGATCGACTCCCTTGCCGTCCTCCGAGAGCTTTATTGCGTCTATCGCGAAGCCCGAGAAATAAGGCCCCGCGAGACCGAGGAGGTTGCCGCCTATCGTCAGGAGTATGCAGAGGCCCATAAGCCCTTTATGACGCATAAGGTAAGGCATCAGCCGGCCTAAGACCGCAGTTTTCTTCATCTTTTCGCGCTGTTCGCTCATACCGCAGCCCTCCCTTCGCCTATCTGCGACTCTCCTATCTCACGGTACAGAGGGCAGCTTTGCATAAGCTCTTCGTGGGTGCCCATTCCGACTACGTTTCCGTTGTCCATAACGAGTATCTTTTCGGCGTGCATTATCGAGCTTATGCGCTGGGCGATTATTATTTTTGTGGAGTCGGCGCAGTGGAGGCGTATCTCTTCGCGGAGTTTCGAGTCGGTCTTGTAGTCGAGAGCGCTCGAGGAGTCGTCGAGAATGAGTATCTCGGGGTTGCCCGCGAGTGCGCGCGAGATAAGAAGCCTCTGCTTCTGCCCGCCCGAGAGGTTTGCGCCCTTTATCGCTACTTCTGCGTCGAGCCCGCCCTGGTTGGTTATGAAGTTAATGGCCTGAGCCCGCCTTGCGGCTTCGGTGAGCTCTTCGTCCGGAATATCCCGTCCGAGGCGGATATTCTCGCGGACGGTGTCTTTAAATAAGGTGTCGTTCTGGAAGACCACGCCGAATTTCGCTCTGAGGTCTGAAGTGGCGTAGTCGCGGATATCAACTCCGTCTATTTCTATCGAGCCCTCCGCAACGTCGTAGTATCTCATCAGCGCGCGGATTATCGTGGACTTTCCGGCTCCCGTCGCGCCGATTATGCCGAGGGTCTCGCCGCGCTCGAGCTCGAAGTTAAGATGCCTTACCGCAAAGCTTCCGCGGTCGTATCTGAATGTGACGTCCTTAAAGGCGATGTGCGGGGCCTTTTCGGGCAGGAAGCTGTAATGAGGCTCGGTCTCGTAGAGCTCCATAGGCGTGTCGAGGACTTCGAGCACACGTGCCGATGAGGCCGCCGCGCGGGAAAGCATCGTGAACATTCTGTTAATCGCCATAAGGGCGTTGAGAACGATGGTAAAGAGGTTCATAAAGGCGATTATCTTGCCCACCTTCGTGAGCCCGAACTGCACTCTGTAGGCTCCCGCGACGATGACTGCGACGATTCCGAGGTTTAAAAGCAGGCTCATCACGGGATTTATCAGGGCCATAGTCTTTTCGGCGATGCGTTCGCGCTCGGTGAGGTCGTCGTTGACCTTTTTGAAGCGTTCGCGCTCGTAGCCCGACTTCGAGAGCGCCTTTATCACCCTCACGCCGACTGCGTTCTCGCGGACGACTCTGAGCATCGAGTCGGAGCCTTTCTGAACGATTTTAAAGAGCTTTGCGCCCTTGCGTGAGACGATAAAGGTTATCGCGCCGACTATCGGCAGAGTTGCGACCATTATCAAGGTGAGTACGGGGTCGAGGGTGAGGGTCACAATAACTCCGCCTACGAGCATTATCGGGGCTCTGACGCCGAGGCGCTGCATCATTCCGACGGTCTGATGAAGGACGTATGTATCGCTTGTGACTCTTGATATCAGCGACGGTATCGTAAAGCCGTCAACCTGCCGTTCCGAGAGATAGGATATCCTCGAAAAAAGGTCGTGCCTGAGTCCGCGGGTAAAGTCTCTTGCCACTGCCGAAGCCATTCTGTTGGCGGCGATGTTGCCTATCCAGGCGAGCATTGAGCAGAGTATCATAAGGCAGCCCCAGACCACGACGGGGGAGATCTCGCCGAGGGGGATAAGGTCGTCGATGATATGCGAGAGTATCCACGGAATGGCGAGCTCTACAAGCGTCCCGAACACTTTGATGAGAAATCCGAGAGACATTCTCGGAACATAGGGACGAAGATAAGCGAGCAGTCTTTTCACCGGTTCTCCTTTCAAAATCTTTAACATCTATAGCTATCTATGATTGACTTATCATATTGTAGCACAATTTTCGGATTTGTCAAGGACGGGGGAGATTGCCGAAGACATTTTCAAGACGCAAAATTTAAAAGTTTTCGGTCGAGCCTTTCTCAAAAGGCTCGCGGGGTCGAGGGGCAGAGCCCCCGCCGCGCTCCGCAGAGCGCGGAATACTTTGCGCAGCGAAGCGCAGGACAGGGAATAAAAACTGTCCGGTGGACAGTTTTTATTGGGGAGACCCTCGCCGGGGGTCTCCCCATTTGCCGAGCAAGGCGAGGCAAACGGAAAAGATATCCGCCTGTCGGCGGGGGAAAAAGCAGCGAAAAAAGAAAAAGCCCCCTCTCGGGAGCTTTTATCTTATCTTAAATTACTTCATCGCTTCTTCGACCGCCACTGCACACGCAACCGACGCTCCGACCATCGGGTTGTTGCCCATTCCGATGAGGCCCATCATCTCAACGTGAGCCGGAACGGAGGAAGAACCCGCAAACTGTGCGTCGGAGTGCATCCTGCCCATAGTGTCGGTCATTCCGTAGCTGGAGGGACCGGCCGCCATATTGTCGGGGTGGAGGGTCCTGCCGGTGCCGCCGCCGGAAGCGACCGAGAAGTATTTCACGCCGTTTTCAACGCACCATTTCTTGTAGGTGCCGGCGACGGGGTGCTGGAATCTCGTCGGGTTGGTGGAGTTGCCGGTGATCGAAACGCCTACGTTCTCGAGCTTCATAATGGCCACGCCCTCGGGAACGTTGTCCGCGCCGTAGCACTTAACGTCGGCTCTCGGACCGTTCGAGTAGGCCTTTTCGTATACGACCTCTACCTGCTCGGTGAAGGGGTCGAACTTCGTTTCAACATAGGTGAAGCCGTTTATCCTCGAGATGATGAAGGCGGCGTCCTTGCCGAGACCGTTGAGGATAACGCGCAGAGGCTTTGTTCTTACCTTGTTGGCGTTAAGAGCGATCTTTATTGCGCCCTCGGCGGCAGCAAAGCTCTCGTGTCCGGCCAAGAAGCAGAAGCACTCGGTAGATTCCGAGAGGAGCATAGAGGCGAGGTTGCCGTGGCCGAGGCCGACCTTTCTGTTTTCGGCGACGGAGCCGGGTATGCAGAAGCTCTGGAGGCCTTCGCCTATTGCGACCGCTGCGTCGGCAGCCTTTTTGCAGCCCTTCTTTATTGCGATTGCGCAGCCCACGGTGTATGCCCAGACGGCGTTTTCAAAGCAGATGGGCTGGGTCTCGCGGACTATCTTGTCGCAGTCGATACCCTTTGCAAGGGTTATCTCTTTACATTCCTCAACAGAGGAGATTCCGTATTGAGCGAGAACGGAATTGATCTTGTCAATCCTTCTCTCATAGTTTTCAAATAAAGCCATGATAAATTCCTCCTCCTTTAATTACTGCTTGCGGGGGTCGATATACTTGGCGGCCTCGGCGAATCTGCCGTAGGTGCCTTTTGCCTTTTCGTATGCGGTGTTGGGGTCGTCGCCCTTCTTGATGAAGTCGGTCATCTTGCCGAGGGATACGAACTCGTAGCCGATAACCTGGTCGTCTTCGTCAAGAGCCATTCTCGTGACGTAGCCCTCGGCCATTTCGAGGTATCTTACGCCCTTGGCCTTGGTGCCGTACATAGTGCCTACCTGCGAGCGGGTGCCCTTGCCGAGGTCTTCAAGACCGGCGCCGACAGAAAGCCCGTCCTCCGAGAAAGCCGACTGAGTTCTGCCGTAGACTATCTGCAGGAACAGCTCGCGCATAGCGGTGTTGATGGCGTCGCAGACGAGGTCGGTGTTAAGAGCCTCGAGTATCGTCTTTCCGGGGAGAATCTCCGCGGCCATAGCGGCCGAGTGAGTCATACCCGAGCAGCCTATCGTCTCAACGAGGGCCTCCTCGATAACGCCCTCTTTAACGTTGAGTGAGAGCTTGCAGGCGCCCTGCTGAGGAGCGCACCAACCGATACCGTGGGTAAAGCCCGAAATATCGCCTATCTGCTTTGCCTCCACCCATTTGCCCTCTTCGGGCAGGGGAGCAGGACCGTGCTTGGGTCCTTTTGCGACCAAACACATCTGTTCGACTTCGCGTGAATAGTTCATTTTTATTGACTCCTTTCAGAAAATTGAAATATGCGTAACCATACGCATACATTATAATACATTTCAAAGAATATTACAAG
>CANRLU010000106.1 GCA_947631535.1 uncultured Clostridia bacterium | reverse complement strand
CTGCTTCGGCAGTATATAAAGAACATTCCGAACGATATAATCGACTACACCTTCCTTGAGACCTCGTCGGTAATAAAGACATTCCGATACGCAATCGTCCCGCAGATAAAGCCCACGCTCGTTTCGCTCGCGATACTTATATTCTGCGAAAGCTGGAATATGGTCGAACAGGCGCTTATATTCTCAATGGAGAACACCGATATTTACCCGCTGTCGGTGGTGCTCGGAGATATTCCCGAAAACGTGCGGTACGCCGGCGGAACGGTCTATATGCTGCCGGTAATAATGCTGTTTGTGATGTTCCGCGAAACGCTCGAAGAATCGATGGAGAGATATAGGGTGTGAAAACGCCGAAACCAGCCGCGCACCGTAAGAATAGACCGTGCGGGTGATTTTGAGGCCCCGAAGCGGAAAACTTTAAAGCCTGTCTTTTTCCCTCCTCCCTTTTCCGTTCTTGACAACCACACCGGATTGCGCTATACTTTAATGGAACTCTTAAAGGGAGGAATTTTTATGAAAGCAACACTTTTGGTACTCGCTGCGGGGCTCGGCTCACGCTTCGGAGGCGACAAGCAGATATCTCACGTCGGGCCGAACGGCGAGTTTTTGATGGAATACTCTATTTACGACGCCCTTAAGGCCGGCTTCGATAAGGTGGTCTTCGTCCTCAAGAGCGAAATGGTGGAGGCGGTAAAGCGCGAGGTCGGCGATAAGCTCGCGGGCAAAGCTGAAGTCTGCTACGCCGTGCAGGATCATTCTACCCTGCCGGAGTGGTATACCGTTCCCGAAGACAGGGTGAAGCCCTTCGGCACCGTTCACGCCGTGCTCGCCGCAAAAAAATATCTCACCGAGCCGTTCGTGACCGTCAACGCCGACGATTATTACGGCGCGGAGTGCTTTGAGATAATGATGCGCCTGCTTCCGAAGATGAGTGCGCGCTGCGCCTCAATGGTGCCGTATATCCTTAAAAACACCGTGAGCGAAAACGGCGGCGTTACAAGGGGAGTCTGCAATATATCGGGCAGAAAGCTCGAAAGCGTCACCGAGACCGGCGGGATAATCCCGAAAGACGGAAAGATAGTGAGCGACGTGGGAGAGGTAGACCCCGAGGCTCAGGTCTCGATGAACTTCTGGGGCTTCAGCCACGAGACCCTGCCCGCTATGGAGCGCTATTTTGAGGACTTCCTGCGGCGCATCCGCCCCGAAGAGATAAAGGCGGAGTGTCTTTTGCCGGTAATGGTGAACGATATGCTGGCCTCGGGCTCGCTCGAAGTGCTTGCCGAGCCCTCAAAAGACCGTTGGTTCGGCATAACCTATAAGGCCGACAAGGCCGACATCGAGCGCGAGCTTTTAAAGCTCCACGCCTCCGGCGCGTACCCCCAAAAGGTACTCGGATAATAGCATCGGATAATAAAAAGGCGCCCGTCGGGGTGCCTTTATTTTATAGGCGCGAGTGTCAAAAAGGCGGCCAAGTGCATTACACTATTGATTTTTGAGGAACTAAAATACCCCTTTCTCTGAAGAGGGTAAGGATAATGTATTACAAACCTTGCTGCCTGACGGTGGGGCATATTTTGGCGGACGCCGAGGCTTTTTGCTTCCATACCCCCTGCCACGCATCTGATTGCGTAGCAATCAGATTGCCCTCATAGAGGGAGAAGGCAAGCGACGCTCCAACTGAGTTAAATAGGAGAGAAAGTCAGCGTCGCTACGTCGTTCGCTTCGCTCTCGACCGAAGTTACGATCACGGTCGTTCACCCTTCGGTGAACGACCGACCCCTCCCCTCAATGGGAGGGGTATTTTAGCACCTCGAAAATCTTTTCGAGAGCCGGAAGCAAATGCGGCTCCTTTGGGCGCATCTGCGCGTTTCAAAGCGCCCGAACCTTTGCGCTTTTTAAAGCGCTGTTATGGTCCAACTTTTGAGCGCTTTAACTGTTTCGCAGGCGCTTTGAGGGGCAGCCCCTCAACCTATCAAGCAATCCAAATAAAAAGCACCCCGTTGGGTGCTTTTTATTTGGTCTGTCCGACAGGAATCGAACCTGCGCGCATGCGGTCGGAGCGCATTGCTCTATCCACTGAGCTACGGACAGTTATTCCCGCGGCGGGTCGCCCCTGCCGCCGAGTTTTTTTGATAAATATATCACGAGATCGTCGTCGTTCTGGCAGCTCTCATATTCGCCGCAGACCTTATCGCGGTACCAAACGCCGCTCCCGTCGGGGACGTACCCGCACTTGACATACAGCCGCTGGGCGCTGCCGTAGCCTTGGTGGAGCCCCACTCCGAGGCCTACCTCGTCGGCAAACTGCTTTGCTATATCTTCGGCGACGTCCATCAGCTTTCCGCCGACGCCCCGCCTGCGGAACTTTTCAAGCACCGCAAAGTCCACAATCATCGGCATCCGCCCCGCAAACGCGCCGTGCTCATATTTTGGGTAGACGCTCACATATCCCGCCGGTTCGCCGCAGAAGTCCGCCGCAAGGCAGACCGCCCTGCCCGACGCCGCGTCGTCAAGGCGCTTTCGCAGCTTCGACCCGTCCTCCTGCCAGCCCTGCTCGCGCTCGGCTGCGGCAAAAACCTCGGGGTCGCGCTCTTCTAAGTCCCGAACCGTTATTTTGTCATCACAATAATATACCATTTGTCAATTCCATATAATTTATACATTTAGTAGCAGAATTACAACCCGAAATGCTCTTTTATGAGCCTTGCTGCCTCGGGTGCGGGGAGGTCGGTGTTGTCGATTTTCAGATAATTTCTGAATCCCGTCTCGTCGGGGAGGCTTTCAACGCGGCAGGTCTTTTCGTCGTAAATGAGCGCCTCCGAAAAATCGGTGTCGCGCTTGCCGGGTTTATTTTCAAGGCGGTTCTCGGTGCGGTTCCTGCGGAGCCTTTCCTCAAAATCCGCGACGAGCTCCACAAGATACACCTCGGCGCCGGCGTCTTCAAAGATCTTCGCGACGCTTCTGATATATTCGCCGTCTCTCGGCGACGAAAAGTCCCAGATATAGGTGAAAACGAGGCCGTAATTGCCGCTTTTGGCGAACTCCTCAAAGATGGCCCGACGAAGCCGCGTTATCGTTTCGGAGTCGTAATATCCGAAGACGCGGGTCACGAGGTCTATAGTCATATGGTTGTGGAACAACCGCAGGTCGGTTATTTTGCAGAGCTCCTGCCCGACGGTCATTTTGCCGACGGCCCCGCCGCCTATAATGACGACAAGCTTCATTTATCTTATCTTCGAGCCTGCGGGAACGCCGTCGTCGAGGAAGCAGACCTTTGCCGAGCCGTCCGGCATATCCGCGGCGCAGATCATTCCTTCGCTCATTTCTCCGCAGAGCTTCGCGGGCTTCAGGTTCGCGACGAACATAACCGTCTTCCCGACGAGGTCTTCGGGCTTATACCACTTCGCGATGCCCGAGAGTATCTGACGGGTCCCGAAGCCGTCTTCAAGGGTCAGCTTCAGGAGCTTTTCGGAGCGCTTCACCTTTTCGCAGGCGATAATTTTTCCCGCCCGCAGGTCAACCTTCGCGAAGTCGTCTATAGTTATCTCCTCGGCGACAGCGGGGAGCTCGGCGGCCTCCTCCTTGGCCTTTTCGGAAGCGGCTTTGGCTTTTAAGGCCTCCATCTCGGCGACGAGCTCGTCAAGGATCTTCGGGTCAATCCTTGCGAAGAGCGGCACGGCGTCGCCGACCTTTGTTCCCGCGGGATAACCGCCGAACTCGGCGAGCGAATCAAAGCTTTCGGCGCGGCAGTTTATCTGCGCGAAAATCTTTTCGGCGGTCTCGGGGATAAAGGGCGACGAGAGCGCGGCGATAAAGCGTATCGCCTCGATGAGCTCGTAGAGCACCGTTTGCAGACGGGGCTTTGTGCTCTCCTCCTTGGCGAGGACCCAAGGGGTGGTCTCGTCGATATATTTATTTGCGCGGCGGGTGAGCGACATAACGTCGTCCACGGCGTCGGCGATGCGGTATGCGTCGATGTGAGCCTGCATCTTTGAAACGGCTTCGAGGCATTTCTGCTCGAGGTCGGCGTCGGTCCCGTTCTTATCCGACGGCGCGCCGACAACTCCTCCGAAGTATTTGTTGACCATAGCAACGGTGCGGTTCACAAGGTTGCCGAGGGTGTTGGCGAGGTCGGTGTTATAGCGGTCGATAAAGGTCTCATAGCTTATCGAGCCGTCGGCCGCGAAGGGCATTTCGGAGAGCATATAGTAGCGGGTGGCGTCGGCGCCGAAGCGCTTGACCATCTCGCCGGCATAGATAACGTTGCCCTTTGATTTCGACATCTTATCCTCGCCGAACAAAAGCCACGGGTGGGCGAATATCTGCTTCGGGAGCTTTGCGCCGAGAGCCATAAGCCAGGCGATCCAATATACCGAATGGAATCTCAGGATGTCCTTGCCGATGACGTGGACGCAGTTGTCCCAGTATTTGTTGTAGGTATCGGAGGGGTGGTCGGGGTCATAGCCAAGGGCGGTGATATAGTTGTTGAGCGCGTCTATCCAGACATAGACGACGTGCTTCGGGTCAAAATCTACGGGGATACCCCATTTAAAGCTCGAGCGGGTGATGCAGAAGTCCTGGAGGCCGGGCTTTATGAAGTTGTTGAGCATTTCGTTCTTGCGGCTCTCGGGCTGGATAAAGGCGGGGTTCTGCTCAAAGAATTCTTCGAGCTGCTTCTGATATTTCGAAAGCCTGAAATAATAGGCTTCCTCCTTGGCTTTTCTGACCTCGGAGCCGCAGTCGGGGCAGCGGCCGTCTTTAAGCTGAACTTCGGGGACAAAGCTCTCACAGGGCAGGCAGTACCAGCCCTCGTATTCGGCCTTATAGATGTCGCCCTGCTCATAGAGGCGGTCAAATGCGCGCTGAACGGCCTTTTCGTGCGCGGGGTCGGTTGTGCGGATAAATTTGGAGTAGCTTATAAAGAGGGAGTCGAGCTCGGAGCGTATCTCGCCCGAGATCCTACCGACGTGCTGCTGGGGGGTTATACCCTGCTTAACGGCCTCTTCTTCTATTTTCTGGCCGTGCTCGTCGGTTCCGGTGAGGAAGAAAACATCATAGCCCTGCATTCGGCGTGTCCTCGCTATTGCGTCGGCACATACGTGGTCGTAGAGATTGCCGATGTGAGGGAGCTTTGAGGCATAGGCTATCGCCGTGGTAATGAGATAGGGCTTTTTTTCCATAACGTTTCTTTCCTTTCGTTTATCTGCGGCATCGCCGCGCCCTTTTATTATAACCCATTTTTGGAAAATGTCAAGGTGTGGGGGAAAGGAAGTGGGGGAGGTTTAAACTTAAAGGGCTTTGGGGCGAGGCTTTTACGAAGCTCACGCCTGCCGGCGGGGGAAATCGGCGGGCGCCGAAGCTTTTTACCCCCTCCCTCTCCGCCCTCCCC
>CANRLU010000105.1 GCA_947631535.1 uncultured Clostridia bacterium | reverse complement strand
ACGTTGCCGTCGCTGTCGGTCCAGCCCTCCATAGAGAGGTCGCTGTCGTCGACAAGGGTGGGCTTGGCGAATACGTTGTAATCGAATCCCCTGCTCCTCCAGCTGCATATCGCGCAGGGATGAGCGGCGCCGTAGTTGAACGGCGAGGGCTCTTTGCCGCTGTAGGCTCCGACGAGACCCTGAAGAGTGAAGTCGTAGAGAACGTTGTCGTCCGCCCAGAGCTCGCTCGGCTTGAAGTCGAACTCAAGGATCGTCTCCTGACCCTCAAACGAGAGCGAGAAGTTCCTGATGAGGCTGTTGTAATAGCTGTCGGACTGGTATTTGCCGGTGAGCTTGTCGATAACGTCGACCCTTACGGTGATGTCGTCGACGGTGGCGCTGCGAAGAGCCTCCTGATAGCCGGGAGCGGTAACGTCGCCGGGCGCGCAGTATTGGGCGTAAACCTCGGGAGTAACGAGGATATCGTTGTAATATGCCTTGACATGGTAGGTGGGACCGATGTCGAGGGTGACGGTCATCTTCGGGTCGGCCTTCATGACCGCGGGAGCGGGACGGTAGTCGCCGTATTCGTTTTCTATCATTCCGGAATCGGCAAGAAGGAGCGAAGTGTCGCCGTGGAAGTAGGAATCATAGCTGAGTATCTGACTGTGGTCGGCGGGGATCGGCGGATAAGGGATCGTTGTAACGCCGAATTCGAGATACTGAACATGACCCATATAGAACATAGTCTCGTTGCCGACGGTCGGGAAGCCGGCGTTGTTATACATTTCGGGTATGCAGTAATACCACTCGGTGTTCTGCCAGCCCTGCTCGACGTCGAAGACCTTGTTGCGCATAATGAGGTAGTAGCCGTTTTTGATCATATCGTTGACGTTCATTCCCATGTAGCTTACATAGAAGGTCCCGGCTTCGATATATTCAAACTCGTTTACCTTATATCTGATCCTGAGGGGGCTGTTTTCGTCGCTGATGTCGGTGAAGCCGTGGGCGTCGACGCCGACCATAGGATAGCCGAACTTGAAACCGCCGTCAGACATCTGGGAGGATTCCTGATGATTGAGAGCCATAACGGAGGTCCCGACGAGCATATACTTGTGGTTCTCGTAGCCGTCGTCGCCGGTGCTGGTGTCTTTGGTGTTCGGGTTGATGGGGTCGTCCATAGTGACGTCAACGGCAAACCACTCGCCGTTTATCTCGACTTCGTTCCAGATGTGGAACTCGGCAACGTTGTCGTCGTGGCGGTATATGCCGTAAACGACGACGCAGGGTATTCCGAGCCTATCCATAGCCGCCTTGAAAGCGCGGGTGTAAGACTCGCAGACGCCCTCGTGCTTCACGAGCGCGCCGTAAGCGGTGCGGATAAAGCCGATGTTGTTATGGTCGAGAACGCTGAGCTCGTCGCGGTATGTAACGTGCTTGGTGATGTAGTCGTGCACGGCCTCAACCTTTTTCTCGGGGATGGGCTGGGCACTGCCGACGCTCACGAGCTCGTTAAGAGCAACTTCATATTCCGCAAGAGCACGGTCTACGTCCTCGCGGCTGTTGATGCCCTGGGTGTAATAGGTATCGTATCTTCCGGGGCCGAGGTAAAGATGGTATTTGCCGTTTTCGGTGGTTATCTTTACGGTGAGCGCCGAGAAGTCCACATAAAAGATGCTCGGATAGTCGGCATAAAATGCGTCGCGGGCAGCGCCGTAATCCGTGAGGATATTGGCCGAGCCGTTCATGTGGTCCTCAATGAGAGTTTGCAATGCGGGGTATTTTTCGGCGGTGAATTCGTAAACACCGTCGCCGGATTTGAAGATCTCCTGATTGTACATCTCGACCATTCCGTCGTAGATGAGCTTGGCGTTGGAGTCAAGCTGGTCGTAGAAGTACCTTGAAGTGTCTGTGAAAGCATATGCATATGCGGCTTCGGCAGGCTTTGTTACAAGTTCGCCGGGGATAAGCGCAGCTACCAGACACAGCGCGATAAGAACACTTAGCAGTCTCTTTTTCACGTTGATTTCCTCCCAATTTATTTTTGTCTGTAAATGCCTTTGAAGGCGGCTATATTATACACCATAAATCGCCGATTGTCAACGGCTAAAGCGGGAGATAAAACGCAGAAAAAACAAAATTTTCGTATACAAAAACATAAGACACGTGTTTTGTTGCTTTTTAACTTTTTCGGTTGACAACCGCTTGGAAATCTGTTAAAATTAACAAAACAAAATGTGAGGTGACTTAATATGAAAATCGAAAAATCATATCAAATAGGCCCAAACGACCGCGTCCCGTTCAACAACAAGGTCGATTACTGCGTCGGCACCGGCAGAATGGGGCTTGCGCTGCAGCGCGAATACTTCGAGCAGCTCAAACTCGTGCAGAAATACATCGGCTTCAAGCATATCCGCGGACACGGGCTCTTCCACGACGATATGGCCATATACCGCGAGGGATTTAACTGGCGCACCGGCGAAGTTACCTACCGCGACTACTGCTTTACCTATCTCGACTTCGTGATGGACTCCTACCGCGAGGTGGGGCTCAAGCCTTTCCTCGAGCTCGGATTTATGCCGGGGCGGCTCGCTTCGAGCGAAAACAGAGTGTTCGTGTGGGGCGGACACACCTGCCCTCCGAAGGACTACGCCCTCTGGAACGACCTCGTAAAAGCTACGCTCCGCCACCTCATCGAGCGCTACGGGGCCGACGAAGCCGTTACCTATCCGATAGAGGTGTGGAACGAGCCGAACCTGCCCGGGTTCTGGGAAAAAGCCGATATGCAGGCGTATTTCAAGCTCTTTGACGAGACCTTCGCGGCGGTTAAGGAAGTCGATCCGAGGTTCAAAGTCGGCGGACCGGCGGTCTGCGGCGGCTCGGACGAGCTCTGGATATCGAAATTTATGGATCACTGCGAGGCAAAGGGCATAGAGCTCGACTTCGTGACCCGACACCACTACACCACCGAACAGCCCGACCGCAGCGGTCATTACGTCTATCAGGAGCTTATGGACCCGGAGGCGGGATTTGCCAACCTCAAGACCACCCGCGACATCATCGACAGCCACGAGCGCTACAAGGGTCTGCCTATCCACATCACCGAGTTCAACACCTCTTACAGCCCCGACAACCCTATCCACGACACCAACCGCAACGCGGCTTTCCTCTGCCACCAGCTTTCGAGGCTCGGCGACGTGAACGAGAGCTATTCATACTGGACTTTCGGAGACATATTCGAGGAGAACGGAGTTCCCTTCGCGCCGTTCCACGGGGGCTTCGGCCTCGTGGCGAACGGCTGTATCCCTAAGCCTACATTCTGGAGCTTCGCATTCTTTAAAAAGCTCGTCGGCGGCGAGTGCGTCCACCGCTCGGACGATGCCGTTATCGTGAAAGACGGCGACGTTTACAAGGGCGTTCTCTGGAACGCGAACCGCAAGCGCGAGGGCAGAGAGCTTTCGCTCGGCTTCACGCTTCCTGCGGAGGGCGAGCTCTGCCTCATCACGAAAACCGTCGATGAAAAATCCTGCAATCCGCTCAAGCTTTGGCACGACCTCGGCGAGCCGAGGAGCCTGAGCACGGAGCAGAAGGAGCTTTTGCAGTCGGCGGCATACCCTGCCGTAAGCTCGCAGAGGCTTTGCGCCGACGGCAGCGCGAATCTTAAATTCGAGCTCGACGAATTTGCGGTCAAATACTTCGAGCTTCGCCCCGCTCACCTCACGCCGGACAGAGGCTTCAGCTACGAAAGAGCTGAGCAGCTCGGCTGATAGCGGTATGAAAGCGGTATTGACAAGCAGCATCGGGGGCTGCGGCAAGATAGACGATTTTCGGCTGCCCGAGCCCCTGCTCAGAACCAACGGGCTTCTTGACAGAATCGCGGTGATATGGCGCGAAAACGCAAGGGTGACGCTTATATGCTCCGACCCGACGAACTATTCAAAAAACGACGATATCTGCGCCTGCTACGCTAAAGCGTTCCCGATGAGCGGGCTAAGCGTTTCGCAGATCTGCATTTGCGACGGAAGAAATCCCGAAGCCATCGACGGTCTCGATAAAACCGACGTTCTGTTCTTATTGGGCGGTCACGTTCCGACTCAGAACAAGTTCCTTAAAAAGCTTCGGCTCAGGGAGCGTTTATCGGGCTACGGAGGGATCGTTCTCGCGCTGAGCGCGGGCTCGATGAACTGCGCAGACGAGGTTTACGCCTGCCCCGAGCTTGAAGGAGAAGCCCTCGACCCGAATTTTGAGCGCCGAATAAGCGGTCTCGGGATAACCGACGTTAATATCCTCCCGCATTTTCAGTACCTCAGAAACGAAAGCCTCGACGGCTTGCGGGTCCTCGAAGACATCGCCTTTGCCGACAGCGCCGAGCGCGAGATCATCGCGCTCAACGACGGGAGCTACATTTATATCGACGGCGAAAAAACAACCGTTTACGGCGAGGCGTATTCAATCAAAAACGGGCGGCTGACACTTATCTGCGAGGACGGAAAATCGCTCTCACTGTAAAATCAAACATCATCAAAGCGGTACCGAATCTTTCGGCGCCGCTTTTTTTGCGCCCTTCACTCTCGGGCAGGCTCGTACATATAATATATCAGGCCGCGTGACTGTGCGGCGGGACTGTATAAAAATGATTTTGCTGTCAAAACTAATGTCAAAGAATACCGGCAAGGAGAGTGAAATCAATGTCATCAGTCTACAGAGGTGAAATTTACTACGCCGACCTAAGCCCGGTGGTCGGCTCGGAGCAGGGCGGCATAAGACCCGTACTTATCGTTCAGAACGACGTCGGAAACAAACACAGCCCGACGGTCATCGCGGCGGCGATAACCAGCCGTCAGGAGAAGACGCGTCTGCCAACCCACATCGAGATAGATTCGCAGTCCTGCGGGCTCGCGAAGGACAGCGTAGTGCTCCTCGAACAGATACGAACGATAGACAAAAAGCGCCTTAAAGAGCGAATGGGCACCCTTGACAGCACCGCGATGGATAAAATAAACAACGCGCTGTCGATAAGCTTCGGCCTGCAATAAAAAATACCGGCGGGGAAATTATCCCTGCCGGCTTTAATTTAGATTCAAATGAACGGGTCTATCGCTTCGCAGTACATACCGAACATCTCGTCGGCATCGCCCGCGCCGAGCTGTATGTGCGATATCTTTCCGTCGCGGTCAAATATCAAAGTGTAGGGTATGGCGTCGGTCGGGTATATATCGCTGATGGCGTAGTCGGTGTCGAGAAGCGCAGTAAAGGCATAGCCGTTTTCCGAGAGGAAGCTCTCGACGGTCTCCTTGTCTTCCCCGCAGTTGACGGTCACAAGGCAGAGGTCGTCGCCGTATTTCTCAATCAGCCTCGGGAACGCCGGCAGCTCGCCGACGCATGGCCCGCACCAGGTCGCCCAGAAGTTGAGAAGAATTACCTTCCCC
>CANRLU010000104.1 GCA_947631535.1 uncultured Clostridia bacterium | reverse complement strand
AGCAAATGCTTCGATTCAAAAAAGGCGGAGCGCTGGTTTAAGGAGCGCAGGATAAAATATCAGCTCATCGACCTCGACAGAATGGGCCTCAGCCCGCGCGAGCTCGAAAGCGTGATATCGGCAGTCGGGCTCGATAACGTCATCGACGAAAAATCGAAGTCTCCCGACGCGGCGGCTATGAAATATCTTTCGAACCGCGAGCAGAAGACTGAAAAGCTGCTTGACGACCCTCGGCTTTTAAAGAGCCCGATAGTCCGAAACGGCAGGCAGGCCACGGTGGGGTATTGCCCCGAGGTCTGGGAAAAATGGCAATAAAAAAGACCTGCCTTGTTGGCAGGCCTTTTTTAAAGGCAGGAAGGGCTATGAAAGCCCCGCGATGTAATCGCTGATTATGGTGTTTTGCTCTTCAATGTAGTAGTCGAGCTGGTCGCGGTAGCTCTCTTTGCGCTGCGCCCACGATGCCGTCTCGCTGTTGGAGCTCTTTACGCCGTCGCGGATGCTGTTGTAGGTGGAGTTGAGGCTGTCGATAAAGTTGCCGTTGCGGTACATTCTCGTGTTGGTCTCGACGATCTCATAGCAGGTCTTGCGCATTTCGAGCATCTCGTCGCTCCACTTGTATATCTCGCGGAGCTGCTTCTCGTCGATGTCTATAACGGTGGGGTCGATGAGCTTGAAGCGCACGCAGGCCGCCAACAGCGCAACGCCGTCGGGGTTGGAGGCGTGGGAAACGAGCATATAGCCCGAGGGTACAGCGTTGAGATAATAATTGCCGTCGCCGTCGTCGTATCTCGGCAGCGGGACGAACATTACTTCTCCCTCGGTGATGTCTCCCCAGACGGCCGAAATGTTTTCAACGGTTCCTACTATCGCACCGGTGTTTTCGATCTCAAAGAGGCAGAGACCCTCTTTCATTCCGGCGCCGTCGGTGTTGTCCCTTATGGTGGAGGGGTAGTTGCACTGGTTCTTTATGAGGTCGTAGACGGTGTTGTTGGCAACTTCGAGCATCGGGTTGTCGAGGTTGGAATAAAGCATGCCGTTCTCGTCCTTCATAATGTAGTATTCGCCCGTCGCGACCTGAACGAGGTCGTCGTGGTAATACCAGCCCTGAAGGGCATATCTATCCTCGTCGGGGTCGGAGAAGTCCATGCACATATCCACGAAAGTGCTCATCGTCCACTCGTCGTTATAGAATAGCTGCGCGGGGTCGGCATAACCGTATTCGTCCATTACCCTGCGGTTGTAGATGACGTAGTTTCTCGGCGCGAGCTCGGTGACTATTCCGAAGTAGATATCCCCGAGGGCGTAATATTCGGCGGCCTCAGCCATTCCTCTCCAGAGCGGCGTGGTGTAGTCGATATATTCGTCTATCGGGTCAAAGGTGCCGTTGATGCAATACATCGGGAATGTCGCCGTAGAGCCTATGCCGGCGGGGAACATATCCGGCGCGGTGCCCGCAACTATACGCGCCGCAAGGTCGTCGTAACGGCTTTCATATGTGGTCTCGTCCCACACTATCTTGCTCTCATACTTGTTCTGGAAAGTCCAGTAACCGGTGTTCACTATCTCGTCGGCGTCGTAGTTCTGGAACGGGTCGTACCAGGAGAACCACTTTACCGTTGACATAGCGCCCTTGGCGTCGAGAATGTCGGGCAGGGCGATGCCGGCCGCGCTCATTATCCTCTCGGAGTCTTCGGTGTTGAGAGTGAGCTGTATGGGCTCGCGCTTATTGCTCCCGCAGCCTACGAGGGCGACAATGAGTATAAGCGCCGATATAATTGCGAATACTCTTTTCATAATATCTCTCCTTATCGTAAAATTAAATTGCCGATTTTATTTTACACCCAAGAAAAGCAGATTTCCTTGCAAAAAATCAATTAAATATTGCAAAATATTATAAAAAGAGCAGCCCATGTGGACTGCTCTTTTAAGTCTTATTCCGTAATCTTATCCGAGGCTGTCGATATAGTCTCTGATGATCTCGTTCTGCTCAACAAGATAGTAGTCGAGCTGGTCCTTATACTCTTCCTTGACCTGTGCCCAAGAAGTCGAGCCGGAGTCTCTCGCAACTCTGTCGCGGAAGGCGTTGTAGGCGTTGTTTACGTTGTCGGTGAGGTTGCCGTTGAGATACATACCGGAGTTCTTGAGGATTATCTTGCGGCACTCGTCGTACATATCGAGCATCTCGTCGGTCCAGAGATATTTGTCCTTGAGCTGCTTCTTATCTACGCTCATAACAACGGAGTCCATACGCTTGAAGCGGTCGCAGGCGGCGTAAAGCGCAACGCCCTCGGGGTTCCTGGCGTTCTCGACGAGCATGAAGCCCTCGGGAATGGAAGCGAGGTAATACTCACCGTCGCCGTTCTGGTATCTCGGCAGAGGAGCAAACATAAACTCGTGGTTGGTAACGTCGCCCCAAACGGCTTCCATTTCGGAAACGGGACGCTGAATGTTGCCGAAAACGGTTATGTAGAAGAGACAGAGGCCGTCCTTGGTGCCGGCGCCTTCTTCGTGGTTGTTTCTGCCTGCCCAGTAGTTGGTGCCCTCATGGTAAACGCAGTCGTTCTTCTTGAGGTTGTAGATGAGGTCGTTGGCGGCCTCGATATACGGGTCGTCCATATCGGCATAGTAGTCGCCGTTCTCGTCCTTGTGGATTATCTTGCGGCCGGTGGCTTCCTGAACGAGCGCGCCGTTATAGGCGTAGCCGTCGAGAGCGAAGCGGTCTTCATCGGCGTCGGAGAAGTCCATGCACATCTCATAGAATACGTCCCAGGTCCACTCGTCGTTGTAGTAGAGGTCGGCGGGATCGTCGTAGCCGTATTCTTCAAGAACTCTGCGGTTGTAGGGGACGATATTGCGGAAGGTTATGTCGGTGACGAAGGCGAAGTGCCTCTGACCGAGAGCGAAAGCCTCGGCAGCGTCTGCCATGCCTTCCCAGAGGGGATCGGTGTAATCGACGTATTTATCCACGGACTGGAAGGAACCGTTGATGCAGTACATCGGGAAAGTGGCTTCAGAGCTTACTCCGGCAGAGAAGAAGTCCGGAGGCGAACCTCCGACGATATCGGTGGCGAGCTTGTTGAAGCGCTCATCATAGGTGGTCTCCTCAAAGATGACCGATCCGCCGTATTTCTCGCGGAAGGTCCAGAAGCCGGTGTTGATGATCTCTTCTTCGGAGTAGTTGTTCATCAGATCTTCCGTGCCGAGATAGATGATGGAAGAATCGGCGCCGGCGGCTGATTCTTTATCGGGCAGCCTTACGCCTGCCGCGTTGAGAATAGCCTCGGAATCTTCTGTCGAGAGAGTAAGGATTATCGGCTCACGCTTTTTGCTGCCGCAGCCCACGAGCGCGACGATCATAAGCAGAACCAATGCAACAGATAAAATTCTTTTCATAATCTCTTTACCTTTCATAAGTATTAAGCAAATGCTTAAGATTAAGTATACCACAACATTCACAGAAATTCCTTGCAAAAAAGCAAATTTTTATTGAAAATATGATGTGATTTCTCATAATAGCCTTATCGAGCCGAGGTCGAAGTCGCAGCCCGGCAGGAACAGCAGCGTAGCCCCAACCGTTCCGGCGGGGATATCCACGGCGTAGCTCTGCGAGGAGTAATCCTCGGTGTGAGGGAAGCTCACCGTATAAAGCTTTTCTTCGCCGCCGCAGGTAAAAACGAGTCTTATGCTCTCGGAGGCGTTGCGCGTCCTGCCGGTTATCTCAAAGGTATGAGCGCAGCCGTCGAGCGTGAGCCCGCCGAAAGTGACCGTCACGTTGTTGCCAATGTGCTCTATGGCGCTGCCCGATTCGGTGAAATCGTCGCCGAAAACGCTGTCTCTGTCCGAAGCGGGGATAACGGTGCCGAGCACGGGAGTCGGGGCGAACTTAAATCCCTCGAACCTCAGCGACGCCGCGAATTCAAAGCATATGTTCCTCACGCCCTTATATCTGCGGCTCAGCTTAAAGGTGTTGTATTGATAGGTGTTCCAGCGGCTATGTGCCTGATACACAAGGTGCTCAAGGACGGTGCCGTCCTCTTCGCATAGGTCAAAAGGTATCGGCTCACTCGAATAGCTGAATATGCCCACGGTCAGTTCGTCGGAGCCTATTTTGCCGAAGTCCACGCCTTCGAAGCATATCCTGCTCTCGCCGTAGGGAGTGAGCAGACCTCCTCCCATTACCACCTGGAGCTTTTCGCTCGAAGACGAGCAGAGCGATGCGCTCACGATGCCGCCGTAAGGGTCGAAGCCGGTCCTGCCGAATCCCTCGTTTTTAAGCTCCGTCTCCGAGAGTATAGCGTCGAAGGGGGTGCCGTTCTTGCAGTATGCCCTTAAGCGGTAATTTCCGTCGCCGACGGCGCTCACCGTCGCCCTGCCGTCTTTATATTCCGCCTTTGCAAGGTTGGTCACCACGCCCGCGTCGCTCGTGACCTTGAACATTATGTCCGATGGCTTAAAGGTGGTATTCTCGGGCAGAAGCTTTGCCTCGGCGGTTATCTTCGGGCAGCTCGGGTCAAGCGTCTGCGAGCTCACTTTCAGCTCTATCTTTCTGACGGGTATCTCGTCGTTTGGCTCACTCGTAGCGTTTTCGGCGGTACAGCAGGCCGCCTCGCCGTCAAACGGGAGTGCTTTGAGGGTGAGCTTTTCGTCGGGAAGGCCGCGCGAGCTCACCGTCACGTTTATGTCGCCGGCAAAGTCTTTGGCGGCTATCATAGCGAGCAGCTTGCCGTTAAAGAGCCTGCGCGAGGTGCCTTTATACTGGTCGTAGTCGGTGGAGTCGCCGTTGTCGAGCCCTACGAGCCGTCCCGCTCCGCTCACGCTGACGTTCACCCGCGAGCGGTCGTTTTCCACGGGGTTGCCGTCTTTGTCGGTCATTCCTATCTCGACGAATATCATATCCTCGCCGTCGGCCGAAAGCCCGGTCTTGTCGGGCTTGAGGGATATCTTTGCAGCGTCGCCGAAACTACGGCGTATCATCTCAGCGACCTTTTCGCCCTTTTCGTTGTAGCCTACGGCTTTTATCTCGCCTTTGTGATAGGGCACTTGCCAGCGCCCCGAGAGCTTTCCGAAGCCGGTGTGGTCGTGCTTATGCCTGCCGAGGCACTCGCCGTTGACCCAAAGCTCGGATTCATAGCAGTTCGAGAAGATGAAGAGGTCTACAAGCTGCCCCTCGTTAAAGTCCCAGTAAGGATAGAGGTGCACGAACGGCTCGCAGCTCTTGTTCCACTCGGCTTTATATGCATAAAACGTGTCCTTCGGGAAGCCTGCGGTATCGGCGTGGCCGAAGTGGGAGTTTTTGGTGTGATAGGGCGTCGGCTCGCCTATGTAGTCGAGAGCGGTCCAGATGAACTGCCCGAGGGAATACTCCTTTACGCGGTCGATGGTTATGTTATACTCCGAGTTTATCGCGCCGTAGCTCGTCGCGCAGTTAAGAAGCGATGAGCACTGCTCGTCGTCGAAGGTGGAGGTTGTCATCGAGGCTGGGAAGTGATATACTCCGCGCGACTGATAGGTCGAGGAGGTCTCGGAGCCGTAGATTATCCAGTCGGGGTATTTGGCGTGGTGCTCGTCGTAGATGCGTTCGAGGTAGTTGTAGCCCACAACGTCGAGGACTTTCG
>CANRLU010000103.1 GCA_947631535.1 uncultured Clostridia bacterium | reverse complement strand
TCAAAATAAATATTATTGGGAGTATAAAAATTATGGCTAAAAATGAGAAATTAGTTGAATCCATAACCTCGATGGACGAGGATTTTGCGCAGTGGTATACCGACATCGTAAAGAAAGCCGGCCTCATCGAATACACCTCGGTGAAGGGCTGCATGGTCATTCGCCCCTACGGCTACGCGATTTGGGAGAATATGCAGAGGATACTCGACGCCCGCTTTAAAGAGCTTGGCCACGAGAACGTCTGCATGCCTATGTTTATCCCCGAGAGCCTGCTGAATAAGGAAAAAGACCACGTGAAGGGCTTCGCGCCCGAGGTCGCGTGGGTAACTCACGGCGGCTCCGAGAAGCTTGAGGAGCGCCTCTGCGTCCGCCCGACTTCCGAGACACTCTTCTGCGAGCACTACGCAAATATAGTCCACAGTTACCGCGACCTGCCGAAGTTATATAACCAGTGGGTATCGGTCGTCAGGTGGGAGAAGACCACAAGACCGTTCCTGAGGTCCCGCGAGTTCCTCTGGCAGGAGGGCCACACCATTCACGCTACCGCCGAGGAGGCTATTGAAGAGACCGAGCGCATGCTCAACGTTTACGCCGACTTCTGCGAGCAGTCCCTCGCGATGCCGGTCGTAAAGGGCAAGAAGACCGAGAGCGACAAGTTTGCGGGCGCCGTTTCCACCTACGCGATAGAGGCTCTTATGCACGACGGCAAGGCGCTTCAGGCGGGAACGTCGCACTACTTCGGCGACGGCTTCGCCAAGGCGTTCGACATTACGTTTACCGACCAGAACAACACCGTCAGGACCCCGCACCAGACCTCGTGGGGAGTCACCACCCGCCTTATCGGAGCCATCATTATGACCCACGGCGACGACAACGGCCTCGTTCTGCCGCCGGCAGTCGCGCCGATACAGGTGGTAATAATCCCCGTGGCGCAGCATAAAGAGGGCGTCCTCGAAAAGGCAAACGAGCTTTATAACGAGCTCAAAGCCGCCGGAATAAGGGTAAAGCTCGACGACAGCGAGCAGTCGCCCGGGTGGAAATACTCGGAATACGAGATGAAAGGCGTTCCGCTGAGGATTGAAATAGGTCCGAGAGATATAGAGGAGGGGCATTGCGTAGCCGTAGAGCGTCACAACCGCAACAAGACGTTTATCCCCCTCGGCGAGCTCGTCGAAAAGGTCAACGAGAGGCTCAAGGCCGTCCACGACGGAATGTATCAAAAGGCCCTCGAAAATCAGGAGCGCAGGACTTACGCCTGCAAGTCGATAGACGAGATAAACAAGGCTCTTGCCGAAAAGGGAGACGGCTTTGTAAAGGCGATGTGGTGCGGCGACGAAGCCTGCGAAGATAAGGTAAAGGAGCTCACCGGCGCAGGCTCGAGGTGCATACCCTTCGAGCAGGAGAACATCGACGACAAATGCGTATGCTGCGGAAAGCCTGCGAAGTGCATGGTCATCTGGGGCAAGGCGTATTGAAGCAGCGGAGCAAAAATCTCCGCGTTATATCGGCAAAAAAAGACCCACCGCCTTTCGTGACGGTGGGTCTGATGTTGATATGAGAAAAACGGTCAAGCAAGCGCACAAGGTGGCAAAGACATTATTTATCGTGCCACAGTGTAAGGATCCTGCCGCCGGATTTTTGAACAATCAAATGCGCGGTTCCGCCAAAGCGCGTTGCTACGACCTCTTAAAAGTGATCTGCGTGTTCTCTTCGTGCAGCGCGGCCCGACGGTCAAGAATTTCGACTTCCGCCGTAAAACCGTCCTGGTCGAATTTTTTGACCCTCCATATCTCATAGGTGTATTCATTTGCAGGGTCCAGAACGCATAAAGAGCCGTTATTCGAGATCCTCAGCAGGATATCCGTGACCGTTCCGTCTTCCGAAGTTACGGTGCCGACTGCGTCGCCATGGCTATGGGAACCGTCAACGGGCGGGAAGACCTCGAAGCATATCGCACCGTCTTCCGAGCTCCACTTGGTGTCGGGGTAGTCAAGAGGTGTCTCGGACGCAGAAAGCGAAAAAGACCATATAAGAAGACATACGGCCGCAATGAGCACCGCTATGCAGGCAGATGCAATTATACCCTGTTTTTTCATAAGCCCTCCCGAAATATTATACTATGTTTATAATATCATTCGGAGGAAGATTTGTCAATAGCGGGTTTATAACATCAAAATTACCGACTTCGCGCCTGCGCGGTCGGTTATTTTTGTAATCAATGCCAAACCTTTCTGCCGTCGATTGACTTAAAGCCGCGTTTCTGCTATATTAGTGTCGGATAGCTGTATATTTATGCAGCCGATGCCGGCCGCTCGGGAAAATCTTCGCGGCGCGGTATAACCCGAACACACCTTAGGAAATATAATATAAAGATCATTCTTTTGGAGGCTTTATATGAAGACCGGAAAATACGATGCGGTAGAAAGCGTGGAAGCGCTCGAAGCCGCGATAAAACGTGTAAGAGAGGCGCAGAAGAAATTTGCGGAATACTCTCAGGCACAAGTAGACGCGATATTCCGCGCGGCGGCAGCTGCCGCAAACCGCGCAAGGATCCCACTTGCAAAGCTTGCCGTCGAGGAGACGGGAATGGGCGTCGTTGAGGACAAGGTGATAAAGAATCACTACGCCTCGGAATACATCTACAATCAGTATAAGAACGTTAAGACCTGCGGAGTCATCGAAGAGGACAAAGTTGGCGGAATGATGAAGATAGCCGAGCCGATAGGCGTTATCGCGGCGGTTATCCCCACCACCAACCCCACCTCTACTGCGATTTTTAAAACTCTTATATCGCTTAAAACCCGAAACGGCATTATAATCAGCCCCCATCCGAGGGCGAAGAAGTCCACGATAGAAGCCGCTAAAACGGTGCTCGAAGCGGCGGTAGCGGCGGGAGCCCCCGAGGGCATAATCGCTTGGATAGACATTCCGACGCTCGAGATGACCAACCTTTTGATGCGCGAGGCGGATATAATCCTCGCGACGGGCGGCGCGGGAATGGTAACTGCGGCTTATTCGAGCGGAAAGCCGGCGCTCGGCGTCGGCGCGGGCAACACCCCCGCTATTATCGACGATTCCGCCGATATTCTTCTTGCAGTAAATTCAATAATTCACTCAAAAACTTTCGACAACGGAATGATCTGCGCTTCGGAGCAGTCGGTTATAGTTCTCGACGGCGTATACGAGGCCGTTAAGGAGGAATTTTCCCGCAGGGGCTGCTATTTCCTCAGCCCCGATGAGACCGACGCCGTCCGCCGCACTATGATAATCAACGGCTCGCTCAACGCCAAGATAGTCGGTCAGAGCGCGCCGAGGATAGCCGAAATATGCGGGATAAGCGTCCCGAAGGACACAAAGATACTGATAGGCGAGGTTGAGAGCGTTGAGCTCTCGGAGGAATTCGCCCATGAGAAGCTCTCACCGGTTCTGGCGATGTACCGCGCCAAGGATATTGAGGACGCGTTTTCAAAAGCCGAGCGCCTTATTGCCGACGGCGGCTTCGGGCATACGTCGTCGATATATCTCAATGCCGACACCGAGCGCGAAAAGCTTGCCGCCTTTGCCGAAAGAATGAAGACCTGCCGCATACTCGTCAACACGCCGTCGTCGCAGGGCGGCATAGGCGACCTCTATAATTTCAGGCTCGCGCCCTCGCTCACCCTCGGCTGCGGCTCGTGGGGCGGCAACTCGGTCAGCGAAAACGTAGGCGTAAAGCACCTTTTAAACATAAAAACGGTCGCCGAAAGGAGAGAGAATATGCTCTGGTTCCGCGTTCCTCAGAAAATTTACATCAAGCAGGGATGCCTGCCCTCGGCTCTTGAGGAGCTCGTCGGCGAGGGCAGAAAACGCGTGTTCATAGTTACCGACAGCTTCCTCTACAAAAACGGCTACACCAAGCCGCTCGAAGATAAGCTTACTTCGCTCGGAGCCGTCTGCACGGTGTTTTACGACGTCGAGCCCGATCCGACCCTTGCGAGCGCCGAAGCGGGCGCCGAGGCGATGAGAGGCTTTGAGCCCGACGCGGTAGTCGCCCTCGGAGGCGGTTCGGCTATGGACGCCGCCAAGATAATGCGGCTTCTCTATGAATATCCCGAGACCGATTTTGCCGACATCTCGATGAGATTCTCGGACATAAGAAAGAGGATATGCGCCTTCCCGAAGCTCGGCAAAAAGGCTTATTTCGCCGCCGTGCCGACCTCTGCGGGAACCGGCTCTGAAGTAACTCCCTTTGCCGTTATCACCGACGGAAAGACCGGCGTGAAGTATCCCCTTGCCGACTATGAGCTCCTGCCGGATATGGCGATAATAGACGTCGATTACCATATGACCGCCCCGAAGAGCCTTACGGCCGCCTCGGGAATAGACGCCGTTACCCACGCGCTCGAGGCCTACGCCTCGGTTATGGCGACGGATTATACCGACAGCCTTGCGCTTCAGGCCCTCAAGATAATATTTGAGTACCTGCCGAAAGCATACGAAAACGGCGGCGACAGACTTGCCCGTGAGAAGATGGCCAACGCCGCAACGATGGCCGGTATGGCCTTTGCAAACGCTTTCTTGGGCGTCTGCCACTCGATGGCGCATAAGCTCGGCGCCTACCACCACATTCCCCACGGAGTTGCCAACGCGCTCCTGATAGATGAAGTTATACGCTACAACTCCTCGGAGACTCCGCGCAAAATGGGAACTTTCCCGCAATACGCCTATCCCCACGCGGCGGCGAGGTATGCCGAAGTTGCCGACAGCCTCGGGATATCGGGCGGCGATGACGCCGAGAAGGTCGAAAACCTCATAAAGGCGATTGACGGGCTCAAGGAAAAGATAGGCATAAAGCCGGCGATAAAGGACTACGTTCCCGACGAAAAGGCGTTTTTGAAGACGCTCGACGAGATGACCGAGAACGCCTTCGACGACCAGTGCACCGGCGCAAACCCGCGCTATCCCCTTATGAGCGAGATAAAGCAGATGTATCTTAACGCCTACTATGGCGAACACAAGGAGGTCTGAACAGGATGAATCTTGACAATGTTGTCGCCGTAAGGGCGAACAAGACCGTCTACCGCGACGGAGACCGCTGCATAAAGCTCTTCAACGAGGGCTATTCAAAGGCGCTTATACTCAACGAGGCGCTCAATCAGGCGCGAATTGAGGAAACGGGGCTGAATATCCCGAAGATACTCGAAGTCACCACCGTAAACGGCAGATGGGCAATAGTTTCGGAATATATCGAGGGGAAGACCCTCTCCGAGCTTATGGCGGAGGAGCCCGAAAAGAAGCAGGAATACCTCGAGGAATTTGTAGCGCTTCAGTTAGAGGTGCAGTCGAAAACCTGCCCGATGCTCACCAAGCTCAAGGACAAGATGAATTCAAAGATAAGCCAGACCTCTCTCGACGCCACCACCCGCTACGAGCTCCACACCCGCCTCGAGAGCATGCCCAACCACAAAAAGGTCTGCCATGGCGACTTCAACCCCTCAAACGTTGTGGTGACGGCCGACGGGACGAAATATATCCTCGACTGGGCGCACGCCACTCAGGGCAACGCCTCTGCCGACGCCGCAAGGACATATCTGCTCTTCTGCCTCGACGGCGACGAGGCGACCGCGAAGAAATATCTCGACCTCT
>CANRLU010000102.1 GCA_947631535.1 uncultured Clostridia bacterium | reverse complement strand
GTCGCGGGTCATTTTTTCGGCGTAATAGAGCCTCGACGGGCGGCCGGCGTAGTCGTTCAGAAGCGCGTTGAGCTCGCAGTTGAAGTCGGGGTCGTCCTTATATCTGTTATAGGCGGCTTCGAGCTCGATTACGGCGTTCATCAGCGTTTCGGGGATATACTGCCCGCCGTGTATGCCGAAGCGCCCTCTTGATGATGACATATCAAAATCTCCTTTATTTCGTATTTCTGACGGCCTCCGCAAAGGCTTTCATCTTCGCGAAGTCCTTGATTTTATCGGTCTCGGTCCCGGAGCTGACGTCAACGGTGTAGGGGTGAAGCGCCCTCACGGCTTCCGAAACGTTTTCGGGGTTGAGCCCTCCGGCGAGGAAGTAATCCCGCCCGATGCCATCGGTGAGCGACCAGTCGAAGCCGACTCCGCTGCCGGTGCCCGCGTCGAGAAGAATAAAGTCGGCAGGGGAGCGCAGGGCAAACTCAACGTCGCCCGCAGAGGCGATTTTAAACGCCTTTATGACGGGTTTGCCGGTCTCTTCGCGGAGACGGGTTATAAAGCCGCCGTCCTCGGCGCCGTGGAGTTGGGCGATGTCGATTATGCCGCTTTTAAGGTACTCTTTCACCTCGTCGTAGGGGTTATCGACGAACACGCCCACGGCCTTAATTTCGGAAAGCAGGGCTTTTTTGAGCTCCGCAGCAGTTTCGCGGGAAACGCACCGCCAGAATTTCGGCGCGAGCACGAATCCGGCGTATTCCGGCTTGAGCTCGTTGACATAGCCGATGTCGCGGAGCGTTCGCAGCCCGCAGAATTTTATCTTTGTCACAGCCCTTTCAGCTCCTTAAGCCTTGCGCTTTTGTCTTTTGCGCGCATAAGCGCCTCGCCGACGAGAACCGCGTCGGCACCTATCTCACGGAGAGTTTTTATGTCTTCGTGGGAGCTTACCCCGCTCTCCGAGACGAATACCCTGTCTTTCGGGACGAGCTCGCGGAGCCTTCGGCTGTTGGCGGTATCCACCGAGAAGTCCTTTAAATTGCGGTTGTTCACGCCTATTACCCTTGCGCCGCAGTCAAGAAGAGTTTCGACTTCGCGCTCGTCGTGGGCTTCGCAGAGAGCCGAGAGCCCGATAGAGTCGCAGATCTGAATATAATCGCGTATCTGCGGCGGCTCGAGGATAGAGCATATCAGCAGGACCGCCTTTGCCCCGAGAAGCCTCGCCTCGAAGATCATATAGCCGTCTACGGTGAAGTCCTTTCTCAGGCAGGGGACGGACACGCTTTTTGCTATTTCGCGGAGGTATTCGTCGCTGCCGAGGAACTTCGTCGGCTCGGTTAAAACGGATATCGCGTCGGCTCCGGCGGCTTCGTAGTCTTTGGCGATATCAAGATACGGGAAATCGGGCGAGATGAGCCCCTTTGAGGGCGAAGCCTTCTTGCACTCGCAGATAAAGGCGACGTCCTCTTTTTTGAGTGCGCGCTCGAATTCAAAGCCGAGCTTGGGCATCCCAAGAGCCTTGCGCTCTATCTCGGCAGCAGGAAGCTCGCGCTTATGAAGCTCGACGCGCTCCTTGGCGCTTTGAGCCAAAATATCGAGTATATTCATATCAGGCCTTTGAAGCTGCGGCGAACTCTTCGAGCTTGCGGTATGCGGCTCCGGAATCGACGGTCTCGGCCGCGAGCTTTATGCCGTCGGCAATAGAAGAGGCCTTTCCGGCTATGCAGAGCGCCGCGCCCGCGTTCATAAGAACGGCGTCGCGCTTGGGACCCTTCGCGCCCTTGAGAATGTCGCGGGTGATGGCGGCGTTTTCGTCGGGGGTGCCGCCCACGAGATCCGACTTCTTGCAGGTCTTAAAGCCGAATTCCTCGGGGGTGATGACGTAGGTCTTTGTCTTTCCGTCGGCGAATTCGCAGACGGTCGTCGGTGCGCTCAGCGAAATTTCGTCGAGCTTATCCTGCCCGTAAACAACCATTCCGCGCTCTACTCCGAGGCTCATAAGGACCTGCGCGAGCGGCTCGCAGAGGTAGTCGTCATACACGCCGAGAAGTATCATCTTCGGATTTGCGGGGTTGGTGAGCGGTCCGAGAATGTTGAACACCGTTCTGAAGCCGAGTTCGCGCCTTATCGCGCCCACGTACTTCATAGAGGGGTGATATTTCTGCGCGAAGAAGAAGCATATCCCGACGGTGTCGAGCAGCTTTACGCACTTTTCGGGGTCGAGGTCGATGTTCACGCCCAAGGCCTCAAGGCAGTCTGCGGCTCCGCATTTCGAGCTTGCCGCGCGGTTGCCGTGCTTCGAGACTTTAACCCCCGCCGCCGTGACGATTATTGCCGAGGTGGTCGAGATGTTTATCGAGCCGGCGTTGTCGCCTCCGGTGCCGACTATTTCGAGCAGCGGCTTGTCGTATTCGACCTTTAGTGCGCGTGCTCTCATAGCGGCCGCGCAGCCCGCTATCTCGTCGATGGTCTCGGCCTTGGCGCTCTTTGTCGAGAGAGCGGCCAGAAAAGCGGCGTTCTGGGTCGGGGTGGTCTCGCCGGTCATGATCTCGGTCATAACGGCGTATGCCTCGTCGTAGGTGAGGTCTTCCTTTCCGACTATTTTTGTTATTGCTTCTTTTATCATTTCGGTATCCTCCTTGTAAAAATTATCATATGCCGAAAATAAAGTTTTTGAGCATCTGCCTGCCGTCGGGGGTCATTATGCTTTCGGGGTGGAACTGAACGCCGTAAATCGGGCATTCGCGGTGCTCCACGGCCATTATCTCGCCGTCTTCGGTGACGGCGGTGACCTTTAAGAAGTCGGGCATAGTTGCGGGGTCGGCGGCAAGCGAATGATACCTTGCCACAAGGGCCTCGTCGGGGCAGCCGGCAAAGAGCTTTGAATCGGTGTCGAGCCTTACTTTCGACTGCTTGCCGTGCATAAGCCGGCCGGCATAGGTTATCGTTGCGCCGTAGGCGAGGCATATTGCCTGATGCCCGAGGCAGACCCCGAGAGTGGGGATTTTTTTCGAGAGCGTTCCCGCGACTTCGGCGGTAACTCCGGCGTCTTCGGGGCGGCCGGGTCCGGGGGAAAGAATTATCCGCGAGGGATTAAGGGCCTCTATCTCGGGGACGGTTAGCTCGTCGTTTCTTATCACTCTGATGTCGGGCGAGAGCTCGCCGACGAGCTGGTAAAGGTTATATGAAAAGCTGTCGTAGTTGTCTATAAGAAGTATCATAGCTCCACCCCCTCTGCCTGCTTAAGAGCGCTGAGCACGGCCGCGGCCTTGTTGAGGCACTCTTCAAATTCCTTTTCCGGCACCGAATCTGCGACTATCCCCGCGCCCGAGCGCACGAACACCTTTCCGTTCTTTTTATAGGCTATTCTTATGGCTATGCAGGTGTCGAGACTGCCGGCAAAATCAATATATCCTATCGCGCCGCCGTATATGCCGCGCTTGTTGTTTTCAAGCTCGCCTATAAGCTGGCAGGCTCTTATTTTCGGAGCGCCCGAGAGCGTTCCCGCAGGAAGCACCGCGCCTACGGCGTCGAGTGCGTCGAATCTTTCGGAGTCTATCTCCCCGCGGACCGTCGAGCCTATATGCATAACGTGCGAGTAGCGCTCTATCGAGTGGTATTTTTCTACCTTCACCGTCCCGAAGCGGCTTATCTTCCCGAGGTCGTTTCTGCCGAGGTCTACGAGCATATTGTGCTCGGCGAGCTCTTTTTCGTCGGCCAGAAGCTCGCGTTCGAGCTCGCGGTCTTCGCGCTCCGTCTTCCCTCGCGGACGCGTCCCTGCAAGCGGGAACGTGTGGAGCACGCCGTTATCGAGCTTGACGAGCGTTTCTGGAGAAGCCCCCGCGACCTCGACGTCGGTGCCGCAGAGGTAGAACATATAGGGCGAGGGATTTATCGTCCGCAGTATCCTGTAGGTATTGAGCAGGCTGCCCTCAAATTCCGCGCTCAGGCAGTTTGAGAGGACTATCTGGAAGATGTCGCCCTCCCTGATATAGTGCTTAGCCTTTTCCACCATCGAGCAGTAGGCCTCGCGGTCGAAGAGCGGCTTCACCTCGCCTTTGAGTTTTCCTCCGCTCTCGGCGTGGAGCTCTCCGCGCTTTGAAAGCAGCAGCCGTGAGAGCTTTGTAAGCTCCTCCGAAGCGGCCTTGTAGCCGTTTTCGGGGTCGTCGAGCGGAATGTTCGCTATCAGAACGAGCTTCTGACGGAAGTTGTCGAAGGCGATGACCTTGTCGAAGAGCATAAGGTCGAGGTCTCTGAAATCCTCCGAATCCTTTACGTCTATATGCGCGGCGGGCTCAACGTCGCCGAAGTAATCGTATGCAAAATACCCCACGAGCCCTCCCGTGAACGGCGGCAGGCCCGCTATTTTCGGGCTTTTATGCTCGGCAAGGATATCCCTGATGTATTTTGCCGGATCGGCGGTTGTCACCTTAAGGCCGCCCGCACTGAAGACTCCCTTTGAATAGGTCAGTTCAAGCTTCGGCTCAAAGCCGAGAAACGTGTAGCGTCCCCACTTTTCCTTGCCCTCTATCGATTCGAGAAGATAGCAGTGGCTCGAAAGGGTCTTGAGTATCCTGAGTACGTCTATGGGGGTGAAACTGTCGGAAAGAAGTTCGAGCGAGAGGGGACAAAGTTTGTATTTACCCTCTGCCGCGATTTTTTTGACGGTCTCTAAAGACGGCGAAAAATTCATAGAATACACCTCGTTAATATGTTGAATATAAAAAACAAACGCCCTCGGACAGAAACTCTGCCAAGGACGAACAGCAATAAAACTATCCGCGTTGCCACCTTGATTCGCCTTAAAGGCGCGCTTAGCGGAGTACGCTTTTTTAAAAGTTATACTCCCGACAACTCACGTATGCCCACACGTTGCAGAATACTCGGGCGAACCCTTTCACTGCACCCTCGGCGGCCCATTTGACGAACAGCATCCGATCCGGCTCTCAGCTCTCCGGACTCTCTGTGCAGGCTCATTCGCCTTTACTCCCGCTTCAACGGTTTACACCGACATTATACACCGCCCCCGCAGCTTTGTCAAGCGGTTTTGAAAAAAATTTGGGAAAGAAGAGCCCGCCGCCGGAATGTATGCGGCCCGAGGGAATTTTTCAATAAGACGCTTTTGGCGGTCTGCTTAATTTGTTCCGAGGGAGCGAAGCCCGAAACGGGTTGGCAGTGAGCGGAAGCGTCGTGAGCACGCTTGCAAGCGAACAACTGAAGCGAACGTGACTTTTTGCGGAAGAGAAGCGGCAGCCCGTAAAGCGAAGCCGCGATTTGCAACAGCTTAAAAAGCAAATCGCGGCGAGCCAAAAGGGCTCGCCGCGACGTGGCGGAGCGGGAGGGATTCGAACCCTCGGTCCCGATTAAGGGATTACTCGATTTCGAGTCGAGCCCGTTATGACCTCTTCGATACCGCTCCGAATCGACAACCGCTATTGTATCACATATTTTTGCGGATTGCAAGGGGTAAATCCGAAATTTTTATTGTTTTTTCCTCACACCTGTGATATAATGCCCTTTGCTGTGGGCTCAATTCGCAAAATAGCCCAAAAAAATTTTTGCAAATGCCTTATTTTCGGCGTTTTTTAGTGAAAAATATTCTTGACAAATTTTTGTTCAGCCTGTATAATATCGTAGTATGCAAAACTATGGATTGGCGTGATTTTAAGCGCCGCTCCGCGTAAGCATAAATTTTTGAAGAAAGGAGAGAAACTATGCCGACGTTTAACCAGTTGGTTCGCAAGGGAAGAAGCCCTTTGG
>CANRLU010000101.1 GCA_947631535.1 uncultured Clostridia bacterium | reverse complement strand
CTCGTTCTCAACGGCTTTCATCTTGTTGACGAGCGATGTAAACCTCGCGATTTTCGGCTTCGTGTCGCTCAGATATTCCTTTATGTTAGCTTTGCCCTTGCCGATGTTTAGCAGCTGATACATCAGTATTATCAGCCTTGAACGGAGATTTTCGAGCGTTGCACCGACGTCGGAAACCGCAGATTTCAGCTTTTCAATTTCTTGCCGTATTGCCCTCAACTCGGCATTATCCCGCCTGATTTGCCTGTTCGGCTCGCGCCTGTCGGAAACGATGCCCTTTTTCTCTAACGCCCTTGCAATTACGCCCTCATGAACAGTCGGCTGCTCTGTCAGCCCTCGCTCGGCGTGACTTCGGTGGTCTATCCGCTCGGTGATTTCATTCTGCTCAAGGCTTCGGTTGACGGCGTTCGCCCACGCCTCGCGCCATAAAACAAGTTGCTCCTCGCTGTTCCAACGGACAGCAATGGGATTCTGCCTGCCGTATTTTGTAGCTTTCGGATATTTTGACAGTCGCTCATTTCCAGACTTTTCTGCTTCGGACGGCGGCATATAAACTTTCTTTTTCCCCGCTTTGTATTGATACTGCTTCTCCCAACCGTCAGCCTGTGCTGTCTTAAACTCAGCAGCGGTAAAGCCGCGCTCTTCGCCGTCTTTGACGCATAGGTATTCTTTTTCAGTCTTATATTGCCATTTGCCGCGCTCATCAAGCGGGCGCACGGTCAGCATAATATGGGCGTGGGGATTGTGTCCGTCGGTATCATGAATCGCAACTTCTGCGCACATACCGTCTGCAACAAAATTTGATTTTATGAAGTCTGTCAGAAGATGAACCCACTCGGATTTTTCAAGCTCAATCGGCAGAGCCGCCACAAACTCGCGAGCACGTCGTCGCAAGCTCCATATCCCTCGCCCCTCCGCGAGCGCCGGGGCTTACTCATTCCGCTGCTCCTCCTTTTCCCCACAAAGCTTCGCTTTGCGGGGACCCCCGTCAGCTTTTTCTGTCTCGGTCTTTCCACTCAGCGGGAGCGTTTTCGGGAAGAAAAACCTGCTCCCAGACAAGCCCCTGTTTGTGGGTGTAATCATGCTGAACGCCGTCGTAATCATTCAAAATTTTTGAGCAGCTCATATATGCCGAAACTGCGGCTGCAGAGCGGCCTGTTCCTCGGCTGATTACTTTTGCTTCTAAATGATAGATTGGCATTTTAGGATTCCTTTCTCGGCTTTGAGCCGATTTTACTCTCGGAGAGCGCCGGTCTTGAACTCCTGTTCAAGATACCACCGCCGCCAAAGGGGTCCCCGAAACGCCTGCGTTTTGGGGAAGAGGAGGCAAAAGAGGCGTTATTTCTTTCCGCTCGCACTTCGCGGTCATATATGACCGACCGCTTGTGCTTACGGAGAAATAATCGCATCTTTGTGCGGAATGAGTGAGCCCCTACGCTTCTGCGTAGGGGCGAGGGATATGGAACTTGCGACGACAAAGTGGTGTATAGTTGCGCACTTGACTTACGTCAAGTGTTTTCGGAGGCTTCTGCCGCCCATTCTTCCTGCTGCTTGATTTCTTCCTCTGTGAGCTCCGGCATAGGCGGGTCAAATTTCCCGATTAATTTCAGATAAATGTCAACCTGTTGTTCGCGCTCGCCGTCAATCTTTTAGTGAGCAAATGAAAGCGGGTTTTGTTCCTGCTCGACTGCCCTCGACAAACAAAGCGTTAAAACTTTCTTTTCGCCTTCCCTCGGCAAAACGATCGCCTCGGTCGGCTCAAAGAGTTTTGATCGCGTTGTTTAACGATTGCCTCGGTTGTCTCGCAGACAAAGCCCCGCGTTCATTGACGACGATTCTATCTATAAATTCATTTATCATCGGCGTGGTAAGCTCCGTAAAGTCGGTGTATTTTTGGGCAAGCTCCACAAAGCTGTCCACCTTTTCATTATCTTCTTCAAAAGAAGATAACAGTCGCTCACCGCAAGTTGTTTTGCTCTACAATTCAAACCTGTATGCCCATTCCCATATCTTTGACAAATTCCATTGTCGTCTTCTCACCCATATCCGAGGCCGTATCGCAGGAGGACAGGGAAAGCGTTACAAATGCGATAAATATTGCAAATATCTTTTTGAAAATCATACTATACCTCCTATGAAAAAACAGTTGCTACCCTGCAAAATCACTTTTTTGCATTACCGATGCCGAGTGCGAAAGTCTTTCTGTATTCCGTCGGCGTCATACCTACATTTTTGGCAAACTGCTTCATAAAGCCGTAATCGCTGCCGTAGCCGAGCTTCTCCGCGATCTGCGCCACGCTTAAATTGGTCGTGAGCAGAAGCCGCTTTGCATAGTCGATTCTGCTTGCAAGAATATCCTGTTTGACGCTTACCCCGAAGGCCTTTTTATACAAATGCTCAAGACTTGAGGTGCAAAGCCCCGTCTGCTCGGCAAGAACCGGTATCTTCGGCAGCTCTCCGGGCTCGCGGTATATCCTCGTTCTGAGATACGAAAGAGCTTCGCCGCGGCTGAGGTTGATGTTGTTTGCGCGGAATTTCTCTCCTTCAAGTACCGCGCGAGATAACTTTCTGAAAAGCAGTTCTATATACAGCTTGACAATATCGTCGTGATACAGCGACGCGCTGTAAAATTCGCCTGTTAAAAGATAGATGATCCCCGAAAGCTCGTCGGCACTGCCGAGATAAATCGGCTTGTCGGGCTCAATGCCTCCTCTTTTCAGCGCTTCGAGGTCGCTCTTATCCATTCCGAAATAAAACCAGTCGTCGGCATAGCCTCCGCAGCGCGCGGAATATCTGCAAGGCGTTTTCGGCGACAGCAGCACCGCCGTTCCTGGCTGAACCGCGTATTCTTTCCCACCGATGATAAAATCCGCTTCGCTTTTCACGAGCAGAAACAGCCACGCTCCCGCGCCGTCGGGTCTCTCCATACAGAAATCGCTGCCGTGGGTGTGATTATATCCGATAGAACCTATCTGAATCATACTATTGCCTCATAAACTCCCAAAAACGCGACCGTCGGCTCGCAGCGCGAATCGGTTATCCTTATCCGCAACGCAGATGTTTTAACGCCCTTAAGCGGGATAATCTTTTTATATCCGACCACGCTGCCGGCATATATCTCTTTGTATTCTCCGTCGGTCAGGACATCTACCGCAAAGCTTTCTATTCTCTGGCTTTTTGTGATGTTTTCCTTGATGACAATATGACCGGTATTCACTTCCTCCCGCCACTTTGCAGTAATGCAGGCGGTATTTCTGCCGCGCTCGGGCGTGTAATATGTATCATAATCATCGGTAATAACGCCGGTTATTTCGTGACCCTCGGCTTCGCTGTCGGCAAAAAGCTCTGCGCTCGGGAGCAGATTTGTCCCAAAAGCTTTACGCAGAAAATCGCCTATCTCGCCGAGCCTTTTGACGTCGTTTTCGTGAAAAAGCCCGTTTTTCATCGGCGGGATATTCAAAAGAAACGTCGCGTTGCCGCCGACCGAGTTGTAGTAAATTTTTATCAGTTCGTCGAGACCGCGCACCCTGTCGTTTTCGCTCTCATGCCAGAACCAGCCGGGGCGTATCGAGGTGTTCACTTCGGCGGGGTACCATATCAGCTCCGGCTCGTCTTTGAGAATCTCGCGGCTGCCGAGGTCGTTGTCCCACGCGGCAATTTTGCGCTTGCGGAACTCCTCGCTGTCGCTCTGCTGACTTAGAGAGGCGACTTTTTCGGTGTCTTTTGTCCTCTTCGGGACGACGCTCCACTCGGCTGGGCGGGTATATCCCGCTTCGTTGCCACACCACCTGACGTCTTCCCCGCAGACCGAAATACAGGCGTTCGGCTGAAGCTCGCGGATAGTTTTATAGTAGCGCTCCCAGTCATAATACTGCTTTTTGCCGTTCGGACCCTCGCCGCATGCGCCGTCGAACCAGACCGAAAACACCTCGCCGTAGCCGGTCAGAAGTTCCCAAAGCTGCCCGACGAAGTAGTCGTCATACGGCTTCCCCTGCCCGTAGAGCGGCGAATTCATATCCCAAGGCGAAAGATACACCCCGAATTTTATCCCGCCGCGCTTGCAAGCGTCCGCGACCTGCCGAACGATGTCCTTTTTGTACGGCGACGACGAAACGCAGTGCGCCGTCAGCTTGCTGTCCCAAAGGCAGAAGCCGTCGTGGTGCTTGCAGGTCAGAATAAGTCCCCTCATTCCTGCGGATTTTATCGCCGCGACCCACTGGTCAGCGCCGAGGGCGTAGGGGTTGAATATTTCGGGCGATTCCCTGCCGTCGCCCCATTCGCGGTCGGTGAACGTGTTCATTCCGAAGTGGACAAAGGCGTAAAACTCGGTGCTTTGGTGAGCTATCTGCCGCGCCGTAGGCACGACCTGAATAAGTCTTTCGTCGAGGGTCATAAATGCCGCTCCTTTCAAGCTTTTTTTGTATTATAACATTTCGAGGGCTCCATTACAATGAAAAATCCGCATGTGTAGGTCAATTTTTTTTGCAAATGTTCTACGTTTCGGCACGGTTTTGCAGAAAAGTTGAGCTATATGCCTTGAAAAATTGATTGCCATACGGCGGTGCTTATGGTAATATGAATATAACTTTATTATTCGGAGGCGCGGACATGAAAAAACGCCTTATATCACTCATCATCGCGCTTGCCGCGCTCACTTCCTGCGGAGGTAATATGAAAAACGAACAAATCAAAATCGATGACGGGAAAATTTTCAACGCCGACTATTCATCGCTCATTTCGGCATCTGACCTTACATACCGCGGGCAGATCGACTTCGGCCCTTGGGGTATGCCGGTTGCGAACGGAAGATTCGGCGGACCTGTCTGGGAGCCGTCGGGCAGGGTTTTGGCGATGCAGCTCAACCACACCGACGTGTTTATGTATAACGACGCCTCGGCGGAATCTACCTACGACAACGGCGCCCTCGGAAAGCTTGAAATTGATTTCGGGGAAGACGTTTTCGGCGAGGATACCCTGAACGCCCTCTCGCTCTACGATGCAAAACTCACGGTCACGGGGAGCGGCGTTTCTTGTGAAGTCATTTCGAGCCCCGATTCGGATACTGTCCTTTTGAGGATAACCGACAGCCGCGCGGAGCCGAAGGACATAACCGTTACGCTCAATATGCTGCGCTCGCCGGAGGTAAAGCGGGGACTTTTCAGCGCGATGTCATATATGACCGACGAAAACGGCATCGCCGAGCTCGAGCAGGTATTTTCGGAGGAATGTTCGACCGGAATATCCTCTAACGACCACTACTGCCACACAGCTTTAGCTATGAAAATCGAAGGCTTCGAGCCGAATATAAGCGGCAGCTTCGCAAAGATGACAATACCCGCGCAGAGCGGGCAGTTTACGGTGGTCTTGGGCGCAAGCGTGAGTATGGACGAATCTGATGACGTTAAGCAGACGGCGATTGACAACTGCGCAGCCTCCGACTTTGACGGCGTATATGCCGTCAGCGCGGAATTCTGGGCTGATTACTGGAGCAAATCTTATGTCGATCTGCCGTCGTACCCCGAATACGAGCAGCGCAGGACGTATTATTTTTACCTCGCAGGTATCTCGAACCGCGGCTCGTTCCCGTCAAAATACAACGGCGGGATATGGATAGCCGAGGGAGACAGGCGCGATTGGGGCAGCTGGTATTGGAACTGGAATCAGGACGGCCTTTATCAGCCCTTTGAGCAGGCAAATCACGGCGAGCTTTTGGAGCCGCTTTTTGCGATGCGCGAGCGCTGCTATGAGCAGTATAAGGTCGCGGCGAGGCAGCTTTGGGG
>CANRLU010000100.1 GCA_947631535.1 uncultured Clostridia bacterium | reverse complement strand
GAGGGTAGCCCGAATCCGTCCGGTGGACGGTTCGGGCGCAGGGGACCCTATTAAGGGGTCCCCTGTTTGCCGAGCGGCGAGTGAGGCAAATAAAAAACATTAAATTCTTGTCTTTTAATCCCCGAGCAGCTCCACCGTCTGCTGCATTACCTCGCCTATTTTGTCGCGGAAGACGAGGCTCGCGCGGGAGTCGTACTGCGTTTCGGAGCGGTTTATCAGGACAATCTCTCTGCCGCGGTAATACCTGAGCAGTCCGGCGGCAGGATATACCGCCAGCGACGTCCCTCCTATTATCATAAGGTCGGCTGAGGCTATCGCAGTCACCGCACCGGTGATAACGTCTTCGTCGAGGGGTTCCTCATAGAGCACGACGTCAGGCTTTATGATCCCGCCGCAAACTTCGCAGCGCGGGACTCCGCCCTTGAGCTCCTTTACCTTTTCAATAGGGAACTCCCTGCCGCAGCGGAAGCAGTGATATTTATAGACGGTCCCGTGGAGCTCGAAGACGTTTTTGCTCCCCGCGGCCTGATGCAGGCCGTCGATATTCTGCGTGACCACTGCCGAGAGTATTCCCCTTTTTTCGAGCTCGGCAAGCGCGATGTGCGCAGGGTTGGGCTTTGCGGAGGATTGAAGGAAGTACTTATAATAGAAGTCGTAGAAGACGTCGGGGCTGCTCTCAAAGAACGAGCGGCTCAAAATGACTTCGGGCGGGACGCCGTATTGCTTTACGGTGTTATAGAGCCCGTCCTCGCTGCGGTAATCCTTTACTCCGCTCTCGGTGGAGACTCCCGCTCCGCCGAAGAACACCGCCCTGCGGCTGCCTTTTAAAAGCTCCGCAAACCTTTTGATATCAACCGTATCCATATTCCCTCCCGAAAGGCATTATCCGTTAAGATCGGCCTCGTAAATGTAATTGTCTATCTCGTCGTTGAGCTCGTCAAGGTAATATTGCAGAGTCTCGCGGTTCTGCTCTCTTATCTGGGTAAAGGTATTGGCACCGCCGGTGCGCATAACGCCCCAGTCGAACTGGTTATAAAGCTGTTCGACGTTATCTGTGAGGTTTCCGGTGTAATACAGCCGCACGTTTTCGCGGACGAGCCTCATACATTCGTCCCACGCTTCGAGCATCTCGTCGGTCCAGTAATACTTTTCCATAAGCTGCTTGCGGTCTATTCTGACTACCGTCGGGTCCATTATCTTGAAGCGGGTGCACATAGCCAGAAGCACTGCACCGTCGGGGTTTTTGGCGCCCTTTATTATGTTGAAGGCGTCGGGCATGGCGTTGAGATAATACACACCGTCGCCGTTGGGATCACGCGGGAGCGGACATATCATAAACTCGCCCTCGGTGACGTCTCCGAAAGTGCGCTTGAGCTCCTCGACCGGACGGACGAAGCCCTCGTCGTCGCAGGGCCAGAACAGCGTAAGGCCGTCTTTAACGCGGTAGCCGTAGTTGCTCGCCGAGCCGCCGTAGGAATTTATTCCCCAGTAGTTGTTGCCGACGCGGTAGATGCAGTCGTTCTTGGCGAGATTATAGATGAGGTCGTGGGCGCGCTCGATCACGGGGTCGTCGAGGTTGGCGTAATAATGGCCGTTTTCGTCACGCTCGATTATGTAATGCCCCGTTGACTCCTCAACAAGGCTGCAGGTCACATACCAGCCGTCTACGGCGAATCTGTCGGAATCGGGGTCGTTGAAGTCGAGGCACATCTCATAAAAGACGTCCCAGGTCCACTCGTCGTTGAGATACATCTGCCAGGGGTCGTCGTAGCCGTATTCGGTCATAACTCTGCGGTTGTAGGGCATTACGTCCTTAAACGTGAGGTCATAGACGATGGCGAAATGCTTTCCGCCGAGGACATAATATTCTCCGGCGTCTCTCATCTCTTTCCAGAGAGGGTCGTTCTCATAGTCGATCCAGTCGTCAACGGGCAGATACATGTCTTTTATGACGTTCATCGGGAAGGTTGCGTGCATAGCAGTGCTCGCGTTGGTCATATCGGGAGAGTCTCCCGTGAGGATAAGCGTTGCGAGGTCGTTGTTGCGGTCATCATAGGTGGTCTCGATCCAGTTTATCTTTCCGCCGTATTTTTCGCGGAAGGTGTAGTAACCCGTCTGGACTATCTCGTCTTCGGAATAGTTTTCAAAGAGATTTATCCAGCTGTACCATTTTACGACGGTTCCCGCGCCGGCAGCTTCATCTGCTGGAGGCAGATGGATACCCGCGGCGCGCAATATCTCCTCGGAGTCCTCCGACGAAAGCGTGAGCTCGATGGGCTTGCGCTTATTGCTGTTCTGACAGCCGGTCGCGACCAAAACCATCAGCAGCGCCAAAATGACGCAAAAAGTCCTTTTCATGTGTGTTCCCCTTTCAATAATATAGTGCGCCAAGTAAATGTCATATGCTGTAAATATTAAATGACTTTTATATTATAACATATAATTAAAATTTTAACAACTGTCACTTTTTATAGTTTTCGGCAGGATTTTTTGGCAGTTGCGACGGGGAAATGTGGCATAAACAAGAGCGCTCTCGCCGACTTCTACTCTCTCACCTCAACGGCCGTTTTTTCTTACTCCCTTTCCGTCCTGAAATGCCGTGCCGACGCCGAAGACGTTTTATCCGACCTTCTTTTAGAGGTCTGGAGGAGCGCGCCCTCCTACCGAAGCGCCGGAAAGCCTATGGCCTGGGTGATAACTATCGCCCGCAATCTTTGCAGAATGTCTCAAAGAAATCAAAATTTGCGGACGAAAGCATAGATGATCTCTCCCTGCCGGACGGCGACGCTCTCACCCCTGAAGATACGGCAGTGATAAAGGCCTGCTTCGGAATACTCAGCGAACGCGAGCGGGAAGTGGTTATAATGCACGCATCGGCAGGACTTAAGCACCGCGAAATAGCCGAGATCCTGAAGCAGCCTTTATCCACAGTATTATCAAGATATAACAAAGCCGTTAAAAAACTGAATGACGAACTGAAAGGAGCATTGTGATGTCGGAATTCAACATTGAACAAAGGCTGAAAGAGGATTTTGCAAAAAACGTCCCGGAGTTTCCGGAATCCGTTTTAGAACAATGTTCCGAGCGGAAAGGAACAGTGACAGATATGACTGGACGAAGAAAAACCGGACGTGCGCTCAGAATAGCGCTTATAGCGGCTGCGCTGTCGCTCGCTCTTGCCGTTACCGTTACTGCTGTCCTCTCGCAGAGCGCTCCCGAAGGATATATAAGCGAAGCGGCTGCGGCGGCAATAGCCCTTGAAAACTCGGGAGTAAACGAGACCATAGTAAACAGCCTTGCGGCGGAACTCGACGGCGACGTTTACAAAATCAGCTTCAAATTCGGGCTTAAGGACTACCCGAAGACCTATGATCTCAGGCTCAATACCTATGAAATAGACGCCAAAACCGGCGAGATATTAAGCTTCGACGCCGTGACCCACGACGACTATATGAGCGAAGAGGAAGCAATCGAAAGGGCAAAAGAGCTTTCCACCGAGATATACGGTCTCAGCGAAGAGGAGGTCTCGGAGCTTTACGTCCTGACCTGCGAATTCAAGGGAAACGCTATGGGGTATCACGCTTATACTGTCAGGTTTATGAGGGACGGCGATTTAACTGTTTATAACTTCTATATAGACCCGCTCCTCGGAGTTGACCTCATAGTAAGGTAAAAAATAGTAAGGTAAAAATCGGAATTTCAGCAAAAGCAAGGCTCCCTGAAACAAGGGAGCTTTGCTTTTTTACAAAAAATTTCTTAAAAATCGAAAATATCTCTTTATTTTTTTATTTGAATGTGATATGATAGGGATATACAACCTTTAGGGCGTCATAAAGAACGGAGGTACAAAATAATGGCCGACTACAGAAATCAGAAGAGAAAAAAACGTTATAAGATAAAATATAAGAACGTAGCGATCGTTCTTGCGGCTATTCTTATCGTGGTACTGCTGATATCAAAGGGCTGCTCGGCGATCTTCGGCGGCAGGGATAAAAAGGACGGCGCGGTTACCACTCCCGCGAGCGGCGATGTCTTAACCCCCGATATCCCAGACGACGCGCTCAGCGTCCCCGTTGACCCGACGGACCAGCACGCCTATCAATTTACCTCGATATCCGTTACCGACGCCGACCTCGGCACCGGCAACCTCGTTTTGGTGAACAACAACATCAAGTTCTTGGGGACCGTCACCGACGACGATCTTGAAGTGGTGCGCGAGCGCAAGAACAGCGCATACTCCGTAAAGGACTACAACGTTAAGCTAAAGCCCGTTGCTATGGAAGCGCTCAACAGCATGATGCTCGACTTCTATACCGTCACAGGAAAGAGCACCGTTATGGTAAACAGCGGTTTCAGGACCGTTGAATATCAGGAAGAGCTCTATCAGGAGGAGCTTGAATCCACCGGTCAGGAAAGCTCAACACTCGTCGCCAAGGGCGGCTACAGCGAGCACCACACCGGCCTCGTTGTAGACTTCACCGTTTCGGAGGACGGTCATTACGACCAGTCGCTCATCGGCACCGGCGACTATAAGTGGATAAACGACAACTGCTATAAATACGGCTATGTCAACCGCTACCCCGCCGGCAAGGAGAGCCTTACTCTTATCGACAACGAGCCGTGGCACTTCCGCTATGTGGGTGTCCCTCACGCGACCGTTATGCACAACTACGACTACTGCCTCGAGGAGTATATAAGCTTCATCAAGAACTATACTATAAGGAACGGTTTCTTAAGCGTCACCACCGACGACGGCTCCCGCTATATGATCTACTACACTCCCTCCAACGGAGCCGACGGCACTACGATATTCTTGCCGATCCTTCCCGACGGCGATAACGACGACAGCAATAATCAGCCCTACCCCTATGAGATATCCGGCAACAACGTGGACGGCTGGATAGTCACCTTCCTATACGAAAAGGGAACCGGCAGCATAAGCCCGCAGCCCGAGGGAGCTCCCGACAATACCGTTGACCCAGATAACGCCGGCGGCGGGGAAAATCAGGATACACAGGAATAAATTATAAAGGAGAATAACACATGTCAGAATGTACGCATGACTGCTCGACCTGCTCGGAGAACTGCTCCTCAAGGACTTCTCCGCAGGACTTTCACATCGAGCCGCACGAAATGAGCCATATCAAAAAGGTTATAGGAATAGTGAGCGGCAAGGGCGGCGTCGGAAAGTCGCTCGTGACCTCTATGCTCGCCGTTGAAGCACAGAGGCGCAACCTAAAGGCCGCTATCCTCGACGCCGATATAACCGGCCCCTCGATCCCGAAGGCTTTTGGAATAAAGGAGAAGGCAAAATCGACCGGTGACGCGCTCCTTCCCGTAATCACAAAAACCGGCATCAAAATTATGTCGGTAAACCTGCTTCTTGAAGACGAGACACAGCCCGTCGTATGGCGCGGGCCTGTCATCGCGGGAGTTGTAAAGCAGTTCTGGAACGAGGTCATCTGGGACGACGTAGACTATATGTTCGTAGATATGCCTCCGGGAACCGGCGACGTTCCCCTAACCGTCTTCCAGTCGATAAGGCTCGACGGCATCGTTGTGGTGGTGTCGCCGCAGGAGCTCGTTGAGATGATAGTCGAAAAAGCAGTTAATATGGCGAAACTTATGAACATTCCGATACTCGGGATAGTCGAGAATATGAGCTGGTTCGTCTGCCCCGACTGCGGCGCGAAGCACGAGATCTTCGGCCCGAGCAGAGCGGAAGATACCGCGAAAAAGTTCGGGACCGAGCTTTTGGCGAAGCTCCCCTTCGACCGCGAGCTTTCAAAGCTCTGCGATTCGGGGCTTATAGAGCTCTACGAGAGCCGCGCTCTTGAGCCTGCGGCAGACAGGATATTTGACTGACAGAAAGGACCTTTAAAATGAACGAAACCGAATACAGATACGACACA
>CANRLU010000099.1 GCA_947631535.1 uncultured Clostridia bacterium | reverse complement strand
TACACAAAGTAGTGCGTGCGAGCCGCCGCCTTGAATCTGACGGCTCTGCGCAATTCTGCGGCGCTTCGCGGTACCCGTCGGGTACTTTTGTTTTCTTAGCTCAGCGGGGCTTTGTCGGGGCTTTTCTTTTTCTTTATGTATCTTTCTTCCTCCGAGAATACGCAGCCGCAGTATTTCTGCATATAAAAGCCCATTTCGCGGGCTTTCTGCTGCCCCTCGCGGAAATAGGGGCGGAAGTCGCGGTATAAAAACTTAACGCCGAACTCCTCGCCCGCGCGCTCGGCGGTCTCCTTTAAAAGCTCGTGGCGCTGGTAGGGGCTTATGAGCAGGGTGGTCGAGAAGCTCTCGAAGCCGTTTTCGCGGGCAAACCTCGCCGCCTCGCGCATACGAAGCTCATAGCAGACTCCGCAGCGGTCTTCGAGCGCGGGATATATCGCCCTCACGAACTCACGCAGGCCGTAGTCGTCTTTAAGAACGAGCTCCATATTTATGTCTTTGGCATATTGGATAAGCGTGTCGCGGCGGGCGCGGTACTCCGTCACCGGGTGGATATTGGGATTATACCAGTAACCCGTCGGCTCTATACCCTCGGCGCGAAGCGTTTGGATACACATGACCGAGCAGGGCGCACAGCAGATGTGAAGCAGAGTTTTTTCCATATTTTCTCCTTAAAACAGTGAGGCGACGCCGTATGACAGCGCGGTCACGATTATCCCCGCGATAATCACTCCCGCGACTATGCAGGGAAACGACATTTTGCGGTCGAGCCGAAGGACCGTCGCAACAAGAGCGCCTGTCCAGGCGCCGGTTCCGGGAAGGGGTATGGCGACGAGGATTATAAGCCCGAGGGCCTTGTATTTGTCGATAGTCGCCTTGTTTTTATAGGCCTTTCCCTCGAGCCAGTTGGCGGCCTTTCCGATAACTCCGCGCTGTTTTTTCATAAGCTCGAGGATCTTGTCGAGCAGAAGAAGTATGAAGGGGATAGGGGCGAGATTACCGAGCATAGCCACCAAAAGCGCGACCCAGGGGTTGAGCCCGAATCCTACGCCGTAGGGGATCCCGCCGCGGAGCTCTACCACCGGCAGCATGGATATCAAAAATGTGGCGATGAGCTTTCCCGCCGTTGTTGAAGTGAGCCACTGAAGCATTTTATTTCTCCGTTCCGTCAAAAATTTCCGAAGCAGCCGCCCAGACGTCGGCAAACACCTCGTCGGGGGTGCGCGCGGCGTTGATAATTTTTACGTTGTGGGTGCCGGAAAGTATTCCGAACACCTCAAAGTATTTCCGCCTGACCCGCTCTATAGTCTCGGCCTCCTCGAAGATCTCCCGAGAGGTGCGGCCGAGGGATATTCTCTTATCTGCGACCTCCGTGGGGACGTCGAGGAAGATGCAGAGGTCGGGCTTTAAAATTGCGGGGCAGTCAAGATTGGCGCTCATCACCCAGTCGAGCCCGAGGTCCATTCCCTGGTAGGCGAACGAAGAGTAGTAGTATCTGTCGCAGACGACAGTTATGCCACTCTCAAGAAGCGCGGCTATGCCGTCGTGCGGGTTTTGGCAATGGGCGATGCGGTCGGCTAAAAACAGCCCCGCGAGCTCTGCGGCGGAGCGCTTTGTTATCCCTCCGAGGGCGTCGCGGACGAGCCCTCCCGTTGCGTGAAGGGTGGGTTCTGCGGTGAGCTGGAGGCTTATCCCGCGGTTTGTGAGCGCTTCCGCGAGGCGGGAGATCTGGGTGCCCTTCCCCGAGCCGTCGAGCCCTTCGATAACGATGAATTTTCTCTGATACATAGCCGTCTTCCTTTCAAGAGCAAAGGCTTTGTTGTTCGCGCTTCGCGCGCTACGGCGAAGCCCACGGTCCCCGCTTCGCGGGGGCCTCCCGCGCCGCCGTGCCTGCGGCGGCGCGGCCTGCGGGCGCAGCCCGCAGGGGGCTTCGCCTCACCGAGGCTGCAATAATAATCTATTATAACGCCCGTTCGGAATTAAGTCAAGCGGTAGGCGAATATAATGCAGTAACCGTTTTGCGAGGTGCTGCGTTGTGTTATCAAAGCTTTTCGACATCATTATCGGCGGATTTCTCTGGTTTGCCCTTCACATCGAGGAGAAAAACGCCTTTCCGAAGCCGCTTTCCCCCGCCGAGGAGAGCGAGCTTTTTGCACGTCTTTCCGAGGGCGACCGCGAGGCAAAGGATAAGCTCATTCTCCATAATCTTCGGCTCGTGGCGCATATCGTGAAGAAGTATTACGCCTCCCCCGAAGAGCAGGAGGAGCTCATTTCGATAGGCACCGTCGGGCTGATAAAAGCCGTTTCGACATACGATGCCAATAAGGGCAACCGCTTCGCCGCCTACGGTTCGAGGTGTATTGAAAATGAGATCCTTATGCACTTCCGTGCGCTTAAAAAGACCGCCTCCGAGATACACTTTGCCGAGCAGATAGACGTTGACAAGGACGGCAACCAGCTCACGCTGATGGACATTCTCGCCTCGGACGAAGACCTCTCCGAAGAGGTCGATCTGCGGATAAACTCGGAGGTGCTGCGCAGAAAAGTTTCTGAGCTTTTGGACGACCGCGAGCGAAAAATAATAGCTCTTAGGTACGGCCTTGCGGGCGGAGTGCCGCTCACCCAGCGCGAGACGGCCTCTCTGCTCGGGATATCGCGGAGCTATGTATCGCGAATCGAAAAGCGCGCGATAGATAAGCTCGCCGCGGAGATGAATAAATAAAACAGGCCCCGCTTTTGCAGGGCCTGCCTTGAGGGCGTTCAGCGGTTGAGCACCGCCACGCCGATGTTAAGATAGAGCGCGAATATGAGCCATATGACGTAGGGTATCATAAGCTTGCCGGCGGTTTTGTTCACGCCGAAGAACTGCACCGTGGTGCCCACGGTCAAAATGAGCAGCGCCGCGAGAACGACTGCGGCCGCGGTGTAGAATTCAAATCTGAAGAAGATTATCGACCACGAGAAATTCACAAAGAGCTGATAGAAGAAGCACTTCATCGCGTCGTTGAGAAGATAGTCGCAGTCGCGGTAGACGAGGTAGGAAGCAAAGCCCATCATTAGGTAGAGCACCGTCCACACCACCGGAAACACCCACGCGGGCGGCGACAGCGGCGGCTGGGCGTAGTCCTGCTTCGACATATCTCCGGCAATGGCGGCCGAGAGCGCTCCCACCACGACGGGCAGAGCGGTGAGCAGCAGGGCTTTAAGCTTGTTTTCGCGCTTTATTTTCATTGCAATATCCATAAAATTTACCTCCAGAGTTTATCTCGGGATTATTTTATGCGGGCCTGCCCCGGAAAATACATAAATTGATTTGTGAAAGTGAGAAAAGCAAATGTGAGAAAGCGCGTAAATCTTAAAAGTTTTCGGGCAAGCCTTTATTTTCACAAATGACATGACAAAGTGCAAGGCATTTGGGTCAAGAGCAAAGCGAACGACGCAGCGACGCTGACTTTCTTTCATTTATAACAAAGTCAGGGCGTCGCCTGCCTCGCCCTCTCTGAGGAAGAGGGAGCAGGGGGTATGGAAGCAAAAAACCTCGGCGCCCGCCGAAAACCTTCCCCGCCATCGGGCGGCAAACTTATTATTCGCCCGTTCTCACCCTAAGCGCCTGCACCTTAGCACGCTGCCTGCAAAAATAGTGTCTGCCTGACTCTTGTTGTTTTTATCTCCCAAAATTGCTCATTGCCTTTTCCTGCCTATTGACAAAATATCATATATGTGTTAAAATTAACATATATTTTTCCGAAAGAAGGTCAAATTATATGATTTGTTCAAATTGCGGCGCTACTATCGACGACGGCTCCAAGTTCTGCCCTGTTTGCGGAGCGGTACAGCCCGAGCCTCAGCCTCAACCCGAACCCCAGCCTGAGCCCCGTAAAGTCGGCTTCTGCCCGAACTGCGGTCAGCCCGTAGAGGGCAGCCCCGCGTTCTGTCCCTCCTGCGGCCAGCCTCTCGGCGCACAGCAGGCACAGCCCCAGAATAACGGCCAGTACCGCAATCCCGATATAGGAAGCTACTTCCCGTCCTCCCAGAACGGCGCCATTCCGTCGAGGAGCATAGGGCTCTATATCGTCCTCAGCATCGTCACCTGCGGTCTCTTCATGATCTACTGGATGATCGTTCTCGTAAACGACCTCAACCGCGCTGCCGATACCCCGAACGATACGAGCGGCGGAGTCGTTTATCTCCTTTCACTCGTAACCTGCGGTATCTACGGCATTTACTGGATGTTCAAGGCCGGCGAAAAGGTTTCCGTGATAAGGCGCAAGATGGGCGTGCCCGACAGCGGCAACAACGGCATCATCTATCTGATACTCCAGCTTCTCGGCTTCGGCATTATCAACTACTGCCTTATCCAGAACGAGATCAATAAATACGCCCAGTCCCGCCAGTAATACATATGCTTCGCACCGACTCCCGCAAGGCGCGGCTTTTAAAGCTTGCGCTCGGGCTTGCCGCGGTTTTGTCGGCAGGACTGCTTTATGCGCTCTTTGTGAACCTCACGGGGCTTGCTGTCCCATGCGTGTTTCGCCTCGTCACAGGGCTTGAATGTCCGGGCTGCGGGGTGAGCAGAATGTGCCTTGCGCTCCTTCGGCTCGATTTTGCCGGAGCGTGGAGCGCTAACCCTGTCGTTATGGCGCTCCTGCCCCTTATGGCGGCGGTTGCAGCGGATATAGCGGTCAGATATGTCGTCACAGGAAGTGCGTCGGAAGACCGCTTCGTTCGCGCAGCGACAGTCTTCTCGGCGGCGGTGCTCACGGTATTCGGAGTGCTAAGAAATATAATCTGAAAAATCGGCGGAGAGTATCCGCCGATTTTTCACGCGTTTTTCTCATTATTGTGTTGTAAATTTCAGTCGGACGTGGTATTATAATATTTAGACAAATCGCTTGAGAGGTGTGCGCTATGGAAAAAAGAGACGGTTTCATTCCAAAGGAAGATATAGAGTTTGAGCGCGAGCTCCGCAGGCAGGAGCAGGAAGACGCCGCCGAGCGCGAAAGGCTTGAGCAGGAAAGGCGTGAAGCCGAGGAAAAGCAGCGCGCCGAATACGAAAAGACCCTGCAGGACCGCAAAATAGAGCTTATGAAGCTGAAGCAGGGCGTTATCGAGAGCTCTGACGTGATAAAAGAGGAAGGCCCCTCGGCAAAGGAAAAGCGCAGTCTTTTCCAGCGCGTTTCCGACGCTTGGTACCGCTCGAAGTGGCTGATCGTATTTGCCGCCGTGATGATAGGCGCCTTCGCATTTATAATGTATGATACCCTCACCGCCGTCCAGCCCGACCTGACTGTGCTCGTGGTGTCGTCCGACAGTGCGCTCTATTACCGCAGCGTAGAGCTCGAAGAATTCTTCGAGGGCTACTGCGGCGACCTCAACGGCGACGGCGAAGTGAACGTGATGATATATAACATCTCCACCGATTACGAGTCAGACCTCACTACTTCCACGGCTTCGCAGGCGCAGCTTATGAGCCAGCTCCAGAGCGGCGAGAATGTCCTGCTCGTTTCGGATCAGCCGACCGATTTTATTCTTACCGATTTCAGGGAGCAGTATCCCGACGACGAACATTTTAACGAATACGGTCTGCTTTTAAACTGCCAACTCACCCGCGACGCTCTCAAGTGGGAGGCTATGCCCGAGGATATCTATCTTGGCGTGAGGAGCGCCGAAAGGCTTCTTTCGACCGGCAAAGAGCAGATGCAGGCAAGGATAGACGAAGCTATGCCCGTGTTTGAGAAGATCCGCGAGGCAGTTGAAGCATCGGAAAAATGAAAAATTTCGCGATATCGAAAAAATTTTAAAAAAGCACTTGACAAGCGCGAAAAGGTACGCTATAATATTCAAGTCGCCTCGGATAGAGGAAGGCTTTAATCGGAAGCATAGCTCAGCTGGGAGAGCACTTGCCTTACAAGCAAGGGGTCATAGGTTCGAGCCCTATTGTTTCCACC
>CANRLU010000098.1 GCA_947631535.1 uncultured Clostridia bacterium | reverse complement strand
CCCCTGCATCGCCAAGGGCCTCGTCGAGATAGCCCTTAAAGAGGGCGCCGACGCGATAGTTCACGGCTGCACCGGCAAGGGCAACGATCAGGTGAGGTTCGAGCTCGCGATAAAGCACTTCGCCCCGAATATGCCTATAATCGCCCCCTGGCGCGAATGGAGCATAAAGTCGCGCGATGAGGAGATAGACTATGCCGAAAAGCACAACGTCCCGCTGAAGATAAACCGCGAAACCAACTACTCGAAGGACAAAAACCTCTGGCACCTCTCCCACGAGGGCTTAGATCTCGAAGACACCGGCAACGAGCCGATGTATGAGAAGCCCGGTTTCCTCGAAATGGGAGTAAGCCCCGTTTTAGCGCCCGACAAGCCCGAGTATATCGAGATAGAGTTTGAAAAGGGCGTGCCGGTATCGCTCAACGGCGAAAAGCTCAAGGCCAAGGACATTATCCTCAAGCTCAACGAAATAGGCGGCAAAAACGGTATAGGTCTTTTGGACATCGTTGAGAACCGCCTTGTAGGAATGAAGTGCCGCGGCGTATACGAGACCCCCGGCGGAACTATCCTCTATAAGGCACACAGCGTCCTCGAATCCATCTGTCTCGACAAGATGACCCTGCACGAAAAGCAGCGCCTTTCCATCACCTTTGCCGAGCTCGTCTATAACGGACAGTGGTTCACCCCGCTCCGCGAGGCTCTCTCGGCGTTTGTAGATAAGACCCAGGAACGCGTCACCGGCAAGGTTCGCCTGAAGCTCTACAAGGGCAATATGATAAACGCCGGCGTCTGGAGCGACTACAGCCTCTACAGCGAGGAGATAGCCACCTTCGGCGAATCCGACTACGACCAGAAGGACAGCGCGGGCTTTATAAACCTCTACGGACTGCCGATAAAGGTCCAGGCCGTTGTTGACGAGAAGAACAAAAACAAGTGATTTTTGAGGGGGAACCGAAATGGCAAAGCTGTGGCAGGGCGTGACCGACGGCGTCACCTCCAAGGTGGCGGACGATTTCAATTCCTCGATATCCTTCGATTCGAGAATGTTCCGCGAAGACATCTCGGGGAGCGTCGCCCACGCAAAGATGCTCGCGAAGTGCGGCATCATCTCGGAGGAGGAAAAAAACGGCATCATTGCCGGACTTTTCGGTATCCTTGAAGACCTCGAATCCGGTGCGCTCGCCATCGACCCCGAATGTGAAGACATTCATATGTTTGTCGAGCAGGTCTTGACCGAGAGGATAGGGGAGTCGGGCAAAAGGCTCCACACCGCGCGTTCGCGAAACGATCAGGTCGCACTCGATTTAAGGCTCTATCTTCGCCGCGAGACCGATTCGTTCGTCGGACTTTTAAAGCGTGCCGCCGAAACGCTCGTGAAAAAGGCGGAGGAGTATAAGACTGCGGTCATGCCGGGATACACCCATTTGCAGCGCGCCCAGCCGATACTCTTTTCGCATCACCTTCTTGCCTACTGCATGATGCTTCTGAGGGATATCGACAGGCTTTGCGACTGCCGCGAAAGGCTCAACGTCAGCCCGATAGGCAGCTGCGCCCTCGCCGGCACCACCTATAAGACCGACCGCAGATTCGAGGCGGAGCTGCTCGGTTTTTCCGACGTCTGCCGCAATTCTATGGACGGTGTTTCCGACCGTGACTTTGCCCTCGAGCTTTTGAGCGGCATTTCGATAGTAATGACCCACCTTTCCCGCTTTTGCGAGGAGCTCATACTCTGGTCGAGCTGGGAATTTAAGTTCGTCCGCCTGTCTGACGACTTCACCACGGGCTCGTCGATAATGCCGCAAAAGAAAAACCCCGATATGGCCGAGCTTATCCGCGGGAAGACGGGGCGCGTCTTCGGCGACCTTATGGCGCTCCTCACGGTGCTCAAAGGGCTCCCGCTCGCCTACAACAAGGATATGCAGGAGGACAAAGAGGCCGTTTTCGACGCCGTTGACACCGTCAAGGCCTGCCTTACGGTGTTTGTCCCGATGATATCCGAGATGAAGGCCCTGCCCGAAAATATGCTTAAAGCCGCACAGACCGGCTTTATCAACGCCACCGACCTCGCCGACTACCTCGTGCGCAAGGGGCTGCCGTTCCGCTCGGCGTATAAGATCGCGGGGCAGGCAGTTGCAAGGTGTGAGGAGCTCGGCTGCGTGCTCGAAACGCTTTCGATTGATGAGTACAAAGCTCTCTGCGACAAATTCGATTCCGACCTCTACGCTGATATAGACCTCAAAACCTGCGTCGAAAAGCGGATATCCGAGGGCGGGACGTCGCTCGGCTCGGTCGAGGAGCAGATAAAATACGTAAAAGAAAAACTTTCCGAAACGGAGGACAACATATGATATCTCTTAAAGGCAGGAGCTTTCTTAGGCTTTTAGACTTCACCCCCGCAGAGATAGAGGGGCTTTTGAATGCCGCCGCCGAGCTGAAATCGCTCAAAAAGGCGGGGATACCCCATAAATATCTCGAGGGCAAAAACGTAGCCCTCGTCTTTGAAAAGACCTCTACCCGCACCCGCTGCTCGTTTGAAGTCGCCGCCGCAGACCTCGGCATGCACGCCGTTTACCTCGACCCCAAGAGCTCGCAGATAGGCAAAAAGGAGTCTATTCCCGACACCGCGCGCGTCCTCGGCAGAATGTTCGACGGCATCGAATACCGCGGCTACGGCCAGGAGCTTGCCGACAGCCTCGCGAAATATTCCGGCGTTCCGGTATGGAACGGTCTCACCAACGAGTTCCACCCGACGCAGATCCTCGCAGATTTTCTCACTATCCGCGAACATCTCGGCAGCCTGAAGGGCGTAAAGCTCGTTTATGCCGGCGACGCGAGATACAATATGGGCAACTCGCTTATGGTGGGCTGCGCAAAAATGGGCATGCACTTCGTTGCCTGCTCCCCGAAGGGATATTTTCCCGACGGCGAGCTTGTTGCAGAGTGCCGCGAGATAGCCAAGACCACCGGCGCGACCCTTGAATTCATTGAGGATATACCGACCGCCGTCTCGGGTGCCGACGTCATTTACACCGACGTGTGGGTGTCTATGGGCGAGCCCGACGAGGTATGGGCCGAGCGCATAAAAGACCTTATGCCCTATCAGGTCAATTCAAAGATGATGTCTTTGACCGGCAAAAAAACGCTCTTTATGCACTGTCTGCCCGCTTTCCACGACCTCAAGACCGAGATCGGCAGGGAGATGTACGAAAAATTCGGATATGACTGCCTTGAAGTCACCGACGAGGTGTTCGAGTCGGAGGCTTCGGTGGTGTTTGACGAGGCCGAGAACAGGCTCCACACGATAAAAGCCGTAATGGCAACAACGTTGATTTAAATTTTTACATCGCTTCGCAAGAGGCGATGTATTTTTGTGCATAACATAGAATTTGAAAAACTTGAAGTCTTAAGGTTGAACTTGTACGCTTTTTATGTTATACTTATCAGTTGACAAAGCGGTGCGAGCCGCCGCTAAAATATAGGAAGGACGGAAATAATGTATGAACGGGATTCACATTTCTAAACGCGCTTATCTTGTACTTTCCAACGGAACTGTCTTTGAGGGCGAGAGGATAGGGGCCGAGGGGGAGAGCGTCGGCGAGCTCGTGTTCACAACGGGTATGACCGGCTATCTCGAGACCCTTACCGACCCGAGCTACTGCGGCCAGATAGTTATGCAGACCTTCCCCCTCATCGGCAACTACGGCGTCATCACTCCCGATTTCGAGGGCGAGACCGCCGTTAAGGGCTATGTCGTGAGGGAGCTCTGCGATTACCCCTCGAATTTCAGGTCGGAGTATAAGCTCGACAGGTTCCTAAAAGAGCATAATATCCCGGGTATCGCTGGAGTTGACACCAGGGAGATAACGAGAATGATACGCGAGGAGGGCGTTATGAACGCGATGATCTGCGACGCGCCGCCCGCCTCGCTCGACGAAATAGCGGCATACAGCGTCAAAAACGCCGTCGCGTCGGTGAGCTGCCGCGAGCCGGAGGTATATCCCGCCGAGGGCGAAAGAAAATTCCGCGTCGCTCTTATGGACTACGGTGCAAAGCGGAATATCGTCCGCAGCCTCCAGAAGCGCGGCTGCGAGGTAACGGCTTTCCCGCAGAACGCCAAGGCCGAGGAGGTTCTTGCGATAAATCCCGACGGAATAATGCTCTCCAACGGCCCCGGCGACCCCGAGGAGAACGTCGCCGCGATTGCAGAGCTTAAAAAGCTCATCGGAAAGGTTCCGATATTCGGCATCTGCCTCGGTCATCAGCTCACGGCGCTCGCTATGGGCGGCAAGACCGTAAAGCTCAAATACGGTCACAGAGGTGCCAACCAGCCGGTAAAAGACCTTATCGGCGGGATGACCTACATCACCAGCCAGAACCACGGCTACGCGGTCGTCTCGGACAGCCTCAAGGGGATAGGCACCGAAACGTTCACCAACGCCAACGACCAAAGCTGCGAGGGAATGGAATACCCCGGCAAAAACTGCTTTACCGTCCAATTCCACCCCGAGGCCTGCGGAGGACCGCGCGACACCGGTTTTCTCTTTGACAGATTCATTTCAATGATGGGAGGCGAGCATAATGCCTAAGGACTTGAGCATAAAAAAGGTCCTCGTCATCGGTTCGGGGCCGATAATCATAGGACAGGCTGCCGAATTCGACTACGCCGGAGCGCAGGCCTGCCGCGTTCTTCGCGCCGAGGGGATAAACGTCGTGCTCGTCAACTCCAACCCCGCGACGATAATGACCGATAAAAACCTCGCCGACGAAATTTATCTCGAGCCGCTCAATGCCGAGACCGTCGCCAGAATTATCGCAAAGGAGCGACCTGACGGGCTTCTTGCGGGTCTCGGCGGGCAGACGGGTCTGACGATAGCTATGCAGCTCTCGAGGGCGGGAGTCCTCGATAAATACAACGTCCGCCTGCTCGGTTCGGACATCAACGCCATAGACAAAGCCGAAGACCGCGAGCTCTTCCGTGACACTATGAAGGCAATAGGTCAGCCCGTAGTTCCTTCCGACATCACCCAGACCGTAGATGGCGCGCTCGAAATCGCCGAAAAGATAGGCTACCCCGTTATAGTCCGCCCAGCGTTCACTCTCGGCGGCTCGGGCGGAGGCATTGCCGCCGTCGCCGAAGAACTTAAGATCATCGCCAAAACCGGTCTCGACGCCTCCCCAATAACACAGATACTCGTGGAAAAGTGCATCTCGGGCTGGAAGGAGATCGAGTTCGAGACGATGCGCGACAGCCTCGGGAACGTCATCGCGGTCTGCTCTATGGAGAACATCGACCCCGTCGGCGTTCACACCGGCGACTCCGTCGTCGTCGCCCCCGCGCTCACCCTCGCCGACAAGGAGTATCAGATGCTCCGCTCGGCTTCTTTGGATATTATCTCCTCTATCGGGATAGTCGGCGGCTGCAACTGCCAGTTTGCCCTCAACCCCGAGAGCTTTGAATACGCCGTCATCGAGGTCAACCCGAGAGTTTCGCGCTCGTCGGCGCTCGCCTCAAAGGCGACCGGCTACCCGATAGCCAAGATAACCACCAAAATCGCCCTCGGCTACACCCTCGACGAAATCAAGAACGAAATAACCGGCAAGACCTGTGCCTGCTTCGAGCCCACGCTCGACTACGTCGTCGTGAAGTTCCCGAAGTGGCCGTTCGACAAGTTCAGCGGCTCCAACCGCAGCCTCGGCACCCAGATGAAAGCGACCGGCGAGGTGATGTCGATAGCTCCGAGCTTTGAAATGGCGCTGTTAAAAGCGGTCAGGGGCGCAGAGATATCTCTCGACACCTTAAACGCCGCTCCTCTTTCCGATAAGCCGGTTCTGGAGCGCCTTCACGAGCAGAACGACCGCCGCATCTTCACCGTCTTTGAAGCGCTGAAAAAGGGCGTATCTATTGAAGAAATACATAGGATAACTATGATAGACGAGTGGTTCCTTGCAAAGCTCAAGGGCCTTGCCGAATTTGAGAACCGCATAGCGAACGGCCTCAAGGAGGGCGACTACCTCGCTGCGAAAAAACTCGGCTACACCGACTCCGCGATAAAGCGCCTGAGCGGCGAAAGTGAGCTTCCCGGCATCGACTTCTCCTATAAAATGGTCGATACCTGCGGCGCCGAGTTCGACGCCGTAACGCCCTATTTCTACTCCTGCTG
>CANRLU010000097.1 GCA_947631535.1 uncultured Clostridia bacterium | reverse complement strand
AGAATAGCCGCCCTCGAGGGAGGCTCGGCAGCTCTTGCTGTCGCATCGGGAGCCGCAGCCGTGACCTATGCCGCCGCAGCCCTTGCGCAGGACGGCGGGCATATCGTTGCGCAGAAGACCATATACGGCGGCAGCTACAACCTCCTCGGGCAGACCTTCGCGCACTTCGGGATCCAGACCACCTTTGTGAACGCACACGACCTCGAAGAGGTAGAAAAAGCTATCCGCTGGAATACCCGCGCGATATATCTTGAGACCCTCGGCAACCCCAACAGCGATATTCCCGACATCGACGCCGTGGCCGAAATTGCCCACCGCCACAATATTCCGCTCGTTATAGACAACACCTTCGGCACTCCCTATCTTATCAGACCGATAGAGCACGGAGCCGACATTGTTATCCACTCCGCGACAAAGTTCATCGGCGGCCACGGAACGACCCTCGGAGGAATAATCGTCGATTCCGGAAAGTTCGACTGGAAGGCCTCCGGCAAATTCCCTGCGATATCCGAGCCCAACCCGAGCTACCACGGCGTATGCTTTGCCGAGGCGGCCGGCCCCGCGGCCTTCGTGACCTATATCCGCGCGATACTCTTAAGAGACACCGGAGCCTGCATCTCGCCGTTCAACGCGTTCCTGCTCCTTCAGGGCGTTGAGACCCTTTCTCTGCGGCTCGAGCGCCACGCCGAGAACACCAAGAAGGTAGTCGAATACCTCGCGCATCACCCGCAGGTCGTAAAGGTAAACCACCCCTCGCTCCCCGATCACCCCGACCACGCTCTCTACGAAAAATACTTCCCAAACGGCGGAGCCTCGATCTTCACCTTTGAGATAAAGGGCGGCAGAGCCGAGGCGCATAAATTCATTGACAGCCTTAAGGTATTCTCGCTTCTTGCCAACGTTGCCGACGTAAAGAGCCTCGTTATCCACCCCGCCACCACCACTCACGCGCAGCTCACCGACGAAGAGCTCGAAGACCAGGGGATCAGGCAGAACACCATCCGCCTCTCTATCGGCACCGAGCATATCGACGACATCATCGCCGACCTCGAACAGGGCTTCGCGGCGGTAAAATAAACGAACACAGACATAAAAAAGTCCCCGTGTCTTACGGGGACTTTTTGCGTCAAATTATATTAAACCGTCATTCCTTTTCGAGCTCTTTGAGGGCGTTAATCTCCTCGCGGCTGAGCTTCATAACCGAGTCCTTCACGAGCTTTACCTGCTCGCGGGTAAAAACGGCGTCGCCGCCGGTGCCGTCAAGCTTGACGTGCATCTTTCCAGATATCAGGTTTACGTCGGTTACGGTGCCGCGCCCCGAGGGAGTGTCCACCACCGCGCCGAACTTCGGAGTGATTTTGAGCAGCTCCTCATAGCCGTCCTGCTCGTATTTGAGGCAGCACATCAGCCTGCCGCAGGTGCCGGATATCTTAGTCGGGTTGAGAGAAAGGCTCTGCTCCTTCGCCATTTTGATGGACACCGGCTGGAAGTCTCCCAAAAAGCTGGAGCAGCAGAAAGGCCGACCACATATTCCGAGGCCGCCGAGCATTTTTGCCTCGTCGCGGACCCCTATCTGCCTGAGCTCTATCCTTGTGCGGAAGACCGAGGCGAGCTCTTTTACAAGCTCGCGGAAGTCAACGCGGTTCTCGGCGGTGAAGTAAAAAAGCAGCTTTGAGTTGTCAAATGTGCACTCAACGTCAACGAGGCTCATTTTAAGGCCGAGCTTCGCTATTTTTTCCTCGCACACGCCAAAGGCTTCGTTTTCTTTCAGCCTGTTTTTTTCTATCTGCTTAAGGTCGTCGGCGGTGGCAATCCTTATAACGGATTTGAGCGGAGCGACTATCTCGCTGTCTTCGGCCTGCTTGTTTCCGAACACCACAAAGCCGCACTCCACGCCCCTCGCCGTCTCGACGATAACGCTTTCGCCGCTCTTTATATCGAGCCCGCCCGGGGCAAAGTAATAGATCTTTCCTACGTTCTTGAACCGAACGCCTATTATTTCGGTCATAAAAAATATCCTTTCCTTAACGGTTTACGGCAAGACGCCCGCACAGGTCGCTCAAACACAACAGCGGCGAGGCATTTCCGCTTATTTTTGCTTCGGTCTGCGATACGTCGTCATACATCTGCTGCAAAGAGCTTCTTCTGACGGTCTCCGAAAGCTTTTCCGCCTTTTTGCGGCAAACCGAATGAAGCTTTCCGCCGAGCTTTTTCGCCACGGAATCGCAGAGCGCCGATTTAAGCGCCGCGAGCACTTCAAGGCAGAATTCCCTGTCTTTTTCAAGAGAGCTCAGACTTTTCAGCAGGGCGTATTCGTCGCCCGAGATAAGGCAGTCCATTATCTCGCCCACGGCATCGGGGAGCTTTTTTGCACTCTCGTCGCCAAGATATTCAAGGCACCTGCCTATGTTTCCGCCGAAAACCGATATCGCCCTTTCGGCGTCGGCCTTTGGTATCCCCTCCGAGAGCAGCGCCTCAAGGCACTCTTCTTCGCTCGGCTCGGGTATATTGAGGACTATCGCCCGCGAAAGCACCGTGGGGAGTATCCTGTCTTTCGATTCCGCCGTCATAATGAAGCAGACGTGCTCCGGCGGCTCCTCGACTATTTTGAGCAGGACGTTCTGGGCTGCGGGCAGGGCTTTATCCACCCTCGGCAGAAAATATATCTTCCGCCTGCCCTCGTTGGGGGCGACGCTCGCGTCCGAGACAACGGCGCGCAGGTTATCGGCAAGGTAGTTGCCCGATTTTCCTTTTGCCTCAACGGTTATAAAATCGGGGTGGGCGTTGTTTTTCAGCATGCGGCAGGCCTTGCACTCGCCGCAGGGAACGCCCGTCCCGCGCTCGCAGAGTATCTGGGCGGCCATATATTTTGCAAAAGTTTTTTTGCCTACGCCCTTTTCACCGCAGAGAATGAACGCGTGGCAAAGGCGGTCGCGCTCCGTCATTCTGCGAATAACGGTCACCGCCGTGTCCTTTGAGTAAAGCATCAGAACTTTTCGAATCTTTCAACGTCGGTCACAAAAACGGTGGCTCCGCCTACGGTGATCTCGATAGGATAGGTCGAGAAAGCGCCGCTCACCGCGTGAGAGGGCAGGAGCTGCTTGCGCTTGCGGCAGTGAGAGCGGATAACTTCTATCGCGGTATCCACCTTGTCGTCGTCGATGCAGATAAGTATCGTGGTGTTGCCCGATTTAAGGAAGCTTCCCGTCGAGCTAAGCCGCGTAGCCTGTATCTCTTTCTGTATCAGCGCTTCGGATACAAACCTCACGTCGTCGTCGTTTATAATTGCGAAAATCAGTTTCATATGTCCCGCTCCTTTCGGCGTCAGAATTTCGGACAGGGCGGCAAAATCTCCGCCCGCATATATGATACCACATTTTTTCAAAAAATGCAATAAGTTTTAACGTCCCACGCAATATTTTAGCGCGTTGAATATCCTTCTCCTCGCTCTGCCGATCGTCCGCGAGACCGTCGATACCGCCACGCCGCGGCTTTTCGCTATCTCATACATATTCCTGCCCTCAAAATAGTACTCGCCGATATATTCCCGCTGCGCAGCGGTGAGGCAGCCGTCTATCACCTTCATAAGCAGCTTCGGGTCTATTTTGTCCGAAACCGCCCCGAGGCCTTGGCGCCATATCTCGACCTCGGCGTCCTCAAGCGGTACCAAAAGCTCCTTTTTCATTTACCGCTCCGATACATATATCATCATATCGCGCATATCCGCGAGGATCTCGTAGCGCTCGGCCTCGACCGTCTTTATTCGCAGTTCGAGGTCGTCGAGCATGTTTACGTCGGTCTCAAGCTTAAGACGCTCCTCGAGCTCCTTTTTATATTTCGCGAGCCTTGCTGCCTCGCGGCCGTATTCCTTTATCATTTCCTTGAATCCGTTCAATTTTATGTCTCCTTATGCTTTAATTTTCCGCACGAAAAGAACAAATGTTCTCATTCCTTGATATCTATGATAGCGATTTTTTCGAAAAAGTCAACAGGGGAAGCAAAAAGAGTCGGAAATTTTGGACTTAAACTATTGCATTTGATAAAAAATCATGCTATAATTAAACAAAAAGACTCGGAGGACGCTATGGAACTTGACAAGATAAACAGGATAAACTTTTTGGCCAAAAAGGCGAAGACCTCCGGTCTTACCGCCGAAGAGAGAAGAGAGCATAAGAAGCTTCGTGACGAATACCGCGAGGAAGTCCGCCGCAGCCTTGAGGACGAGCTCAACAGGATCGAGTTTACCGACGCGCCTCTCGGCGGCAGAAAGGAGCGAAAATAATGTCTGAACCGAGGTCAAAGCAGAAGTTAAAGCTTTTGTATCTGCAAAGGATACTCCTTGAGCAGACCGACGAGGATCATAAGCTTTCGGGGCCCGAGCTCATCGCGAAGCTCGAGCAGTACGGCGTTTCGGCCGAGCGCAAGACTATCTACGACGATATCGCCTCGCTCATCGAGGCCGGTCTCGACATTGAGATCGACCGCCAGGGCCATTCAAACGTCTATTATGTCGCATCGAGGCTGTTTCAGGAGGAAGAGCTTTACGTTCTTGCCGACGCCGTGGCTTCTTCAAAGTTTTTAACGCAGAAGAAGTCGAACGAGCTTATAAAGAAGCTTCAGCAGCTCACAAGCAGATATGCCGCACAGCATTTAAGGCGCACGGTATATGTCGGGAACCGCACGAAGACATATAACGAGACGATCTATTATGTCACCAACGCCATTCACGAGGCCATAAACACCAACCGCAGAATAACCTTTAAATACACCGAGTATGACCTCACAAAGCAGCGCAGATACCGCCACGGAGGCGAACTTTACACTGTTTCGCCCTACTATCTTATATGGGAGAACGAGTGCTACTATCTTGTGTGCTACTGCAACAAGCACGAGAAGGTCTGCCGCTACAGGGTAGACAGAATGGCGGAAGTTGAGGTCACCGACCAAAAGCGCCGCGAGCTCACCCTCGACGAAGAGGGCCTTGCCAAGAGCCTTCGCGCAACATACAATATGTACGGCGGGCAGGAGGCATCGGTGGTGCTCGAAATGGCGGAAAAGCTGGTGAACGTGGTCATCGACCGCTACGGGGAATCTGTGAGAATAAACCCCATAGGCGATGGAAAGTTCACCGTGAGGCTCGACGTTCAGATAAGCCCGACGTTCTGGGGCTGGCTGTTCCAGTTCGGCTCCGAGGCAAAGGTCATCGCGCCGGAGCAGGTGGTGAACGAGGCAAAGAGCAAGCTTGCCGAAATGCAGCAGATGTACCGCGAGCCGAGACAGGGAGAGTATTAAAGGCGGCTAAAGCATAAATAATGTTTTCAAAAGAGCCTTTCTTAAAAAGATCGGCTCTTTGTGTTTGAGAGCGGGAAGCTACGAGTTAGGCAAACGGCGGCGAAATTTTCCGCTCACTTGCCCCTTACCTCTGTAATCAAAGCGTAACAATTTGTAACCTTTTTGTTATTGATTGGCAGTGCGCTATATGATATTATTTTTATATTGCTTTACAAATGTAAAAGAAAGTGGTGCTGTTATTGAAAACTCCGTTACGGCGGGAGCTGCCCGAAAAGGCTTCCGCCCTGCTCCGAAATTACGGCCTGCCGGCCAATATCTTTTTGCGGTTCTTCGGAGCATATTTTATCGTCTCGGCGTATGAGCTTATCGCCGCGCAGATGCTCGGGCTCGACCCCGTAGTCGGCTGGCAGGGCTTTTCCGCGAATTTTTCGCTGCTCACAAAAGCCGTACAGACTCTGCTCGTGTTCCTTGTGCTGTCGGTCTTATACCGCGTTCTGCCCGAAAAATTCAGGTTTTCCGATACCGCCGCGCTTATCTTCGGCTCGGTGCTATTTTCGGTGATACTCGTTTTTCAGTGCGATAATTTCTATCTCGGAGCTTCCGCGGGGATAGTCGCAGCGGTGTTCACCGTCTACGCGGTGTCGAAAATTCCCAAAGACGCCGCCGAGCTTCCGCTGCTTTCCGCTCTTTCGGTGATAATCCTCACGGCCGTCGGCGCGGTGGCGTTTTTATGCGCCACGACCATCGCCGCGCACAGGATATTCGGCTCGCCCTGCTTTGATATGGGCATATTTGTGCAGACGTTTTACTCGCTAAAGGAGCACCTCAACGCCGTGATAACCTGCGAGCGCGCCGAAGCTATGTCGCATTTTCGCGTTCACGGCTCTTTTATCTTCTACCTGCTGACGCCGATATATGCGCTTTTCCCGAAGGCCGAGACCCTTTTAGTGATACAGGCCATATTCGCGGAGGCCGGCGTGATACCCTTGTATCTCATCGCAAAAAAGCGCGGCTTAAAGGGGTTTGAACTCATCTCTGCCTGCGCGCTTTACACCTTCTGCGCGGGGCTGTAACTCCCTTCATCCTGCCTCTGGTGGTGCATGGCGATTCCTTGGG
>CANRLU010000096.1 GCA_947631535.1 uncultured Clostridia bacterium | reverse complement strand
TGTTCGACAGAGTGCAGGACAGGCTCGCAGAATGTAAAAAAAGCCCATGCACGACACAAGGCAGAGGACGATTATCTTCTCACGACGAAGCTGTTTTGCGGATACTGCGGGGCATACCTATGCGGTGAAAGCGGAACGAGCAGGACGGGGAACGTTCACCATTATTACAAGTGCGTTTCTGTCAAGAAGAAGCGCGCCGACTGCCACAAAAAGCCTGTCAAAAAGGATTGGATAGAGGATTTGGTCGTCAACGAAACTATGAAGATGCTCAACGACGATAATGTAATCGAAGCTATCGTTTCAATGCTGATGGACTTGCAGGATAGGGAGAATACGAACCTGCCGATGTATGAGCAGCAGCTCCGTGAGACGGAGACGGCTATTCAAAATATGCTCAATGCGATCCAGCAAGGGATTCTCACGAAGTCCACGAAAAGCAGGCTTGAGGAACTTGAAAATGCGAAAGAGGATTTAGAAACGAAAATCTCCTGTGAAAAGCTCGCAAAGCCAAGAGTCGGCGAGGAGTTTTTGACTTTCTGGCTCAAGAGATTCAGAAAGCTCGATGTGCGGCAGAAGTCGCACCGAAAAATGCTTATCGACACGTTCATCAACTCGATTTTCCTTTTCGACGACAAGATGGTCATCACTTTCAATTACAGAGAAGGCACCACGGTTATCGTCTTTGCCGACCTTCAAGCGGCTTTGGCAGGGAGGAAAACCGGTTCGGATTTGGAATGCTTAACTGCACCACGTCGCGGCGAGTCCTTTTGGCTCGCCGCGATTTGTTTTTAAAGCCATATTCAAATCGCGGCTTCGCTTTACAAATATGCGATTAAAACTCTTTGAGCCGACCGAGGCAATCCCAAACGCCGAGGGAAGGCGAAAAGTAGGTTTTAGCGCCTATTTTGCTGCCGCTCCTCTTCCCCAAAAATGCTCACGCATTTTCGGGGGCCCCTTTTATCCGCGTAGGCGGATTTTTTTATTTGGTGCGCATATAAGCGATTATTTCTCCGTGAGCTCCGCGAGCCAACCCCAAACGGCGAGCGAGAGCGAACGGCAAGAAATAACGCTTATATTGGCACCACGGCAGTTGTGGCCCCTGCCTCTGTCTCAAAAAGGCATTACATAAGTCTTTTTTTGTTGGTTTCGGCCGGTATGGCTTTCGAAAGACCAAAATACCCCTCCCCTCGAGGGGAGGGGTGCTTGAGCTCCCTGAAAGCGCTTTCGAGGAACTCCCCTTGAAAACTTTTAATTTTATCCCCCTTGCGCACTAATTTCGCTTTTCCTCTTGCATGACGCCAAAAAATGTTATATACTATTGTAAAATGAATGTAAAACCACTGCAAAGGAGGCGCCGCGCGTGAACGGCTATCGCCACGAAATAAAACTTCTGCTCTCTCCCGCCGAGACAGCGGTGCTCCGCCCGAAGCTTGCGGCGCTGCTGCCCCTCGACCCCAACTCCGGCGAAAAGGGCGAATATTTTATCCGCAGCCTTTATTTCGACGACCTCTCCCGAACCTCGTATTTTGAAAAGCTCGCAGGCGTGAGCGACCGCAAAAAATACCGCCTGCGCATTTACAATAATTCCGACTCGACGATAAAGCTCGAATGTAAGGAAAAGCGGGGCGACCGCATCAAAAAGCGCTCTGCCTCGGTCTCACGCGAGTGCGCCGAAGCTATGTCAAAGGGCGATTTCTCGCTCCTCTACGGCTATGACGACCCGCTCTGCCGCGAGGTCCTGAGCCTTGCGACGGGAAAGGGGCTCAAGCCCTCGGTAATAGTAGATTACGACCGCGAGGCATATCTCCACCCCGTCTCGAACGTCCGCCTGACCTTCGACAAGGCGCTCCACGCCGGAATCGAGAGCACCGACGTCTTCGACGAAAATCTTATGAGCATACCCGTCTTCCCCGACGGAAGCGTTATCTTTGAGGTGAAATACGACGATATCCTGCCGAAATTCTTGCAGCAGGTCATCGCGGGAGCGCGCGGACAGCGCCTCGCCCTCTCAAAATTCACCCTCTGCCTCGACGGGCTGCACTGCTTCAAACCGAAGCTTCAGTATAAATAATTTTTTAGGAGTGGTTTTATGGACACATTAGACATCGCCGTTGCGGCGATAATAGGATTTATCTTGGCGTTTATCCTGCAAACAGTCCTGCTTTCAAAGGCAAAAACCCGCGCAGTTAAGCTTCTTCCCGCTGTTTTATCCGCGGCCGGAACGCTTCTGTCCGCGTGCGCGGAGGCGATAAGCCTTTTGACCGTTGGGAGCAGCAACTTTATCCTTGCGGCGGCATTTTTCGCGGCGGGGCTTCTCGGCTGCGGAGTTGCGGCTCTGATCGGCAAAACGATGACGACAAACGCCGCGGTAATAGTTCCCGTCGCCGCGGTTCTGCTCGCAGTGGGAGCGGTGTTTGCCGCAGAATGGCGGCAAGGGAGCTTCAACCATAAATGGGACCTTCATGTGAGGGTCGATGAGATCTCCTCCTCTGAAAACGGCGACCTCAGCGTTGCGGCAAGCGGAATATGGAACGGTACGGAATATGACAGCGCATATTCCGACATCACGGGCGACATATACTACGAAGACGAATTTTACAGCCTTGTTATACCGGCAAAGCTCGCCGAAAAATACGACCTCTTTGAGGGAATGATCCTCTACTGCGACGTAAAAGAGGAAAGCGGCAAAACTACCGTCACCAAAATAGACGGTTTCTATAAAAAATAAGCCGTAACTCGGCAAAACCCATATGAAAGGAAAATAAAAATGCAATCGATCCGTTCAGTCCTCCGCGAATCAATCGAACAGCTCGGCCTCGTCGAGCACCTCACAGTGGCCTATATTTTGGTGTCGCTCGCCTGCGCAGCCATCTGCGGGCTCATCATCTATCTTGTTTACAGGATATTCTACCGCGGCGCCGTTTACAGCGAGAATTTCGCGGTGCTCATCGTTCTCACAACGGTGGTCACGGCGTTTATCGTCATCACTATAGGCTCGAATCTCGTGCTGTCGCTCGGTATGGTCGGCGCGCTCTCGATAGTGAGGTTCCGCTCGGCGGTAAAAGATCCGCTCGACGTCGGCTTCCTCTTCTGGGGCATCGCCGTGGGAATAACCTCGGGCGCAGGGCTCTATCCGTTCGCGCTCATCGCCACCGCCGCGATATCCATACTCTACATTCTCTTTACCGTTCTGGGAAGAGGCAGGAACACCTTTGCTATAGTGGTGAAATATGAGGACAGGGCGGAAGAAGAGCTCAACAAAGTCCTTGCCGAAGTCCACCCGAAGATCAGGGGCCGCGCAAGATACAAGGACGAAAACGAGCTTACCGCCGACGTTAAGATCAAGCGCGACAGCGACCTCGTCAAAAAGCTCAATGCCGTCGAAGGCGTTATCAGCGCGGTAATGGTGGAATACACCGGAGAATAGTCCGCGGTTTACCGGATACAAAAGAGCCGTCGGGGCTTCCGACGGCTGTTTTTATTGACTTTTTATTTTGAGGCCTCCGCGGTCGCCTTTTGTGCGGCTTTTTCCTCCTCTTCGAGCAGGTGAAGCTCCTCGGTTGCGAAGTGTATCTTTGTGAGGACGTTTCGGGCAGTCAGCGGGAAGACGAAATATGTATCCTCAAGGGTGCAGAGGTCGAGGGCGTCTCCCCTGCCCTTGAAGTCGTATTCTATGTGAACCGAGCGCATTGAGGCGACCGTGCGGTTGAAGTCAAAGGTCTGGCCCTCGCCGAAGTCGCCGTGCATCGTAAAGCCGTTTTTGTCGTGGGTGAGCGTTACGGTGCCGATGGTCTTGAAGCCTATGCTGCCGTTCTCCATTCTTTCGAGGCGGGCCATATCTTCAAAGCGATACCTGCCCTCCCTGACCTCTTTGCGGACGTTTTCGCGCTCCCAGCGGTACCAGTCGGGGACGTGGGTGAAAACGTCGGGGCCGTTTTCGCGGTGGAGCTGCCCGTAGTCGTCCATTTCCCAGCTCGCGCCGCAGTGAGAGCACCAGACGCGGGTATCCTTCGAGTCGGTCGAGAACTCGGTGTTGCAGACGGGGCACTGATAGAGTATCTTGTGGATATTCTGCGCGCGCTTGCTGCACTTCATAGGCAGCTTATTGTCGCGGATATAGGCGTAGTCGTCGTAAACAAATTCCGCTTCTATCCGCCTTTGTATCTCTGCCGCAGGGAGCTTTAAGACCTCCTCGCGGGTGACTATCTGCTTAAATGTTCCCTCTATCGGGACTTTGCGGTAGGGGTGCTTGTTCCACTGCGGCGAGCGGATAAAGTTGCCCTTCGTCAAGAACATGACGACGGGGACCTTTGCCGTTTTTGCGAGCTTTCCGAGGGCGCCGTCGATCTGCTCGTTAATGCCGGCGAGGGAAAATCTCGCCTCGGGGTAAATCGTGCAGCAGACTTTCTGGCGGGTCAGGGCGTTCAAAATGTGCTTTACGACGGTAAGATCCTGCGTGAACTTGCGCTTATATATGCCGCCGACGTTGCGCATGATCCATTCGCGGCCTATAAACTCCTCTATCGAGATGACCCAGCTGCACCTGTGGGGGAAGATAGCCTTTACCACAAGCGGGAAGTCGAAGAACGAGCCGTGATTGCAAAGTATCAGATAGGGCGGCTTCAGACCCTCGCAGTTGATGCGCTCTATCTTAGCTCCTCCGGCGATCTTTGAAAAATACGTCGTCCCGCCCCACTCTATCGGCATAAGGTAGGGCTTTGGCTTTGAGGGCTTGCGCTTGGTGTCGAACTTTTTTTCGCTCATTTTAATAACCTCTTTTCGGCAGTATTATCATTTTTTCGGACAGGGTCCGAGCAGGACGTCGGACAGCTCCGGCGCATTTTTATGAGTTACGGCGAGCTTAAATGTCAGCGCCGCTTCGAGCAAAAAGTCGGCGATCACAATAATTACCGCCGTAAGAAGTTCCGCGATTGCGGGGGCGGTGCGCTCGGAAAAACGGGAGTGGCAGATCTCGATCAAGCAGAGGATATTCGCCGCGAGCGCAATAAGGCCGATGATCAAAGCTCCCGAGCGCGCAGAGCCGCGCACCGACGGCTCTTTGAATATGCAGAAGCCGTCTTCTGTAAGGACAAAACAGCTCAAAACGCACGCGGCCGAAATAACAGCGACGGCAAAAACCGCGAAGAGAGCGCCGAAAAGGCTGTATTCCGCGGGCGGCAGCTCCGCATCGACCGTATATACAAAAGCGGCAAAACAGGCGGCGTTTATAAGCGTCGGCGCCGCGCTTAGGGCAGCAACGCCCAAAAATCTTCCGAGCCCGAACCGCCCCTTTCGGTAAAAGCGGCTCATAGCCGCGCTCTGCAAGGCCGAGAGCAGTATAAGCGCCGCCAAAAGCATCAGGCCGTATTCGGGATATTCGGGGTAGTATTCCGCGAGGCTCGCGGCGATAAAAAGCCAGATCGCCTTGAGAAGGTAAACGAAATAAACAGGTTTCATTTTTTCTCCCCCCGCCCATAGACTATTTTTTATAGAACATTATCCCGAGGGTGCCGGCTCCGCAGTGGCTCGAAATGGTGCTTCCCGCCTCCGTTGCGTAGACTGTCTCAAAGCCGTACTCCTCTTTTACTATTCTTTTTACTTCCTCGACGGTCTGCGGGTCGGCATAGGTGTTCACAACGAACACCACTGACCTGTCGATGTCGTCACGCCCCCTGAGCCTGCCGTGAACGTAGTCGATTATCGTCTTCTCCGCGCTGCCGCGGTATTTCCTGCCGACGTCCATCGAGCCGTCGGGCTGCAGAACTATCTCGGGCCGAAGCTTTAAGAGGTTCGCCCCGAAGGCGAGAACGCTTGAGCAGCGTCCGCCCTTCTGGAGGTATTCAAGGGTCTGCAAAACAAAGCTGACGTCCAAAAGCCCGCGGACTCTTTCAAGCTCTTTTGCGATATCGGGAGCCTCGAGACCCTGCTCTATGAGCTCGGCGGCCTTTAAAACCAACATTCCCGAGCCGCTCGAAAGGTTGAGCGAATCTATGGGATAGACGTTCTTAAGCTCTGCGGCCGCCATTCTGGCGTTTTGGTGACAGGCGGAAATTGCGCTCGAAATGTTGATATGTATGATGCTGCAGCCCTCTTCGATGTAGGGCTTCCAGACCGACGCGTACTCAAACTGCGATATCGCCGAGGTCTTCGGCAGGACGCCCGTCTTCGCAACGTAGTCGTAAAGCTCCTGAACGGTCACGTCAACGCCGTCGTGGCGGAGCTCGTCGCCCAAAAGCACTCCGAGCGGGATAACGTCGGCGCTGCAGCGGCGGTAGAGCTCGTCAGTGAGGTCGCAGGTAGAGTCGCAGGTGATTTTGATTTTTGACATATGGTGATACCTCCGTGGTAAATAGTAACGATTTTTGTTGAGGAGATGTTGCCGTTGCCCCCTCCCTCTCCTCCCTCCCCCTCTGGGGGGAGGGCTCCATCACTTTTCTGCTCGTGCAGAAAAGTGATGCGAAAAGAGCACGCCCGAGAGGGGGATTGCGATTTCCCCCTCTCGGGGCTCTCCCCTTGAAACGCTTACGGCAGCCGCGCCTTCCC
>CANRLU010000095.1 GCA_947631535.1 uncultured Clostridia bacterium | reverse complement strand
CGGTGCCATAGCCAAGTGGTAAGGCGTAGGACTGCAACTCCTTGACCCCCAGTTCAAATCTGGGTGGCACCTCCACGGCGTCGCAAGCGATATTAAGCTTGCGACGCCTTTTTGCTAATGTACTTTTTTGGCGCGCAACGCTTCGTTGCATAAATTGTCAGCCTCTGTCGCTTTACATTTTTTGACGCTTCTGATATAATTTTTATCGAAAGGAGTGTTTTGCATATATGAATTTGCTCGCACAGCGGCTCTACGAGCTGCGCACGCAAAGAAATCTGAAGCAGGAGGAGCTCGCCGAGGCGCTCGGAGTGTCGCGGCAGGCGGTCTCGAAGTGGGAAATGGGCACGGGCGTGCCGTCGCTTGAGAATCTCAAGGCTTTAAGCGACTTCTTCGGCGTGACGATAGACAGCCTCGTGAAAGACTCCCCCGCCCCGACCGAAAGCGCACAGCCCTCTACCTTAACCAAAAGCGACGCCGCTCCGAAGAAACGCATAAGTCCCGTAGAGAAAGACCCTTTTCTCAAGCGCGTGGCAAACGCGGCGGCTGTCGCTCTGGGATTTATTGCTGTAATTGTGCTGCGCTCTGTAACTGCCGTGCTGATTACAACGATCATGAACTTGACCATAACGTCAAACGCGGCGATGTATCGCGCGATGCCTGCGGCGACGGTCATACATTATATTATTTCGTCGCTCTATGCCCTGCCGTTCCTTTATCTGGCGGCGGTGATAATTGATAAAAATATGACGGTGTTTTCGAAAGAGCTTTATTCAAGGCAGTCTTCCGAAAAGCGCAGGGTCATAATAAAAAAGGTCGCTGCGGCATTTGCGGTATACCTTGTTATGCCGGCGGCGACGAACGTCCTCGAAATAGCGCTGTGGCAGGCCGGTTTCAGGGCGATGTGGGCTTCCTCATCAGCGCTGGGAGCCGTTTCGGTGACGCTCGAAACATTTATTATATACGCGATACTTGCGCTTGGCCGCCCATCGATGTTTAAAAGCAAATTCAACCTCTTGGCAGCGATAGTTCTGTCGGGACTTCTTATCACATTGGAAATACTCGGCTCTTACAACAGAATGAGAGTGCAGCCCGCTAATTATACCGCGACGGATATAACCTATCCGCGAATAAACGATATTTTCGGCATTATGTATGCGGCATTTATTTTAATGGCCGTTGCCATATGCCACACGCGTTCTGCTTTTGTAAAGGAGGAAAATGAAAATGAACAGTCTGCCGAAGCGGCTCTATGATCTGCGCACGCAAAGAAATTTAAAGCAGGAGGAGCTCGCAGAGGCGCTCGGAGTCTCGCGGCAGGCGGTCTCTAAGTGGGAAATGGGTACGGGTGTGCCGTCGCTCGAAAATCTCAAGGCTATAAGCGAATTCTTCGGAGTGACGATAGACAGCCTCGTGAAGGACTCGTCCGCTCCCGACGAAAAGGCTCAGGCAAACACCTCCGAAACTCTCCCGCCACCGAAATCCGACGCAGATAGCGGTCGCTCAAATGATTTTCGGTCTGCAGAAACCAATACCGCGGGCGTTCGTTCAAAGGAGTTCCTGCCGCCGATAAAAACGCTCTTTAATGCGGTGCTGCTCATCGCGGCGCAGCTGTTTGCGTATTTGACGGTGAACGGAATACAGTTCCTTATTATGGAATATGCAGGGATTCATTCCATCGACGCGCTTATAAGCTACACTAAGGTACAGCCTTTTATCGTTGAGGCTATGAACTTTGTGTTCAGCTTTCCGCTATACTATTTTATGACGGCTGTCTTTAGGGACGGCGCCTGCCTGCTGACTCTCGGGCGCGGATACCCGAAGCGCCTGCCCGACGTATTTCTGCTCTGGCTCATTTCGACCCTGAACCTCATTGTCACGGGGTTCTTTGCCAAAGGCTCAAGCGTGTTTGGGTATTACCTTGCGGTTCCGGCGCTGAGCTGCGCGGTCTACCTTATTTTTTACCTGATACTCACGCGTGCGAAGGGCTTCGACCGAAAGCTTAGGGTCCTGCTGCCGGCGCTCGGAATAATGCTCGCCGCTGCGGCGGTTTTTACGCTGATAATCTTGGCGGCGGTTTCGTCGAACAGCTTGGCGACGGGAGAACGTCTCGCGAGAATAAACTGGATAATCCGTGTGGAGGGCGCAGTGATGCCGGCGGTTTCGCTCGCGGCGCTGACGGTCTTATATGACTACGGCAGGAAAAATGGGTAAAAAAGGCCCGCACAAATTGACGTTATTTTCTCAGCGAAGTATAAAAACCAAGTCATCGCCGTCAAGCTCATCTGATTTTGTAAATCCAACGGATCTATACAGCTTTTGAGCCCTGATATTGCGAGCTTCGGTGGAAAGCTTGATCGGCATTTTGGGGTCGGCGGCTCTCAATATTTTTATTGCGAGCTTTGCGGCAGCTTTCCCGTAACCTAAGCCCTGAAATTTTTGATCAATGAAATAGCTCCAATTAAATCCCTGATCAGAGTCGCTCCATTTTCTTAAAACAATAAACCCGATGCGTTCACCGTCGGCTTTGCAAATCACGCACGGGACGTTATCGTTGGGAGCAAGATAGGCTCTGCCTATGGAAAACCCGGCCGGATTGACATATTCCTCCTGCTCCGGAAGGATGCTGCACTCTGCGACGGCGTACCAAAGGTCGTCGTCGTTTTCAATTCTTCTGATGCTGACGGTTTCGGATATCCAAGTATCCCTTGGAATGTCCTTTATTAAATCCAAAAGTGACTTTTCCATAATGTATCCCTTCTTATATTCAGAATTTTAACTTACCGTAAATCTAACGGTTGACGGATAAAAAAGACCCCGCGCAAGGCGGGGTTTTCTTTTTTGATATCAGTCTGCGGAATAAGGCAGAAGTGCGCAGAAACGGGCTCTTTTAATCGCCTTGGTCAGCTCGCGCTGATGATAGGCGCAGGTGCCGGTCACGCGGCGGGGAAGGATCTTTGCACGCTCGGTCATGCACTTTCTGAGCTTTGCGGTATCCTTATAATCAATAGTTTCTGCTCTGTCAACGCAGAACATGCAGACCTTTTTGCGGGAACGCTTTGCAGGCCTGTCATTGGTTCTCTCCATGATAATTCTCCTTTCTTGTTAGGTCAGAACGGTACTCCGTCGTCGCTGAGGATCTCTTCAAAATCGTCAAGACCGCCTATCGAGATAGGCTTGTTGTCAGGCTCGCGGTATGCGGGCTGCTCCTGTTTGGGAGTTTCGCTGCGGTATGAGGGCTGACCGTCGCTGCGGTAACCGTTCTGATAACCGTCGCCGCTGCCCTGATTGGCACGCTCGCCGGTGAAGGATACCTGATCGACGTAAACTTCGGTGACATAATGCTTGGTACCGTTTTTATCGTCATAAGTCCTCGAACGAAGATTCCCCTCAATGGCTATCATTCTGCCCTTTGAGAAGTAGCGGTTGATAAACTCCGCCTGCTGGCGCCAAGCAACACAGGTGATAAAATCTGCCTGGCGTTCTTCGCCCTGCTTTACGAAATTGCGGTCAACTGCGATATTAAACGTGAGAACGCTCTGACCGCCCGCAGTAGTCCTAAGCTCAAGGTCTTGTGTGATCCTGCCCATCAATATAACTCTGTTAAGCATTGAAATTCCCCCTTTGAAAGCTCACTCTCAGTCCTTAGAAATGACGATGAAACGAAGAACACCGTCAGTGATGTTAAGAACACGGTTAAGCTCGGCCGGAAAATCGGGCTTGGACTCGAAGTTGTAAACAACGTAGTAGCCCTCGGACTCATAGTTGATGTCGTAAGCAAGCTTTCTCTTGCCCCACTCGTCAACATTGGTCAGCTCGGCGTTAGCTTCGATCATGTCCTTGAACTTGGCGAAGAGCGCCTGCGCAGCCTCTTCACCGTCTTTCACTGAGAAAACTACCATGGATTCGTAGCTTCCTTTGATCTTTGCCATAGTCGCACCTCCTTCTGGATTCAGTCCGCGTTGGTCACGGACAAGGATAACATTAGAATTATATCAAACCCGACCTGAATTGTCAAGCGATATACGGAAATTTTTATCCGATCAAAGCAAAAATGCTGTAATTACAGCCGCGACGCCGTAGGTTATTGCTATCGCCGCCAAAACATAGCCGATAGATGTTCCGCCGGCCTTATAAATCGCTGCCTTTCTCGACTGTACCTCGGTCATTTCGGATTTGATCGCGGTTATGTCGTTCTTGGCGTGCCTATAATAGATGTAGTCTCCGAAGAGGCCGCTGATTATCGAGACGGCGTAGCTCAAAATATAGCAGACTGCGGATACTGCGGTGAAAGTCGGGCTGTTGTTGAGCGCGGAAAACTGCGTGACCCCCATCTGAGCCATCATCTCCATCGCAGAGGGAATCGAGCTTACAAAAGAGACGAGCGCGGTAATTGCGCAGAAAAGCGGCATCTTTCTGTAGGCAAACCACAGCGGAGAGAGGAAGAACGCGGCAAAATTGAAGGAGAGCTTTTTGCGGTATTTTGCGAAGCGAATGAACTTGGGGATATACGACACGGTGTTGGTGCGGACATATTCGGCGTATTCTCCTACGGTGATGCCGTCAACGTCGGTCTCGGGAGAGATAGCCTGAACGTTTATGAACGGCGGCAGACCGCTGCCCGGCATACCGTCCTGCCTGCCGAACGGTCCGTATTGCTGCCCGCCGAAATTCGGCGTTCCGTAAACATCGCGGTTTTCGGCGGCTTCGCCCGAAAGAGAGGTCCCGCACTCGGTGCAGAAGCTCGATTCGGGTTTGTTATGCGCGCCGCAGTTGGGACAGACCTTTTCCGTGACGGCAGCAGCGGGATCAAATGAAGGCTGCGGCTCGCGGACTTCGGGCTGCCACTCTTTTCCGGCCTCGTGAAGAACGGTGTTTATGCACCTGCCCTCGGCCTTATAGCAGTCTTTATGATAGGGAGAACCACATTCCGGACAGACGACTATCTCATCGCCCTCTTTAAAGGGAACGCGGCAGGAAGTGCAGGATTGACCGATATATTTAGGCATAATAATGACCTCCAGAATTAGCTTAAATTCATTCCAATATAAGTATAGCACGTTTTTTCAGAAATGCAAACATATTTTTTGCAATTTCATTTTATTTTCATCAGGTTTTCAATTAAAGCATATATCGGCGAATGCTCTCATTTTATTTGCCTCACTTGCCGTTCGGCAAATTAGGGGACCAATGCCGCGCCAAAGGTTTGCGTAAATCGTATTGCCTGCACGCCGCATTAGTGCACTGCGCCTTGGCTAACACGAGCTGTATGCGCTTTGAGAACGGCTCGACCGAAAACTTTTAAGGTTTGATTTGGTTAAAAAAACGCATATGATTTTCAACTCTTTACATTTTACAAAAAGTGTGTTATAATTTCCGTATCTGCAAAACCATTTCTATAATACTGTCAGGAGTCTGATTATGGATCAGGAAAATATAAGAAACTTTTGCATTATAGCGCATATAGATCACGGCAAATCCACCCTTGCCGACCGCATTTTAGAGCTGACCGAGACCGTCGCCAAGCGCGATATGGAGGAGCAGCTCCTCGATAATATGGACATAGAGCGCGAGCGCGGCATAACCATAAAGGCACGCGCCGTGAGGCTGAAATATCATTCCGACAGCGGAGAAGACTATATCTTCAACCTTATAGACACACCCGGGCACGTTGACTTTAACTATGAGGTCTCGCGTTCGCTCGCGGCCTGCGAAGGCGCTATACTCGTGGTAGACGCCTCACAGGGTATCGAGGCGCAGACCCTTGCGAACACCTATCTCGCCATTGAGCACGACCTCGAAGTGATGCCGGTGATAAACAAAATCGACCTGCCGAGCGCTCACCCCGAAAACGTGATCGCAGAAATTGAGAACGTCATCGGCCTGCCGGCGGAGGACGCGCCGAGAATATCGGCAAAAATGGGAATAAACATAAAAGAAGTCCTCGAAAGGGTCATCACCGATATCCCAGCTCCTAAGGGCGACCCAGAAGCACCCCTGAAATGCCTCATTTTCGACAGCGTGTACGACTCGTATAAAGGCGTTATCATTTACGTGAGGGTCAAGGAAGGCACGCTCAAGGTCGGCGACACAATTAAACTTATGGCGACCGGCGCACAGTTCCAGACCGTGGAGGTAGGATATATGGGCGCGACGGAGCTTATTCCCTCGGGAATACTACGCGCGGGAGAAGTGGGATATATCACCGCGTCGATAAAGAGCATTTCCGACACTAAGGTCGGCGACACCGTTACCGACGCTTTCAGGCCCTGCGCCGAGGCTCTGCCGGGATACAGAAACGTGCAGTCGATGGTGTTTTCGGGCATCTACCCTGCCGACGGCTCGAAATACGACGACCTCAAGGACGCCCTTGAAAAGCTGAGGCTCAACGACGCTTCGCTCACATTCGAGCCCGAAACTTCGGTCGCGCTCGGATTCGGCTTCAGGTGCGGATTTTTGGGGCTGCTGCATATGGACATAATCCAGGAGCGCCTCGAACGGGAATACAACCTCGACCTCATCACTACTGCGCCGTCGGTAATATATAAGGTCACTCTGACCACCGGCGAAGTGAAGTTTATAGACAACCCCACCAACTACCCCGACCCGTCGCTGATACAGTCGGCCGAGGAGCCGATAATAAACGCGCACATCTTTACGCCGTCGGACTACGTCGGGAACGTTATGGAGCTCTGCCAGGAGCGCCGAGGGACCTTCAGGGATATGAAATACATCGACGACAAGCG
>CANRLU010000094.1 GCA_947631535.1 uncultured Clostridia bacterium | reverse complement strand
CAGCTATGATATATTAGGTGTGATTCTCACCCTTTATATCATACATCTTCATACATTTTCGTGAACAGTCTGTCTACTTCAGTTTTGCGCTTTTCTGACTTGGCAAGCTCGGCAGACTGTTTCTTGTATGCTTTCGCAGCCTCTTTATCACTTGATTTTAGCAATCGGGATAACAGTTGCTTTTCATCAGTTTGAGCCTGATAAATCCAGTCCTGCAACCTTGCAAGAACGTAGGCGTAGAGCGTATCGTACCTGACGTAATGCGCTGTGCATTGCCCGCCTGCCTTTCCAAGTTGTCGGAACTTTGAACAGTTGAAATATCCAGTCGCTCCGCTTTTGTTCTTGTGCTCACAATAGCTTAATGACCAACCGCAGTCCGCGCATTTAAGCAGTGCCGCGAAAATCTGCGTGGTGCCAAACTTTGTACTTCTTCTGCGATTTGTGATCTGACCCTGCACTTGTTCAAAAATGGCTTTCAAGATAATCGGCTCGTGAGTGTTCTCAACACGGAACCATTCACTTTCGGGTTTGCGTATTGACTTCTTATTCTTGTAAGAAACATTCGTCTGCTTCCCGTGGACGGAATTGCCTATGTACGTCTCGTCTTTCAAAATGTCGCGTACCGCTCGGATAACCCACGCATAAGCCTTTTCCGCAGGAGCATTTTCATAAATTTTTGCGAATTGCCCATACTTCTTATAGTCGATGTAGCCTTCGGTTGGAATCTTTTCTTGCACTAAAATCTTAGTGATTTTGCCTGCACCAGCGCCGTGAACAGCAAGATCGAAAATCTTTTCGATTATCCAAGCGGTGTCAGGGTCAACAGCGAGTTTGTTCCGATTTTCAGGATGGCGCATATAACCGAGCGGGGCGATTGAAAACGTGCGCTCACCTGCTGCGAATTTGGCGTGAAAAGCAACTTTGACTTTGCAACTGGCATTGCGATGTAAAGTGAAAATTAAGAGAAAACCTATTTTTCTATTGACATTGTATTTAAAGCGGTGTATACTAATATGCAGTATTAGATATAGTGATATATGATATTGCATATTCTATGAGGAGGTATAGATATGTCGAAAAATCTGTCGGTAAATCAAAATCAGTATGTTCAGACGAAAAAGGAAGAGATTTTAAATAGTATAACTCATTTCTCGGGCGCGGTTTTGGCCACTGCTGGCGGGGTACCGCTTATTATCAGCGCATCTTCGACCGGCTCCGGTTTAGTAATTTTCAGCATAGCGGCATACATTCTTTCTCTTATAACTCTTTACAGCGTTTCAGGGTTTTACCACGCGGTCAGGCCGTCAAAATTAAAGCAAATCCTTCGCGTAGCCGATCATTGTACGATATATCTTCTGATACTCGGAACATATATTCCCTTCTCGCTCGTTGTAGTGGGCGGAAAGACAGGGTTTGCGGTATGTATAACAAACGCGCTTTTGTCGGTTTTGGGAGTCGTGCTGAATATAATCGATATGAACCGGTTTGAAAAGGTTTCGATGGTCTTGTATGTTCTGACCGGGTGGCTTGCAATATTGGTCGCGCCTTCGGTATTCAGGGCGCTTTCGGTCGTGAGCTTGGTATTTTTGGTCGCAGGTGGGCTGTCTTATACCATTGGCATTGTTTTCTTCAGTAAAAACAAGTCTTGTATGCACGTTGTCTGGCACTTCTTCGTCCTCGCCGGAAGCGTTTTGCAGTATTTAAGCATAGTACTGTATATGAGAGGCTGAAAACTTTCGCACAATGTTCAAATCCAGCACCCTTTTTGGGCGTTACATCGACCATTCGCGAAATACTGTCGTGATATGTGTCGATTTTCGAGGATTTTGCACCGATGCACGCGGGGTTTTGCCCAAGAGGGCGAGTAATCAATCGTTCACGATTACGAAGCCCGATTGGGGGCAAAACCAGCTTGCATTGTAAACGCTTGAGGGCACTTGGTCGAGAAGATATGCTTTGCTCGCCGTTTTGCGCTAACTGTCGCGATTTCTGCTCGAAAACGGCATTTATTGCGGCGAGATCGAAATCATCTCCCAAGCGTCGGGCGGTTATAGGCTTAGTGCGGTCTGACGTTAGATAACTTAACCGCCCTCTGCTTTGTTTGGCGGTCACGCCCTCACGGAAAAGCAGTACAGAAAACTCGTCAAAATCTGTAATTTCCGCGTGCGCACAACATTTAATACCCCAATATCTCCAACCACCGGTTTAGTCAATTCGCCGAATGGTTTGTTGACTTTCCGTGAAAAATGTTTTAATATGACGGCAGAAGATCTTCAAAACGTCAAAAAGGAGCAAATTTATGGAGAAAACTATTTCACAAAAAATTATCGAGCTTCGCAAGGCGGCGGGTCTGACGCAGGAGCAACTCGGCGAGAAGCTGGGAATTTCAGGTCAGGCTGTTTCGAAATGGGAGCGTGACGAGGCGATGCCGGACATCTTAATTTTGCCCGACCTGTGCGATGTGCTCGGCACTACGCTCGACTCGCTTCTGAACGGAAAGCGCGCCGAAACCCCCGAAAGCCCTCAGATCATAGGCGATTTCTGTGAATTTGCGATGAAAAACGGTCGCGCAGAAACGGTTCGGCAGGCGATTTCGCGAATGATGAATCGAGATGTCGTTGTATCAAGGAATGATGAGCTCAGTATCTGCCTCGAAAACGGCAAAAATATCCTTGTTTCCGACCCGCTCGGCATGGGCTTTGTGATGTCGGGGACCGATTTTGAAGACTATTGCATGAAGATGGACAGAACACGAATCAATAATCTGATTAGTCTTTTTTCAGATGAGACCGTGTTTGATGTCATCAAAATTATCGTGAAAAATACGGCGACGGTTGACGAAATCTGCGCCGAAACAAGATTAGAAAAAGCTAAAATTCAGAAAATTCTTTTAGAGCTTTCAAACTTTGCGGTGATAGCATACGGCCGCGATAAAAACGGCAAGGAGGGCTACTGCCCCGCGTCCGGCATGGTAGCCGTGTGGATGGTGCTTGCGGGGTGCAGCCTTTTTGACCTTGGGGGTGTCCGCGGCAGCTCGTGGGTGTCGGTGTAATACGGACGCGGGCGGGCTGAACACATTTAAATAAATAAATCGTCAATGCGGATTATGGCATTGGCGATTTTTATTAGGAATCCCCACAAAGTCACAAGACTTTGTGGGGAAAAGGAGGCAAAAGAATCGTTACTTCTTGCCGCTCGACTTCCCTCGGCAAACAAAGCGTTAAAACTTTCTTTTCGCCTTCCCTCGGCGTTTCGGATTGCCTCGGTCAGCTCAAAGAGTTTTAATCGCGTTGTTTAACGACAGCCTCGGTCGTCTCGCGGAGAAGTAATCGCGTCTTTGCGCGGAGTGAGTGAGCCCTGCCCACTTTAGGCAGGGCGAGGGATATGAAGCTTGCGACGACGTCAGGCTTGGGGAAGGCACTCCCCAACAAGATTCCGCGCAGCCAAATTTGAGCATAATGCAAGCTGGTTTTGTCACCAATCGGGCTTCGCAATCGTATATGATTGATTGCTCGCCCTCTTGGACAAAACCCCGCGTGCATAGCCAAATTTGGTCCCGCGGTAGAATCTTGCTCTTTGGTAAGAATTCTAAGCCCTAAGATGTTTGAAAAAATGTGAACATATTCGCCCGCCCACTCGTGCGTAAAATGCACACAGGTATGGGCGGGCGTAAATTCTGCTTTTCCTCGCATCGTGCCAAAATCCGGCTTCTGCGGAAGTTAAGTCTTCGCGCAAAATTTATATTTTCCCGATTCGAACGCATCGCTGACGCGAAGGTATTTGCCGTCTTCCGCAAGCTCTGAGGGAATTTTCCTGCCGTCGAGGTATAACTCCCGATTATTTCCGATTTTCGGCAGATATACCTTTGCTTCAACGCCCACGGGCAGGGTCAGGTCAAGCGTAAAAACTCCTTCGGCGCTTATGCTCCACTCCGAAATAATTTTCCCGCGGACGGTATCCGCTGCCGCGGAAACACGGTTCAGACCGTCTGTTACCGTCGGCTTAACGGTAACGCGCTCATACCCCGCCGCCTCGGGAATTATCCCGCCGATATACTTTATTAACCACTCTTTGACATGCCCCATCATCGCGTGATTGCGCGAGCGGGTCATTCCGTACCAATGTTCCTCAAAATTCCAGTATTCAGGCAGGGTCGTCTGACCGCGTTCGAGGAAATATCTGTAGCTCGGCATCGTCGGGTTGGTGACCATTTTATAGACGACGTCGCTTCGGCCGCCCTCAGCAAGCGCAGAAAGCGCCTGCCGCAGCCCCACCTCGCCGGAGGTCAGGTGAAAATCCGCCGCTTCGACCGCCCGAACAAGCCTTTTCAGCGCCTCGCCGCGGTCTTCGGAATTTGCGATACCGCTGTAAAGCACGCACCCATAGCCCGACTGCGTGCCGCTGCCGTAGAGATGCTCGGAATTATAACACTCTCGGTTCCCGTGGAAGGCTTTTTTGATTTTTTCCGACAGTTTTGCATAATGAGCGGAGGCTTCGGAGTCGTTTTTCAAGCCGGCAATTTCCGCCATAATTACCGCCATTCGGTAATACGCCGTTGTTTCAACCAAAACGACCGGAGTTTTGCCGTATTTTGTCATTTCGCCCCAATCACCCATTTCGCCGCGATAAATCAGACCGTCCTGCTCGGCGTTTGTTTCAAGATAGCTCATATACCGCTTCATCGCAGAGTAGTTTTCGTCCGAGAAAATCGCGGGGTCGGCGTAGGTCATATAATACTGCCACGCTGCGAAAATTATCGAGCCGTTCCAGTTCAGATCTTCGTTCAGCCCGCCGATCCTGAAATATTCCGGCGCGATAGCCGCGATTTTTCCGTTTTCGCACTGCGAATCGACCGTATCGCGGATTATCTTCGGTATCCACGAAGAGATGTCGTAGGTCTGCGCCATCGAATCGAACATCAGCCAGGACGTTTCAAGCCAGCCAAGCTTTTCGATCTGCGGGCAGTCGGTAAAGGCGCTGAACATATTGCTCTCGATCGAGCGCTCCGTCAGGGTGTTTATGCCGTTTAAAATTTCGTCGTTCGATTCAAAAAAGCCTGTTTTGCGGTTCTTTGTGCGCAAAAGATACCCCTTGAAATTATCGTTTGTAATCAAAATTTCGCTCGGCGCGGTCACCTCAAGATACCTGTATCCGTGGTAGCAAAATCTTGGGCGGTATGTCTCAACGCACGCGCCTTTTGTGATGTAGGTGTCGTATATCAGCTCGCCTCGGTCGCTCGCGCTCTGAGTGCAGGACGCCTGGTTTATATGCCCGCCGTATCCGTCGAAAGTATCGACTTCGGCAGGATAAAGCGTTATTTTCCGTCCGGGTTTGTCGCTGTAAACGTTTATCTCCGGTACTCCCGCGCCGTTTCTGCCCATATCTGCAAGATATGTCGAAAAGCCGCCGCTTTCGCTGATCTTTCTGACTGTAATCTTTTCCGGAGGAATGATTTCCTGCACCGCTATCGGCTCAAACTCGCGCGCAATCAGCTTGCCCCGCGGTATCTCGCCGAAAGGCACCAAAGCCGCAAAATCGCCGTTTTTGCAGTCGGCTTCAAGGCGCGCGTCGTAATCCTCTCCGCCATACCAGCCGTTTTCGGTGATCGGGCTTTTTATGCATACCCAGCTTTCATCGGTGCCGATGATCTCGCGTCCGCCGTCGGAGTAATTTAAAACTATCTGTGCTAACCCCTTCGGCCTGCCGAACATTCCTGCGACTTCCGTCTCGCTTCGGGAGTCGTCGGTTTTACAGTATCTGCCCGGCTGACGGTGGACGCGGTAGTTTGCATACTGCCCGTTTCCGAGAATAAACGAAACGGTGTTTTTGCCGCAGCGGATATGTTCGGTCAGGTCGTAGACACAGTAATAAACGGTCTTTCGCGGGTCGCCCTCGCCCGGGTTGAAAAACGTGTCCGCGCCGAGCTTTTCGCCGTTTATGTATGCCTCAAATAGACCGAGACCGCTTATATAGAGCCTTGCCGTCAAGATCTGTCTGCCTGAGTCGGGTAAAAATTCCTTATAAAATACGGGCGCGTTTGGCGATGAGCTGTCGCCCGATTCTATCCACCTTGCGGCGGGATCAAACCCGTCAAGAAGCGCGGTCTCAAAAAATGACGGTTCGGAAAATCCGCTTTCGCAGCCGTCTTTATCCCAGACTTTCACTGCCCAGTAAACGCCCTGAGCGGGCTTCAATTCTTTTCCCGAATAGATTATTCCGAAGCTGCGCGAGCTGCAGACCCTGCCCGTGTCCCACAGGTCAAAATCGCCTGCCTCAAGCTTTTCCTTTGAAGCTGCCGCCGCGATCCTATATGCGGTCTGCCTCTGCCCGCGCTCGGCTGAGGACAGCTTCCAACTCAGGGCAGGACGCGCCGTCTGTATTCCGAGGGGAGACGTAAGATTCTGAACGCGAAGATCGTATATTTTCATATTACTCGCTCACAAACCCCATATTGTAGAACTCGCATATATCGCCCGAGCGCTTGGCGTTGAAGACGAAGAACACGCCCCACTGACCGTCGAGCTTGTCAATCTCGTCCGCAGGTAAGGTGAACGTAGTCATCTCCTGCGGCATTTCTTTGGTCAGCTCGATAGTCCCGAGCTTTTTGCTGCCCTTGCCGACCGAGATTATGTTTCCGTCCTTATCCCGCTCGACCGGAGTATTGACCGCCGAGGCCGGTCTCAGATAAACGTCTACCGTCGCGTTGATCCCGAGCGGCTTGAGCTCGACTTCGAGCGATTTTTTGCCCTCCGGAGCTTCAAGGTCGAAGTTGAAGTATTTTATCCCCGCGATGACCCCGTTTTTGATGTTTACTATCGGCAAGGTGGTCGTATTCTCGTCATAAGCCGGAGTTATGCTCGCCCAGCCCGTGAGATAGCTCGCTATGCCGGCGGAGTGCTTCTTATATGGGTTCAGACCGTTTATGAAGAAGCCGTTCGAGGTGACCTCAGCCGTCGAAATGCGCACCTCACCGCCCTCGGAGAC
>CANRLU010000093.1 GCA_947631535.1 uncultured Clostridia bacterium | reverse complement strand
CTCTTGTATTCAACTACCCCGAGGGCAGGGAGCTTTCTCACCGCGACTTTCTTGGCAGCCTTATGGCTCTCGGTATCAAGCGCGAGCTTTTGGGCGATATCCTTGTCGGAAGGCGCAGGGCTGCGGTATTCGTTATGAACGCCGCCGTTCCGCTCGTAAAAGAGATGACTAAAGTAGGAAGCTGCGGCGTAAAGGTCACGGAGGATTTCTCCGAAGCCGATATTCCCGAGCAGCAGTACGACGAGATACGCTCGACCGTTGCTTCGCTGCGCCTCGACGCCGTAGTTTCAACCGCTTTTGGGCTCTCGCGCGACAAGGCTGCCGAGCTTATCCGCTCAAAAGGCGTTTTGCATAACCGCGTTATGACTTTCAGCCCGAGCGACAGGGCAGAGGAAGGCGACGTTTTTTCGGCGCGCGGATTCGGCAAAGCCCGGCTTTTTGAAGTGGGAGGGCAGTCGAGAAAAGACAGAATTTTCATCACCGTCAGAAAATTCAGATGACGGTATATATTATTATTTACAGGAGGTAACCTTTATGAACCCGCAGGACATTTCCAACAAGAAGTTTTCAAAATCCGCTGCCGGATATAAGCCGGAAGAGGTTGAAGAATATCTTCGCGACGTGGCGATAGCTTACGCCAAGGCCGTCAAGGAAAAGGAAGAGGACGAGCTTAAGATAGTAAAGCTCGTTGAAAAGATCAACGAATACCGCAGCGACGAGGACGCCATCCGCGACGCGCTTCTTATTGCCCAGAAGCAGGGCAACAGAGTCGTCGCCGAGGCAAAAGCCGAAGCCGAAAGGATAGTTACCGAGGCCAAGGCAAAGCGCGACGCTATGCTTGCGGACATTCAGAGCGACTGCGACGCACTTAAGCGCTCGGAGATCGAGAAGATCTACGCCGCGATAAAGGCCGAGAACGACAAGCTTGCTGCCGTTGAAGCCGCTTCGAAAACGCAGCGCGAGCTCCAGACCGAAAAGCTCAACGCCCTCAAAAAAGAGGTTACCGACTTCAAGAAGAAGCTTATCCTCATACTCGACGAGCAGATAAAGCTTGCCGTATCTCTTCCCGAGCTCACCGACGAGCAGATCGAGGAGATACTCAATGCCGAGGCGGCTCCCGAGCCCGCGCCCGAGCCTGAACAGCCCAAGCCTGCGCAGCACGAGGAAAAGGACGAGCATAAACCCGACGGCGCATCATTCAGTTTTTCGGGCTTCAAGCGCCAGAATTATTCCGCCGAAGAACTGAAGTTCGGCCAGAATAATCACAACAACTGATACATACACACGAAAGGAGCAATTTTACCGATGCCACAGGATTATAACAAGACCCTCAATCTCCCCGAGACCGATTATCCTATGAGAGGCAATCTGCCCACAAAGGAGCCCGGAATGGTCGAGGAGTGGGACGAGAGCGGTCTTTACGAAAAAATCTTGCTCAAAAACGAGGGGAAGCCCTCTTATATACTTCACGACGGCCCTCCCTATGCCAACGGCGATATCCACCTCGGGACCGCGCTGAATAAAGTTTTGAAAGACATTATCATAAAGCAGAAGAATATGAGCGGCTATTGCGCACCATATGTCCCCGGGTGGGACACTCACGGTCTGCCCACCGAGCTCAAAGCTATGAAGTCGATAGGCGTTGAAAACGGCGCCATTCCTCCTTTGGAGCTCAGAAAGCACTGCCGCGAATTTGCTATGAGCTACGTGGCTTCCCAGCGCGACCAGTTCAAGCGCATAGGCGTTTTGGGCGACTTCAAAGACCCTTATCTCACCCTCAAGCCCGAATTTGAGGCGAGGCAGATAGAGGTCTTCGGCGAGATGGCCAAAAAGGGCTTTATCTACAAGGGCCTCAAGCCCGTTTACTGGTGCCCCGACTGTCAGACCGCTCTTGCCGAAGCCGAGATAGAGTATCAGGACGACCCCTGCTACTCGGTATACGTAAAGTTCAAGGTCGCCGACGACAGGGGAGTTCTCTCAGGACTCGGAATCGACCTCGATAAGACCTATTTCGTCATCTGGACCACTACTACCTGGACCCTGCCGGGCAACCTCGCCATTTGCCTCGGCCCCGACTACGAATACACCGTAGTTCAGGCCAACGGCGAAAACTACATCATGGCGCGCGAGCTCATCGAGCCCACCCTCAAGGCCGCAGGTATAACCGAATACACGGCCGTCGGCTCCTTCACCGGAAAAGAGCTCGAATACTGCACCGCACAGCACCCGTTTATGCCGAGGACCTCTTTGGTGATCGTAGGCGACCACGTAACGCTCGACAGCGGTACCGGCTGCGTTCACACCGCCCCCGGCTACGGCGTTGACGACTTCGAGATAGGCAACAAATACAACGTAGGCATCGTAGTCGGAGTTGACGGCAAGGGCGTTCTCACCGAAGAATCGGGGCAGTTCGCAGGTCTTAAGACCGACGACGCAAATAAAGTCATTGCAAAGCATATGGCCGAGACCGGCGCTTTGTTCGCAACCGAAAAGATAGTCCACCAGTATCCTCACTGCTGGCGCTGCAAGTCGCCGATACTCTTCAGAGCCACAGAACAGTGGTTCTGCTCGGTAGACAGCATAAAGGATCAGGCCGTAAAAGCCATAGAGAGCGTAAAATGGATACCCGAGTGGGGCGAAGAGAGAATCAAGGGAATGGTCCGCGATCGCTCCGACTGGTGCATTTCCCGCCAGAGGACCTGGGGCGTGCCTATCCCGATAGTATACTGCAAAAAATGTCACAAGCCGATAATCAACGATTACACCATAAAGGCGATATCCGACCTCTTCAGAAAAGAGGGCTCCGACGCCTGGTGGGCTCACGACGTCTCGGAGATAGTTCCCGACCTCAAGTGCGACTGCGGCTGCACCGAGTTCGAGAAGGAAAAGGATATCCTTGACGTTTGGTTCGACTCCGGCGTCACCCACACCGCGGTTTTGGACCAGCGCGAGGGGCTCCATTCGCCGGCTGACCTCTATCTCGAAGGAGCCGACCAGTATCGCGGTTGGTTCCAGTCGTCGCTCTTAACGAGCGTTGCCATCGGCGGTCAGGCGCCCTATAAGGCCGTCTGCACTCACGGCTGGGTAGTTGACGGTCAGGGCAAAACGATGCATAAATCCCTCGGCAACGGCATCGAGCCCAGAGAGATCTACGACAAATACGGAGCCGATATTTTGAGGCTCTGGGTCGCTTCGAGCGACTACCACTCCGACATAAGGATCTCGAAAGACATTCTTTCGCAGCTCTCCGATGTCTATAAAAAAGTCCGCAACACCGCGCGCTATATTCTCGGCAACATCTGCAATCAGGGCGGATTTGATTTCGATACCGACGCCGTTCCGCTTGATAAGCTCACCGAGCTCGACAAGTGGGCAATAATGAAGCTCGACAGGCTCATTGAGAAGACCGACGAAGCATATAACAATTTCGACTTCCATATCGTCTTCAAGTCTATCCACAACTTCTGCGTCGTCGATATGTCCAACTTCTACCTCGACATCATCAAGGACCGCCTCTATTGCGAGGCGCCCGACAGCGAGGAAAGAAGAAGCGCTCAGACGGCTATGTATATCATTCTTTCGGCGCTTGCAAGGCTCATCGCCCCGATAATCCCGTTCACCGCCGAGGAAATGTGGAAATATATTCCTCACTGCAAGGGCGACAATACCGAGTCTGTATTCCTGAACGATATGCCGAAGGTGTCGGGACTTGACTTCGGCGCGGAATTCTGCGACAAGTGGGACTTCATTATAAAGCTCCGCGACGACGTAAAGAAGGCACTCGAGCTCAAGCGCGCCGATAAGGTCATCGGCTCCTCGCTCGAAGCTTCCGTGAAGCTTACTGCGGCTTCCGACGGGCTCTTCCGCTGCCTCAAAGCCTGTGAGAACGAGCTCAAGGACGTGTTTATCGTCTCCAAGGTCGAAATCGCGGAGGGTGACAGAGCTTCGGCAGGGTTCACCGAAACCGAAACCGCCGACCTCGGCATCGACGTAAAGCACGCCGAAGGCGAGAAGTGCGAGCGTTGCTGGACTTATTCCGAGACCGTCGGCGAATCGAAGGAGCACCCGACTCTCTGCCGCAGATGCGCTCACACCGTAAAATAAAGCTATACTGTCTGCCGATTGCCGCAGTTAAAGCCGCGGCAGTCGGCTTGTAAGGATTTGAGAAACTTGCTGATACTGTGTTTTGTCCTGATCGCTGCGCTCGTTGCCTGCGATCAGCTCATAAAACTTTATATAGTCAGAAATTTTGCGGAGTGCCGAGGTGCCGTCGTGAGTTACCGCACGTTTTCGATAGGCGACTTTGACGTTTTCAGCTTAACGCATATTCGCAACAACGGCGCGGGCTGGAGCATACTCGGCGGGCAGACGGTGTTTCTCACCGTTTTTACCGTTATTGTGCTCGCGGCTGTGTTCGTGTATATGTTCGTGCGGCGCAAAAAGATCGGCAAGGCGGAATACATCTCGCTATGCCTCATTTCCGCCGGCGGCATAGGAAATCTTATCGACAGGGTAAGGATGCTCGTTGAGGGGACCGACGTTTTCCGCGGAGTTATCGACTATATCAAGCTCGATTTTATCGACTATCCCGTGTTTAATTTTGCCGATTGCTGCGTTGTCGTCGGAGCTATACTCTTTTGTATCATGATGCTCTTCGGCGAGGCAAAGACTTCAAAGGCGAAAAAAGCAGCCAAAAAAGCCGAAGAAGAAAATGAACAGGTATAGCGTCACTGCCGAGAGCTCCGACGCGGGTGCGCGGCTCGACAAATGGCTCACCGAGCAGACGGAATTTGACATCACCCGCTCTGCGGCGGTAAAGCTGATCGAAAGCGGCAATGTAAAGGTAAACGGCTTGACAGCCTCCAAGAGCCGTCAGCTCTCTGAGGGCGACGAAGTTACCGTTGAGATACCCGATCCCGTGGAGCTTGAAATACTTCCGCAGGACATTCCGATAGAAGTGGTTTACGAAGACGACGACCTTGCCGTGGTGAACAAGCCGCAGGGAATGGTCGTTCATCCGGCGGCCGGAAATCCCGACGGAACGCTTGTAAACGCGCTGTTATACCGGTTTCAGGGCCGGCTCAGTGGAATAAACGGCGTTCTGCGGCCGGGGATAGTTCATCGTATCGACAAGAATACCGCCGGACTGCTTGTTGTCGCAAAGACGGATTTTGCTCATCAGAAGCTTGCGGAGCTTATAAAGGCGCATGACTTTACACGTGAATACGAGGCCATCTGCGTAGGGCATTTTAAGGAGCCGAGCGGCACGATAAATGCGCCTATAGGCCGCGATAAAAACGACAGAAAGCGCATGAGCGTAACGCCCTGCAATTCAAAGGTGGCCATTACGCATTACACCGTCATCGAGGAGCTGAGGGGCTGCTCTTACGTCAGGTTCGCCCTCGAGACCGGCAGAACGCATCAGATAAGGGTGCACTGCGCATATGTCGGGCACCCGATTTTGGGCGACGACGTATATGGCAAGCCGTACAAAGGCTGTAAAGGGCAATGCCTTTACGCTAAAAAGCTCGGATTTGTTCACCCGAGGACGGGGGAATATATTGAGTTTGAGGCGGAGATGCCGCAATTTTTCAAAAAACTTCTTGATTCATTGAGGACTTAAATGGAGCTATCGAAGACTGTTTTTGTTACCGACCTTGACGGAACGCTTCTCACGACCGACAAGCGCATAACCGACGAAGATTCAGCCGCAATCGAGCGCTACAGGCGGCTCGGCGGGCATTTCGGCATCGCCACGGGCAGGCCTATCCAGACGACTGTGAGATACCTTGAAAATCTCCCCTGTGATATTCCGCTGATACTTTATAACGGCTGCATCGTTTACGACCACTGTAAAGATAAAATACTTTACGCTTCATATCTTCCCGAAGTCGCAAAGACGATACTTACCGACGTGAGGGAAAGCTTTCCCGACATCTCTCCCGAGATTTTCACCTTTGAAGACCAGTATTATTTTCACCTTAACGACGCCGAGCGCTGGCATCAGAGCATACTCGGCATCGAATATACAAAGCTTGAGTCGCATTTGCAGATAACCGAGCCCTGGTGCAAAATGCTCTTTGCCGACGAGCCCGAGGTCATAACCTGCCTTGAAGACTACGTTAAAAAGTACGACGGCAAGGGCGTTAGGTTCGTTCGCTCCTGCCCGAAATTCCTTGAAGTGCTGCCGCTCGACGCCTCAAAAGGTGCAGCGCTCGATATAGCCGTTGATCTTGCCGGATACCGTGGCCTTTTCATTGCGGCAGCGGGGGATTACGACAACGACATTGAGCTTATAAAAGCCGCAGACTTAGGATTCTGCCCGTCCAGCTCGCAGGAATGTGTAAAGGCGGAGGCGGACGTCGTTCTTGAGAGCTCCAACGACTGCGGAGCCGTTGCGGAAGCTCTGAAATTTCTTGAAAACAAGTAAATAAACGCGTTAGCTTAATGGTCAGGCAGCCTGCGCGTTCTCATACAATAAAAATGGAGGTATTTATTTATGGACGAATTACTGAAAAAGCAGCTTCAAATAACTGCTTGCAAGGTCAGAATGGGGATAATCGAGGGCGTGTATAACGCCAAAAGCGGTCACCCCGGAGGCTCTCTTTCGATTGCCGATACGCTGACCTATCTTTACTTTGCAAAAATGAACGTTTACCCCGACAACCCGAAGCTCCCCGAGAGAGACCGCTTTGTTCTCTCTAAGGGACACACTGCCCCCGCGCTCTACTCCGTTCTTGCCAACCGCGGATTCTTCCCCGTTGAGGAGCTCAAAACCCTCAGGCACATAGGCGCGCGTCTTCAGGGTCACCCCGATATGAAGCACATTCCCGGCGTGGATATGTCCACCGGCTCTCTGGGACAGGGCATCTCCGCCGCCTGCGGAATGGCTCTTTCCGCCAAGCTTTCGAGCTATACCTATAAGGTCTACGCTATCCTCGGCGACGGCGAGATCGAAGAGGGTCAGGTCTGGGAAGCGGCTATGTTCGCCGCCCACAATAAGCTCGACAACCT
>CANRLU010000092.1 GCA_947631535.1 uncultured Clostridia bacterium | reverse complement strand
TTATGCACGCTATGGGTCCGAACGTAGCCGGAGTTATCGGCTCGGCTATCGCCGCGGGCGTGCTGATCTCGCTGTTAGGCTGATAGGAGGCAGATATGAGTAAGAATCCTTTGAAAATCACCGATACCATACTTCGCGACGCGCACCAGTCGCAGGCAGCCACAAGAATGAGGCTCGAGGATATGCTCCCCGCCTGCGAGAGGCTCGACAAAATCGGCTACTGGTCCCTCGAGTGCTGGGGCGGAGCGACCTTCGACTCCTGCATGCGCTTTCTGAACGAAGACCCTTGGGAGCGCCTCAGAGCTCTCAAGAAGGCTATGCCAAACACAAAGCTTCAGATGCTCTTCAGAGGGCAGAACATCCTCGGCTACAAGCACTACGCCGACGACGTCGTTGACGCCTTTGTAAAGAAGTCCATCGAGAACGGCATCGACGTTATAAGAATCTTCGACGCCCTTAACGACACCCGCAACCTCAAGGCGGCCATCGACGCCACCAAGAAATACGGCGGCATCTGCGAGGCGGCGATAAGCTACACCACCAGCCCCGTCCACAACGAGGAATACTTTGTGAACCTCGCAAAAGAGCTCGAGGCTATGGGAGCCGACACCATATGCATAAAGGATATGGCCAACCTGCTCCTGCCCTACGACGCCGCGTCGCTCGTCTCGAAGCTCAAAAAGGCGGTAAAGATACCCATTCATCTTCACACCCACAACACCACCGGCACCGGCGATATGGTTTATCTCAAGGCCGCCGAGGCGGGGGTCGATATAGTCGATACCGCGCTTTCCCCGCTTGCCAACGGCACCTCGCAGCCCGCGACCGAGTCGCTCGTGGCGACCGTCGCCGGAACCGACAGGGATACGGGGCTCGATCTCGCCGCTCTTTCCGACGTTGCCGCTCATTTCAGAAACGTCGCCAACAAGCTCAAGGCCGAGGGAATACTCGACCCGAAGGTTTTAAACGTCGATACCAAGACGCTTATGTATCAGGTACCGGGCGGAATGTTGTCGAACCTCATAAGCCAGCTCAAGCAGGCCAACGCCGAGGATAAGTATTACGAGGTCCTCGCAGAGGTGCCGAACGTCCGCAAAGACTTCGGATATCCGCCTCTCGTCACCCCGACGAGCCAGATAGTCGGCTCGCAGGCCGTGCTCAACGTTCTTTCGGGCGAGAGATACAAGGTATTCACCAAAGAGTCGAAAGCACTCTTGAGGGGCGAATACGGCCGCCTGCCCGGCGAGGTCAACGAGGAAGTCCGCCGCAAGGCCATCGGTAACGAAGAGGTCATCACCTGCCGTCCTGCCGACCTTTTGGAGCCCGAGCTCGAGAAATATCGCGAGGAGTGCAAGAACGTCCCCGGCTTCAACGGCTCTGAGGAAGACGTTTTAAGCTATGCGCTCTTCCCGCAGGTCGCGGCGAAGTTCTTCGCTTCCCGCCTTGCCCCCAAGGAGGAGCCGAAGCCCGCAAAGAAAAACGACGGTCCGCGCACCATCTACGTTGACGCGAGCGAGGTAATGTGAACTTAAAGCCGGAGGACGCGCGTTCTCCGGCTTTTTTGAGGAATTATATGTATGAGACTGAAATAAAGGGCGTAAAGCTCGGGCTCGAGACTTCGCCGGGGCTGTTTTCTCCGTCGGCGGCCGACGCCGGCACGCTTGCTATGCTCTCGCGGGCGGAATTTCTGCCCGACGACAGAGTGCTCGACCTCGGCTGCGGCTGCGGGATAGTGGGGATATTGGCCGCAAAGCTGATAGGCTTCGAAAACGTGGTTTTGTGCGACGTCTCACCGGAGGCGGTGGAGGCGGCCTCGAAAAACGCCGAGCTCAACGGCGTTCCGGAGCTTAGGGTGTATCTCTCCGACGGGCTCAAAAGCGTTCCGCAGGAAGGCTTTACGCTTATACTCTCAAACCCGCCATATCACGCCGACTTTTCGGTTCCGAAGAGCTTTATCGAAGACGGATACAGGCGGCTTGCGGTCGGCGGGCGAATGATGATGGTAACGAAGCGGCTCGACTGGTATAAAAACAAGCTCGCCTCGGTATTCGGCGGGGTAAGGGTCGAGGAGGCGGGCGGATATTACGTTTTTACCGCATTTAAGCGGCAGAAAGCTCCCGCAAAAAGTGAGAAAAACAAGGGCGGGCTTTCCAAAAAGCTCGCAAGGAAGCTGAAAAAATAAGGCGCATCGGCAGTGCTGATGCGCTTTTTCGTTATTTGCGGCCGGCGATGTATTTCTTGAGAGCCTCAAAGGTCTCGTCCGAGATGTCGTGCTCTATTTTGCAGGCGTCCTCGGCGGCGGTCTCGGCGCTCACGCCTATCTGCTCGAAGAAGCCGGAGAGAACGCGGTGGCGCTCATAGGTCTTCTCGGCGACATAGCGGCCCTCGTCGGTAAGGGTGATAAAGCCGTCGCCATCGACGTCGATATACCCGCCGCTTTTAAGGATACCCACGGCGCGGGAAACGCTCGGCTTTGAATAGCCCATATACTCGCAGACGTCTATCGAGCGGACGTCGGGCTTTTTCTGCGAGAGGATCAGAATAGTTTCGAGATACATTTCACCGGATTCCTGAAGGCTCACCGGGAACACCCCCTTTAAAAAGTGAATCATTTGTTACAGTTTAACATAAAATTTAAAAAATTTCAAGAGGCAAAGTGCAATTTTGGGGGGAGATGGCAGAGAGGAATTTAAGGTGTGCTAAACTTAAAAGTTTTCGGTCCACCCTTTCTCAAAAGGGTGGCGACGAGTCCAATGCAAGCTGGTTTTGTAGCCGTTCATACTTCTCGGGCAAAAATGCCCGCCCGCTTGTATTCACGGACAAAACCCCGCGTGCATCGGTCGAGAAGCCTCTGGTCGCGCTCCGCAGAGCGCGAAATTCTTTTGCACAAATAAAATCAGGAGGGCAGCACGAATCCGTCCAGTGGACGGTTCGGGCGCAGGGGACCCTATTAGGGGTCCCCTGATTTGCCGAGCGGCGAGCGAGGCAAATGAAATAGCTCTCCGCCTATCGGTGGGGAAAAGCGGCGTGCGCCGAGGCTTTTATGCTTAAGCTCCCCACAAATTGCCTTCACGCCACGCCCCTCGATTTATTGACAACCCCGCAAAAAAATGCTATTATAAATGATAAGCGCGATATCTGCCGAAAAATGCGGAAATCTGCTTAAAGTGCGAAAATACGTTATTTTACATAGAAAGGATCGGCGAGTGATGGTTTACAGAGCCGGAATTGACGTTGGTTCGACCACCGTCAAGCTTGTTGTTTTAGACGGGCAGGACCATATCCTGTTCGGTATGTATGAGCGCCACTGCGCCCACATTCAGGAGACGCTCGTTGAGCTTCTTTCTGAGGCCAAAAAGCGGATAGGCGAATGTGACCTTATCGTCGGGATAACCGGCTCGGGGTCTATAAACCTCGGAAAAGCCCTCGGGATACAGTTTATACAGGAAGTCGCGGCGGTAGCCTCGGCTATAGAGCTCGTTGCCCCGCAGACAGACGTTGCGATAGAGCTCGGCGGCGAAGACGCCAAGATAATCTACTTCCGCGGCGGACTCGACGAGAGAATGAACGGCGTGTGCGCGGGCGGCACCGGCTCGTTTATCGACCAGATGGCGGCCCTTTTGCAGACCGACGCCGAGGGGCTAAACAACGAAGCAAAAAATTACAGGGAAATATATCCGATAGCGGCGCGGTGCGGCGTTTTCGCGAAGACCGATATCCAGCCGCTCATCAACGAGGGCGCCACCAAGGCTGACCTCGCGGCCTCTATCTTTCAGGCGGTCGTCAATCAGACCATTTCGGGCCTCGCCTGCGGCAAGCCTATAAGGGGCTGCGTCGCTTTCTTGGGCGGACCGCTCCACTTTTTGACCGAGCTCAAAAAGGCGTTCATACGCACCCTCGGGCTCACTCCCGAGACCACCGTTGACCCCTCCGACAGCCACCTTTTCGCCGCGATGGGCGCGGCTCTCGAGGTCGAGACCAAAACGCCGGTGCCGCTCGACGAACTGATAAAGCGCCTCTCGGAGGGCGTCGAGATGAACTTTGAAATAAAGCGCCTCGACCCGCTCTTTGCGAGCGAAGCGGAATATAAGGCGTTCTGCGCGCGGCACGACTGCGCCGTCGTCGAAAAAGCGGAGCTCTCGGAGTATGAGGGCGACTGCTTTTTGGGCATTGACGCCGGTTCGACCACGACTAAGCTTGCGTTGATAGACTCCGACGGCAGGCTGCTCTATTCGCATTACGCCAACAACAAGGGCAACCCCGTTGAGGCCGCGAAATTCGCGGTATACGAGCTTAAAAAGCTGCTTCCCGAGGGTGCGCGGATAGCCCGTTCCTGCTCAACGGGCTACGGCGAAGCGCTCTTGAAATCGGCGTTCTGCCTCGACGACTCCGAGGTGGAGACCGTCGCACACACCACCGCCGCGGCGTTCTTTGATCCCGAGGTCGATTGCGTTTTGGACATCGGCGGGCAGGATATGAAGTGCATAAAGCTCAAAAACGGCTCGGTGGATAACGTCCTGCTCAACGAGGCGTGTTCTTCGGGATGCGGAAGCTTTATCGAGAGCTTTGCGAATTCTCTGGGCTACACCGCCGAGGAGTTCGCAAAAGAGGCCCTTTTTGCAAAGAATCCCGTTGACCTCGGCACCCGCTGCACCGTTTTTATGAACTCGAACGTAAAGCAGGCCCAGAAGGAGGGCGCCCCCGTTAGCGACATATCCGCGGGTCTCGCCTATTCAGTCATAAAAAACGCGCTGTATAAGGTAATAAAACTCGCCGACGCGAAAAGCCTCGGCACTCACATAGTCGTTCAGGGCGGAACGTTTTACAATAAGGCCGTCCTGCGTGCATTTGAACGCATCGCCGGTGTAAACGCCACCTGTCCCGACATCGCAGGGATAATGGGAGCTTTCGGCGCGGCGCTTATCGCGAGGCAGAGATATAAGGGTCAGGAGAGCAGTATGCTCCCGCTCGACGAGATCACCGACCTCAAATACCGCAACTCGACAGCACGCTGCGGCAGATGCTCGAATAACTGTATGCTCACCGTCTCGACCTTCTCGGGCGGCAGGCGGCATATCACGGGCAACCGCTGCGAGCGCGGCCTCGGAGGCACACAGCAGGGCCCCAAGGGCGAGAACCTTGTGGAGTTTAAGCGCCGCAGGATATTTGCCTGCGAGCCGCTCCCCGAGAGCGAGGCAAAGCGCGGAGTTATCGGTATTCCGCGCGTGCTCAACATTTACGAAAATTACCCGTTCTGGGCGGCGTTCTTTAAAAAGCTCGGCTTCAGGCTCGTGATATCCCCCCAGAGTGACAGAAAGCTGTATGAGCTCGGGATGGAGTCTATTCCTTCCGAGTCGGAGTGCTACCCCGCGAAGCTCTCTCACGGTCACGTCCAGTGGCTGATAAATCAGGGGATAAAGACGATTTTCCACCCCTGCGTTTTCTATGAGCATCAGGAGACCAAAGACGCCCAGAATCACTACAACTGCCCGATTGTCGCGGCATACCCCGAGAACTTAAAGAACAACGTCGAGGCTATAACCGACGGCGAAGTGAAATACATACGCCCGTTTATCGCCTTCACCGACGAAAAAACGGCTGCCGACCGCCTCGTAAGGCTCTGCCGCGAGGAGTGGAACATTCCGGAGCGCGAGGTGAGAAGCGCCGTCAAAGAGGCCTGGCAGGAGCAGCTTCGGGCAAAGGCGGATATCCGCGCAGAGGGAGCAAGGGTCCTCAAAGCAATGGAGGAGCGCGGCGGCAGGGGAATAGTCCTCGCCGGCAGGCCCTACCATATCGACCCCGAGATAAACCACGGCATACCCGAGCTGATAGCCGGCTACGGGCTCGACGTTTTCACCGAGGACAGTCTGCCGATAGATTTCGACCCCGAAAGGCCGCTGAGAGTGGTCGATCAGTGGGTCTACCATTCGAGACTCTACGCCGCGGCGGAGTTTGTCCGCTCCCGCGACGACCTGGAGCTCGTGCAGCTCAATTCCTTCGGCTGCGGGCTCGACGCCGTGACGACCGACCAGGTGTCGGAGATACTCGAGGGTTCCAATAAGCTCTATACCGTTCTCAAGATCGACGAGGTCAACAACCTCGGAGCCGTGAGGATACGCATAAGAAGCCTTATTTCGGCGATGAATATGCGCCGCGAGCGCGGCATAACCGCAAAGCCCGCGCCGATAACCTATCACAGCACGCCCTACACCCGCGAAATGTACGAAAAGGGCTATACCATTCTCGCCCCGCAGATGAGCCCGATACACTTCGAGGTGCTCGAACCCGTTTTTAAGCACTTCGGCTATAATATGGAGGTCCTCCCGAACGACAACAGGGGCGCCATAGACGTCGGGCTGAAATACGTCAACAACGACGCCTGCTTTCCCTCGATAACCGTCGTCGGGCAGATAATGGACGCCGTCCTCTCGGGAAAGTACGACACCGACCGCCTCGCGATAATAATGACCCAGACGGGCGGCTGCTGCCGCGCTTCAAACTACGTAGGGTTTATCCGACGCGCGCTCGACAAGGCGGGGCTCTCGAAGATACCCGTCATCTCGCTCAACGCCAACGGAATGGAAAAGTCGGACGGCTTAAAGATCACCCCCGCGCTCGTTCTTGCGGCTTTCCGCGGAGTTGTTTACGGCGACCTGTTTATGCGCTGCCTCTACCGCGTGAGACCCTATGAAAAGGTGAAAGGATCGGCAAACGAGCTCCATAAAAAGTGGCTTGAAATATGCACCAAGCAGCTCACCGACCCGAAGAGCGGTTATACCTATAAGCAGGTATGCCGAGGGATAGTCGAAGACTTCGACAGGCTGCCGCTCGTGGAGGGGCTCGTGAAGCCGCGCGTAGGCATCGTCGGCGAGATACTCGTAAAATATATGCCTCTTGCCAACAATCACCTCGTAGAGCTTTTGGAGAGTGAAGGCGCTGAGGCAGTCGTCCCCGACCTTATGGACTTTATGAACTACAGCGTTTACAACGCCGAATATAAGCACGAATTCTTGGGCGCGAAGCTGCGTTCGGCTCTCGT
>CANRLU010000091.1 GCA_947631535.1 uncultured Clostridia bacterium | reverse complement strand
CTGTTCAAGCGATCTTGCCATTATCTTCCCGCCTCCTTTCGCTCGGAGTCGTTCTGAGAATAGTAGATCTCCTGATATGCTTCGTTTCCGGCAAGGAGCTCGTCGTGGGTGCCCACGCCGGTTATCCTGCCCTCGTTCATAACGACTATCATATCGGCGTCCTTGACCGAAGATATCCTCTGCGCGATTATTATCTTGGTGGAATCCGCAAGCTCGTTTCTGAACGCCTCGCGTATCTGCTTTTCGGTGGCGGTGTCAACTGCGCTGGTGGAGTCGTCGAGAATGAGGACCTTCGGCTTTTTGAGCAGCGCCCTCGCTATGCAGAGCCTCTGCTTCTGGCCGCCCGAGACGTTTGTGCCGCCCTGGTCTATCACGGTGTCGTAACCGTCGCTGAACGAGCTTACGAACTTATCCGCCTGTGCGCTCGAAGCCGCGGATATCACCTCTTCGTCGGAGGCATTTTCGTCGCCCCAACGGAGGTTTTCCGCAATGGTGCCGCTGAAGAGCGTGTTGTTCTGCAGAACCATTCCCACGCCCTCGCGGAGATTGAAAATAGAGTAGTCTTTGACGTTTACGCCGTCAACGAGAACCTCGCCGGCGTCGGCGTCGTAAAGGCGTGAAATAAGCGAAACAAGGGTGGTCTTTCCGCAGCCGGTGGAGCCGACTATTCCGACGATCGAGCGCGCGGGGATCTTGAGGCTGATGTCGTCAAGGACGGGGTCCTCGGAATTTTTGTAGTAGCGGAAGGTGACGTTTTTAAACTCTATCTCGCCGTTTTTAACGGTGAGGTCTTTTCTTTGGGCGTTCTCGTCGGAGATGTCCGGCACCTCGTCGAGGACCTCTCCTATGCGCTTTGCCGAAGCGAGAGCGCGCGAAGTGACCATAAAGAGCATCGAGACCGCCATAAGCGAAGAGAGTATCTGCGTAGCATAGGTGATGAACGCCGAAAGCTCGCCGACTTCCATTCCGCCGTTGATAACTATTTTACCTCCGAAGAAGATGATGCACATGACCGTAATGTTCATAACGAGAGTCATTACCGGCGACATGAATATCACTATCTTCATAGCGCCCATAGCCGTATCTTTTAAATCGGTGTTGGCGCGCCCGAACTTTTCTATCTCAAATTCTTCGCGGGTGAACGACTTTACGACTCTTACGTTGGTCACGTTCTCCTGGACCGCCGAGTTGAGGCCGTCCACCTTTTTCTGGACCATCGAGAATTTTGAAAAGCTCGAAATGATTATCGTCGCAATTCCTGCAACCAGAACGGGTACCGCAACGGCGAATATCACAGAGAGCGAAGGCTGGAGCGATATCGCCATAAAAAGCGCGGCTATCAACATTCCCGGGGCGCGTATCGCCATTCTCAGGACCATATTTACGAAGTTCTGGAGCTGCGTTACGTCGTTGGTCATTCTTGTGACGAGCGAGCCCGTCGAAAATTTGTCGATGTTGGCAAAGGAGAAGCCCTGGACTTTTGTGAATATATCGCGCCTTAGGTCACCGGCAAAATTGACCGCCGCCTTTGCGCCGAAATACGAGCCTCCGACTCCTCCCGCCATCATCAGGATTGCCATGCCTATGGTCCCGAACATAGCGAGTATGCTGCTCTGCCAGGTGAGAGTGCCGTTATTCGCGCCGTCGATGATAAACGCGAGAATTTTAGGCATTACCACCTCGCCGACAACCTCGACTATCATACACAGCGGACCTACGATGAAGAATATAAGGTAGGGCCGTATGTATTTGAACCAGTTGTGTTTCAAAGTAAAGTTACCTCCTTGAGGCGGGGAAAATTACACGCGCTTGGGCGAGATCGCCTTGAGATTCTCGGTCATCTTTTCGAGAAGTTTGTCCATAACTTCCATCTCTTCGTCGCTGATGCCTTCAAAGGCCTTTTCGTCGATCTCGCGGAACATCTCCTTGGTGGTTTTGAGTATCTCGTTGCCCTTGTCGGTGATGGTGATGTAGTTCATTCTGGCATCGTCGAACGAGGGGTTCCTTACGATGAGCTCGGCAGCCTCAAGCTTGTTGAGCGTTACCGCAACGGCGGCAGAAGATATCTCGAGCTTCTGCGCGATATCCTTCTGGCAGATGTTCTTGTTGTGGGCGATGAGCATGAGCATGTGGTGCTGGCTGCAATGGATTCCGAGCCTGCTCACCTGCTCTTCTACCATAATTCTGCGGAGCCTGTTCACGTGGAGGAACGAATGGGTGAGTCCTGACATTTTACGCTGTCTTGCTGTTTCTTTTTTCATTTTGATCGTCCTTTCTGTAATTTTCCAATATTAGCCTGTTAATGATTAGCAAGCTAAGCTTACAATATTTTTTTAATTTTGTCAATATTGTATGTCGTGGAATTTATACGGGTTTTTTTCAACGATTTTGTACAAATGTTACAATCATACTTTTGCCGCAAAATTGATGTTGCGTTTTTTGGGAATATCGGCTATAATCATTCGGAAAGCGCCGATACAGGCGCATCTGAGTGAACGACAGAGGAGTGAAATTATGGGATTCAAGGAATTCAGAAACAGATATCTGGGCGACGCGGCATTTTACCGCCGTCTTATGACGGTCGCCCTGCCGATAGTGATACAAAACGCCATAACGACTTTTGTCAGCCTGCTCGACAACATAATGGTGGGCAAGACCGGCACCGACCCGATGACCGGCGTTTCGATAGCCAATCAGCTTATATTCGTGTTCAACATACTGATTTTCGGAGCCACGGCCGGCGCGGGGATATTCACCTCGCAATATCACGGCTCGCGCGACCCCGACGGCGTAAGATATACCACGCGGTTCAAGCTGATGATATGCTCGGCGATAACTCTGCTCGGGCTTTTGGTGTTCGGATTTTTCAGAGGAGATCTGATCTCGCTTTATATATCCGACAGCGCCGCCGTCGGCGACCCCGCGGCCACCCTGAGCTACGGCTCGGAATATCTTAAGATAATAATGTTCGGGCTCATACCGTTCACGGTAACGCAGTGCTATGCCGGAACCCTACGCGAGACCGATGAGACGGTAGTTCCGATGCTCGCGGGAATCGCCGCCGTTGCGGTCAACCTATTCTTCAACTGGGTGCTCATCTTCGGAAAGCTGGGCACTCCCGCTCTCGGAGCTGCGGGCGCGGCCGTCGCAACGGTGATATCGCGATACGTCGAAATGCTCATCGTGGTGATATGGACTCATTCCCACACCGAAAAGAACCCGTTTGCAAAGGGACTGTTTTCGAGTCTTTACATACCCAAAAATATAGTTCTTGCGATAGCGAAAAAGGGCACGCCGCTGCTTTTGAACGAGACCCTCTGGAGCTTCGGAATAGCCGCCGTAGCGCAGTGCTACTCGGTGAGAGGGCTTGAAGTGGTGAGCGCCGACAACATCTGCGTTACCGTTATGAACCTATTTAACGTGGTGTTCCTATCGCTCGGCAACGCGATAGCGATAATCGTGGGGCAGGCTCTCGGAGCAGGCAAGACCGAAGAAGCCGTAGACCTCGACAGAAAGCTCCTTGTCGTTTCGGTGATATCGAGCATCGTGACCGGAGCGGTTATGGCCGCTGCGGCGCCGCTCTTCCCGCAGTTTTACAACACCGAGCCGGAGATAAAGCGCCTTGCCACGCAGCTCATACTCGCCGTCGCGGCGGGTATGCCGATACAGTCGTTTCTAAACGCCTGCTACTTCACGCTGCGCTCGGGAGGAAGAACGTTCATCACATTTATTTTCGACAGCGGCGCCGTGTGGGCGATAAACTATCCGCTCGTGTTCATACTCACCCGCTTCGCCACCGGTATGCCGGTCGCGCTCATTATGCTTGCGGAGCAGCTTTCGGGACTTATCAGGTGCGTTCTGGGGTATATACTTGTGAAAAAGAGGATCTGGGTGAATAATCTGACTGTTGGGGATGAGTAAAAATGAAAACAAAACACGTCCTGCTCAAATTCGCTATTGTAATTTTATTTTAAGTATGATATAATAATCGCGATGCGATTATTATATTTTATTTTAGTCGCCCTTTTGCTCCCCGACTTCGTCGGGAACCGCAAAAGATGGCTAATTATAGCACAAAGCCTTCGGCTTTATGCTATAATAATTATAATATGGAAAAGAGCGGGAGCCGCGTGGTGCACCCGGGAGAAAAGGGGTCGTTCTGAATGATAAAAAGCAGACTTGAAGCAAGAGCACTTAGGATTTGGCTTTTATGCATCGTGATATTTGCCGCCGCCGTGCTGATAACCGCGCGGCTTATCGGCTTTTACTCTGAGGATTCGTTTTACAGCCTGCTGCCTTTCCTCGACTTTAACCTGACGCTTTCGGGAAGCATCGGCGGGCAGGAGCTTCCGGAATGGCTCACCGACAACTTCAGCTTTGCCTGCTCGCTCGCCTGCGTTATCGGAGCAGTGGCACTCTCGGCTCACATCATATACGTTTTCGTGCTCAACGTTTTCCGCGGTCAGCGCAGAAGGGCCGCAAAGGTTCTCCGCAAGACGGGCTACTCGAAGGAATATTATGAGCTTCTCGAAAAAAAGCGCCGCAAGCTCGCGGGGACATCGCTCGGAGCTCGCAACGACCTCTGCATCGCAAAGGCATACAGCGACGGCAGACGCTATGACGACGCTTTTTCCGTCCTGCGGGACATCGACCTCGACCGCTTTGACGCCAAAATGGCCGCGCAATATTACAACCTCTACACCTATCTGTTCCTGCTCACGGGCGACACCGAGAGCGCCCGCTCGACGGTAAAGCTCGGGGAACCGTTCTGCTCGAAATATGCCGACCGCTCGGAGCAGAAGCTCACCGCCGCCCTCCTCAAATATGCCGACGGCGACTACGAGGGCGCGAAGACCGGCTTCAAGGAGCTTTTAGACTGCCGCCCGATAGAGGTGAGAGTGTGGGCAGGACTTTATCTCGGGCTCGTGTATCTCAGGCTCGGGAAGAAAGAGCGCGCAAGAAAGCTCGCCGGACCGCTCGGGAAGTATAAGAAGACCCCGCGCCAGAGCGAGGATATGATAAAGCTGCTCAAAAAGATCGAGACCGCCTATGCCCTCGAAGCCGAGGAGCAGACCGAAGCCGCAAACGGCACCGACAGCTCGGTGCCCCAGCCCGCAGACAGCCCGGCGGTTTGAGAAGAGTGCGTGATTTAAGAACATAGACATACTTAAAAGGTTTCACGGCAAGTGCAACATTTTGCCTCACCCGATGTTCCGCCCTTGCGGTGGTGCATTTGATATTCTGAGGAGCGATTTTATGTCAAAACTCAAGAGCCTGCTGCTTACCTTCATAGTGCCCGCGGCGGTGCTGCTGCTTGAAATTCCGCCGCTCGGAGCGGTCTGCAAATTCGCCGACGGGCCGGATCAGCCGATAATAAAGACCTTCTCTTACTTCAGCCTCACGCCTTTCGGCTATGCAAATTTCTTTCCGCTGATCACCGGAGTTCTGACGGCAATCCTGCTTATTTTGGGCGTTCTGTCACTCGCAAAGCCCGATAAAAAGCTACTTTTGGCACGGCGCCGGGTCGCCGTGGCGGCATTTATCACGTCGGTGCTGCCGATAGTTTACGGTCCGGAATACCTAAATCTTTTCGGCATTATGATTTCGGCGCTGCTTTTGGCGCAGAGCGTGCTCGGCCTTGCCTTTAATGAATAGCCCGCTGACATCGGCACACGTCCGCGCTCATCGGCATAATATATCCCGAGGGGACAAAACTCCCCCTCGGGATATTTTTATGAAAGGAACGGTTATGACGATGAATCTTACGGAAATGCTTGTCAGGGATCAGGAAAAGCCCTGCACGAGCTGCCCGCTCAACAATTCTATGAGTGCTTTTCCCGCCGAGACCCCTGTCGGTATGGCATATGTGCCGTATCAGCAGTGGAAAAACGTATACGAGCCCTCGGCCGCGCTCGACAGAGGAACGGTCTTTGAAGACCTCGACAAGCCTTTTTTGGGGGAGAAAGCCATATGAACGACAGAGAAAAGCTCCTTAAAAAAGTGCAGATGTATTCTTTCGCGGTGACCGATGCCGCCCTGTTTTTAGACACTCACCCCGACTGCACCGAGGCTCTTGCCTATTACAACAAATACAAAAAGCTCTGCGAAGAGGCAAAAAAGCAGTTTGAACAGGCATACGGGCCTCTTAGCATAGAGTCGGAACAGAACAACTCCCGCTGGGCTTGGGTAGACGCACCCTTCCCCTGGGAGCTTTCGGCAAATTGAGGAGGTAACGCACAATGTGGAAATATGAGAAAAAGCTCGAATATCCCGTAAAAATAAAGAATCCGAACGCGACTTCGGCAAAAATAATAATTTCGCAGTTCGGCGGCCCCGACGGCGAGCTCGGCGCCTCTATGAGATATCTGAGCCAGCGCTACACGGCTCCCACGCCGGAAGTAAAAGCGATACTCAACGATATAGGCACCGAAGAGCTCAGCCATATGGAGATGGTCTGCTCGGTGATATATCAGCTCACCCGCGACCTCACTCCGAAAGAGATAAAGGAAAGCGGCTTCGACGTTTATTTCGTCGATCACACCAACGGGCTCTACCCCGTGGCGGCTTCGGGAACGCCTTTCTCGGCAAATATGTTCCAATCGACCGGCGACCCGATTGCCGACCTCTCGGAGGATATGGCGGCGGAGCAGAAAGCCCGCCTGACCTACGACAATATCCTCCGTCTCGTAGACGACCCCGATGTGAGGGACGTTATAAAGTTCCTCCGCGAGCGCGAGATAGTGCACTATCAGAGGTTTGGCGATACGAACCTTACAAACTTAAGTGGATTTTTGACAGATTTTAGGCGGCAAATTTTCGTTATCATACTTAATAATTTTACCTCCATTTACGGACATAAAACAGAATGTGCAGGGCGCTCTGACCCTGCACATTTTTCATATATTCCATTCGATATTTACCCCGCCGTCTTCGGCGATTACGATCTTATGTATCATTATCATCGCCACCGCTTTCTTTCGGCTGTAGTCGGTGCTTTGCCACGAGCGTGCAAAGTTCACTATCTCGCCTGCCTCCTCTTTGCGGGCTTGCAGGCTCTCAAGCCGTTCGCAAAGGGCAAGTCTGTCGTTTTTCAGCTG
>CANRLU010000090.1 GCA_947631535.1 uncultured Clostridia bacterium | reverse complement strand
ATGACCAACTACAGACCTCAGTTCTACTTCAGAACTACCGACGTTACCGGCGTCATCACCCTTCCCGAGGGCGTTGAAATGTGCATGCCCGGCGATAACGTTGAGATGAGCGTTGAGCTTATCACTCCTATCGCTATCGAAGAGGGTCTCCGCTTCGCTATCCGTGAAGGCGGCAGAACCGTAGGCTCCGGCGTTGTCACTGCTATCAATGCTTAATTGAGCGCTTGACGCAAAAAATATCTCCTCCGAGTGATCGGAGGAGATTTTTGTTTTACCGATTACTTTTGGTAGCTCGAACCGCGCTGCTGACCTGTGAGGTAGCCGTAGCCCGAGGTGTCCTGAGTGCGCTCGGAGTCGTCGCCCTGACGGTAAGACGAGCCCCTCGACTGACCTGCAACATAGCCGTAGTTCGCTGCCGCTTCCTCGGAGTAGGGAGTTTCGCCGATGCCGTTTTCAGCAAGGAAAGCGTCCTGCTCGTCTTCGGGAAGAGTTTCGGCCTCGGCATAAATGCTGCTGCGCTCTGCACTTCTCTGCTGGCCCTTAAGGTAGCTGAAAGCTTCGGAGTCCGCCGCAAAAACGGTCACGCAGCTGAGGACTGCGACGGCAAGAAGTACCGCCATAACTGCTAAAACTTTTTTCATAGGGATATACCGCCTTTCGTTTGAATGTCGGCATTTGCACAGGAGAGCTGCAGGTCTGCGCAAACCCGACTTTCGGATTCTTGACCTCGGTCAGTGTCTTAAGTATACCCCGCGTTTTTGAAATATCAATGAATTAAATTTGGAATATCAATGGGAAAATTTCGGAATTTCGGTGAGTCGAATTTGTAATTGCGGTGATACGGTCACAGCCTGTCTTTGCACCCTTTGATCAGTCCTGCCGCCAGCAGCACTATCGCAATGACATACGCGATGATATATACCGCGTTCGGGATATGACCGCTTTTGTCAAGAAATCTTTTTATTATGAACGTTACCGCAGTCAGCATCATTCCGAGCATTGTTAATACGTTAATATTCATTCGTTCGCCTTCCCGCTCTTGATTTTATTCAGCAGATTGAGCTTTGCCGTCCTGAATTTTGCTCCTGCGCTGCTCAGGAAAATAAGCAGCAAAACAGTTATTCCTAAATCGACACCGTTTGAAAATCCCATTAAAAAGCTCGCAAATTTGCCCTCGATCTCGAAGTAACTCAGAAAAATCGTCACGGCCGACATAATAAGCGACAGTATAAGCAGTCCGCGCAAAGTCTTTTTCAGGCGCAATTTTTCCTCGTTGGCGTAATCCGCTACCTTTTCAATAGTTTCAGCGGTCTGTTCGTCAATACGCGTCTCCTTTCTCTTTCCGTCCAAAATTTCATCGACCCCTACGCCGTAAACGTTCGCGATTTCCATCAGCAGCGAGAGGTCGGGCATATTGTTGCCGTTTTCCCAGCGCGAGACCGAGCGGTTCGTCACCTCTAAAAGCTCGGCAAGCTTTTCCTGCGTAAGATTCTTTTCGACGCGGAGCTCCTTCAGAAACATGCCGATTTTTTGCTGATCCATTTTTTGCCCTCCTTTCGACGACAATTATACCATAGTTCGATAAAAATAACAGGACACGGCGCGGGAACCGCCGTATCCTGCTTAAAATTCAGGGCCTCCACCGGTATTTTTCCATCACGACTCTGCCGTCTGGGGTGAATTCCACGCCGTCGCGCTCCAAAAGTTCGCGCTGAACGTTTATTCCGCCGAAGGCGAACGCCTCCGAGAGGCCGCCGCTCTTGGTGACGACCCTGTAGCATGGTATTCCCTCGGGGTCAGGGTTGACGTGGAGCGCGTAGCCCACTACCCGCGACCAGCGGGGGTTTCCGGCGAGCGCCGCGACCTGCCCGTAGCTCGCGACGCGTCCGCGAGGTATCTGCCTGACGACAGAGTAAATTTTTTCAAACGTGTTCATATTTTCTCCGAATAGTGTTCTGCGGCAGGTTTCCCCGCCGCAGTTATTATTTACATCTCTACCGTCACCGATTCGGTGCCGGCCTCGGCTTTTACGGTTTTGCCGAAAGCGTTGACGTAAAAGTCGCAGTCCACCTTGTTGTAGCTCACGGTTATCCTGCCGCCGCTTCTTTCGGCCTTAAGGGCGAGGACCGGCTTTGCCTCGGTGTCGTAAACCGTGGTCTCGGCGGTGTGACCGTCTTCAAGGCAGGTGATGAGCGCGGTAGCTCCCGAAACGTAGTCGTATTCAAAGTCGCGCTCAAAGTCGCCGAAGACTACTATCGAGTCGGGCTTGGCGAGGAGCGGTATCTCGAAGTAGCTGCAATTCTCCTTATACCATCTTCCGCCCTCGTAGACCTTTTTGGTGATGAGGTCTATCCAGCAGCCGCCCTCGGGAACGTAGAACGAAGCTTCGCTGCGGTCGTTGAATATCGGCGCGACGAGAAGGCTGTCGCCCAGCATATACTGCGTGTCCACGGTGCGGCAGGTGCGGTCTTCGGCGAAGTCGATGACCATAGCTCTCATCATCGGTACGCCTTTTGTGTGGGTCTTGACGGCCTGCGCGAAGAGGTAGGGCATCAGCCTGCCCTTGAGCTTTGTGAAGAAGCTCAAGACCTCGCAGGCTTCGTCGTCAAAGAGCCACGGAACGCGGTAGGAGGAGTTGCCGTGGAGGCGGGAATGGGTCGAGAGCAGCCCAAAAGCGCACCAGCGCTTATAGAGGTCGGGGGTGGCGGTGGCTTCAAAACCCGAAATGTCGTGGCTGAAGAAGCCGAAGCCCGATATCGAGAGCGAGAGCCCGCCGCGCAGGGTCTCCGCCATCGAGGAGTATTCCGACGAGCAGTCGCCGCCCCAGTGGACGGGGAACTGCTGCCCGCCGACTGTCGCGCTTCTCGCAAAGAGGCAGGCCTTGTTTTCGCCGTAATACTGCTTGAGTACGTCGAAGACGGTCTTGTTGTAGAGATAAGTATAGTAGTTGTGCATTTTTACGGGGTCTGCGCCGTTGTAATACACGACGTCGGTGGGTATCCTCTCGCCGAAGTCGGTCTTGAAGCAGTCTACTCCCATTTCGCAGAGAGCTCTGAGCTTCGAGGCGTACCACTCGCAGGCGTCGGGGTTGGTGAAGTCAACTATCGCCATTCCGGGCTGCCACATATCGCACTGGAACACCGAACCGTCCTTATTGAGGATGAAGTAGTCGTTTTCAATGCCCTCGTCGAATAACTTAGAGCGCTGCCCGATATAGGGGTTTATCCAGACGCAGGTCTTAAGGCCCTTTTCTTTGTGGAGCCTTTCGAGCATTTCTGCGGGCTTCGGGAACTGCCGCAGATCCCACTCGAAGTTGCACCACTCGAATTCGCGCATCCAGAAGCAGTCGAAGTGGAAGACCTGGAGCGGAATGTCGTGCTCAGCCATTCCGTCGATGAAGGAGTTTATGGTCTCCTCGTCGTATTTTGTGGTGAACGAGGTGGTGAGCCAGAGCCCGAAGGTGTAGGCGGGCGGAAGAGCGGGCTTGCCGGTGAGGGAGGTGTAATTTGAGAGCACCGCCTCAAGGTTTTCACCGCCGATGATGAAGTATTCAAGGCTCTCGCCGGGAACGGTGAAGGAGACCTTTGAAACGGTATCCGAAGCGACCTCGAAGCTCACGTTGCCGGAGTCGTTCACAAAAACGCCGTAGCCGTTAGAAGAGACATAAAACGGTATGGATTTATAGCTCTGGTCGCAGCAGGTGCCGCCGTCGGCGTTCCATATCTCAACGTGCTGGCCGTTCTTCACAAAGGGGGTGAATTTTTCGCCGAAACCGTATACGTATTCCCCGACGTCGAGCGTGAGCTGCTCGCGGATAAACGAGTTTGAGGTCTCGGCGGGGTAGGCCCAGAAGCGGTCGTCGGCGTGAAGCGCGGCGCGGGCGCTTGCGTGCGACTTTTCCTCCTCGATGTAGCTAAGAGCACGGTAGCTTCCGCCGGTGAGGTGCCTGCCGTCGCAGTAATACTCAACGCCCCACTGCCCCTTTGAAATGCGGACGCTCGTTTTGCCCGAAACAAGCTCGGTGTAGTCCTTGGTGTCGTTTATCTCGGGGACAAAGTCAGGGTCTTCCCGAAGCTCAAAGTGAGGCCCGCAGTCGCAGGAGCCCTTATAGTGGCAGACCGACACCTTTATCACATCGGGCATAGGGGAACTGAATTTCAGTTCGAGGTTGGGGCCGCCGAGAGTCTGCCCGCGGTTCCAGATGTGTGACGGTGTTGCCAGAACGGTGACCGATCTAAGGTCGGTCGCGATGTCATACGCCTGTGAGGCGTAGCTTACAGTGTAGCCCTTTTGATTGAGCCAGTAGCCGTCCGCAAATTTCATAGTATCTGTCCTTTCCGTAGTTTATTCTATCCTGAGGTATTCCTCGGGAATGTATCCGAGAACTTTATCGAGTGTTTTGCGCGTGAAATCCTTTGAGCCGTGGGAATTGAGCTCCTCGTCGGTGTATTCGCAGTAGGGGACAATGTGGATCTGATGGTAGTTGGCGCCGTACTGCGTGATTATCGGTATGGCTCCGGGGTCGTCGAGGGTTATCTCGCCGGTAAGAGAGTTTTTGGTGACGGTCAGCTCGCCGAGCATGCCCACCATAGCTTTATAATTCTCCTGCGCCGAAACGAAATTCCCGAGGCAGTAGAAGCAAAACGCCTTTGTACCGTCTTCGCGCTCAATGTATTCCATAGTCTGGACGGTGTGAGGCTGTGTGCCGATGATAATGTCCGCTCCCCAATCCACCAAAAGCCGAGCGATGTTTTTCTGGCTCTCGGTAACGTCGTTAGATATCTCCTTGCCGAAGTGAGGGGATACCACCACGACGTCGGCTATTTCGTTCGCCCGACGGACCTGCTCTTCTATAACGTCGAGCTCTTTGAGGTAGGTTATCCTGCAGGGGGAATCCTCCTTGAGCTTTAGGCCGTTGGTGTGCTCCATATAGCCCAAAAATGCAAAGGTTATGCCGTTCACTTCAAGCGTGCGGATATTGTTCATATCCTCCTCGTCGCGGTAGGCTCCGTAGCGGACTATCCCCTCGTGAGAATCCCAGAACCGAAGCGTCGCCAAAAGGCCCTCCTCGCCCCTGTCTAAAACATGGTTGTTCGACATCGAGAAAACGTCGAACCCTATGTCGATCATATGCTCGCCGAGGTCGGCAGGCGAGCAGAATTTCGGGTAATCCGAGGGCTCCAACTCGTCGGTGACAATAGTCTCCTGATTTAAAATAGCAAGGTCTGCGTCCTTTATATAGTGCTCGACACGCTCATATACATAGCCGAAATCGTAGCCCTCTTCGCCGTTGGCGGCGGCGCGGCGCTTTGCCTGATTGTAGATAGACGAGTGTATCAGATTGTCTCCCGCGCATATAAGTCGGACGGTGTAATACTCCGGCTCGGGAGGAAGAGTTGTAGTGGCCTCGGTAACTGTCGTTGGGGGAGCAGTCGCGGCGGTTGCTGCCGTGATCTCGGCGACAGTCTCGGACAAGGTCGTTTCTGCAGGCTCAGTCGGCGGCGGGGTGACAGGTTCAGAAGGGACAGCACCCCTTCCCGCGCAGCCCGCAAGCAGCACGAGTGACAGAATAACCGCATAAACTCTTCTTAAGCTCTTCAAATTTCCCACTTCCCACATTCTTTAATGTTTACAATGACTATTATAACTATTCGCCGCCGTTTTGGCAATATGATTTTTTGAATATAAAGTATAAAATTCTGCAAAAAATACCCGCACCGAAAGCTGCGGTGCGGGTGAGACATTTATATCCGAGCGCTTGGATTATTTTCTTTCCAGAATGATCTCGTTGACCGTTTCGGTGAATCCCGCTTTTAACGCCGTATTTGCCGAGGCGACGTTTTCGAACCTGCAATGATAGGTCATCATAACGCCCTCCGAAACACAGCAATCCGAAACTTTTCTCAGCAAGTCTGACGCATAGCCTTTGTTTCGGTATTCCGGCTCGGTATATATCCAGGTTATCTCCGTCATATTTGTCTTTTTGTTGCGGCCTGTGCTCAAAAAGCATTTCAGCCCGCCGTCAATAACGGCATAGCAGGCTTCGTCAAAGTCTAAAGACATGGCGTAATTTCTTTTGACGACGTCGGAGGAGCTTTCGCTTATCACCGAAAAATGCGTCCTGTCCAGCCTAACATAACCGCCGTCGGAAACGGGCTCGGAGGATAAGCGGCTCTTGTAAAACTGCCTTCTCACGCCGACCTTCCAGCTGTCCTCATACCTTTTAGTGTCAAAATCGCCGGAGGGAATGATAACGGCTGTCGTTAGTCCGCTGCAAGAGCCTAAAACGCCGCTTATGTAGTCCGAGTCGTCAGAGCAGATAAATGCGTCGTTTATTCCGAAAGCCTCCGATGATCTGTGAAAATAAAAATTCATACCGTCTTTGTAATCAACGGATATATCGCACATTCCTTTATTGTAAAGGCAGGCAAGGAACTCGCAGAAAGCCTCCCTGTTCCCGAGACATTTATTTTCGATCTTTTCAAAATCGTTCATAATTATCACCCGTCGCAGCAGCCCCTGCGTTTTCGGCGCAGGGCAGTGTCGTTTATTTGCTTTTAAACTGTTTTATCAACCGCGATATTCCCCATACTGCCCAGCCGACTCCGCAGGCGGCGAGCGGGATAAGATCCCAGAGCGACAGTATAAGGTAGGTTATGCCGCCGCTCCCGCCGTTCACGAACATCATAGCGAGAAAGTCGGCAAACAAAAGCGCAAATACGGCCGTCGGCGCGAGCCTTATCGTAAGCGAGCGCACTTTAAAGCAGAGTAGAAGCTGTATCAAAAACGCGAGCGCGGGTATCGCAAACAGCAGAATCTCGCCGACGTTCAGCGAGCCGATATAGATGTCAAACATAAGCCTTCTCCTTGTTTTATCACGGTGTGAGGGGAGTATCGGTCAGTTGCTTTTCCTGAGTTTTATCACCCTTGATATTCCCCATATCGCCCAGCCGACTCCGCAGGCGGCGAGCAGCATTGCCGCCCACAGCGCACAGAGCAAGAACGCCAAGGCGTGCCAACCGTTGCCGGCGGTCAATGACAGCAGCATAAAACCGGCGAACAAAACCGCCGATATTACCGCCGGCGCGAGCCTTGCCGCCAGGGCT
>CANRLU010000089.1 GCA_947631535.1 uncultured Clostridia bacterium | reverse complement strand
AGTATTTCCCGAATCAGGAGCTCGTCTGCAACGACTACAACGAATACGTCCCCCAGAAGAGGGAGAGCATCCTCAGGCTCGTGAACGGTCTTAAGGAGCGCGGCCTTGTGGACGTAATCGGCTGTCAGTGCCATATAAACGCGCTGATGAAGCAGGAGCAGCTCGACAACATAAAGCGCTCGCTCGAAATGTACGCCGAGACGGGGCTGAAGCTTCACATCACCGAGATGGACGTAAACTGCATCGACTGGCGCAACCCCGACGCTCTTCCGCCCGAGCATCTTTTGGAGCGAGTGACCGAGGTCTACGGCGAGGTGTTCGGGATATTCAGGGGAATGAAGGACGTCATCGAGAGCGTAACGCTCTGGGGCGTTTCGGATAAACACTCTTGGCTGAGCTCCTTCAAGAACCGCGAGGGCAGGAAAAACTTCCCGCTTTTGTTCGACGAGGAGTATAAACCAAAGGAAGCATTACTAAGAGTAATTGATTTTTAATATCCATAGCGCGAAAAGGACTGCGAAGGCGGTCCTTTTTTTGCAGTAAGTTGGCAAATCTTAAATGTTTTCGGTCAAGCCTTTCGCAAAAAGATAGGCGTTATTTCTTGCCGCTCGCACTTCGCGTGCATATATGGCCCCGCCCGCTCGTGCTTGCGGAGAAATAATCGCATATTTCGGGTGGCGGGCCAAGGTGCAAGGCAATTTGGGTCGAGAGCGAAGCGAACGACGAAAGCGACGGAAACAAACGTGACCTTTATATCACTCTTTGCGTCGCTTTTTCACCTCAAAATTTGTCCCTCTTAATCGCTCTGCGCTCTTGACATTCTCCCGCCCGTGTGATAAAATAGATAAAATTTACACTAATTACCCAAAGTTCGCAGAAAAAATAAATATAAAGGAGAAAAAACTATGCTTCAAACCAACGCAGATCTGAAATTCGGCAAAGAAGGCCTTACTTTCGACGATGTTTTGCTGGTTCCTGCAGAGTCCGACGTTACTCCGAATATGGTGGAGCTGGGAACTAAGCTTTCCGATTCGCTCGTGCTCAACATTCCCATTATGACCTCCGCTATGGACACCGTTACCGAGTCGAAAATGGCTATCGCCGTCGCCCGCGAGGGAGGCCTCGGGATCATTCACAAAAATATGACCATTGACCGCCAGGCCGACGAGGTGGATATGGTCAAGCGCTCGCAGAACGGCGTTATCGGCAATCCGTTCTTCCTCTCCGCCGATCACCTTGTTTCCGACGCCGACGAGCTTATGGCAAAATACAAAATATCCGGCGTTCCGATAGTCGGAGCCGACGGCAGGCTCTGCGGAATAATCACCAACCGCGATATGCGCTTCGTCACCGACTTCTCGATGAAGATAAGCGACGTTATGACCAAGGAAAACCTCGTTACCGCTCCCGACGGCACCACTCTCTCGGAGGCGCAGGACATCCTGAGAAAATATAAGATCGAGAAGCTCCCGCTCGTCGATTCCGAGGGCAGGCTCAAAGGTCTCATTACGATAAAGGATATCGAAAAGGCCGTGAAATATCCCAACCGCGCTATCGACAAGCAGGGCAGGCTCGTCTGCGGGGCGGCAATAGGCGTTACCGACGACGTTCTGGACAGAGCGGGAGCTCTTGTAGACGCGCAGGTCGATTGCCTTGTGCTCGACTCGGCTCACGGCCATTCAAAGAACATAATCAAGTGCCTCGAAAAGGTGAAGAATAAGTTCCCCGAGGTCACCGTTATAGCCGGAAACGTAGCCACCGCCGAGGGCACCGAAGCTCTCATCAAAGCGGGAGCCGACTGCGTTAAGGTCGGCATAGGCCCCGGCTCCATCTGCACCACGAGAGTTATCGCGGGCGTAGGAGTCCCGCAGATAACCGCAGTTTACGACTCCGCCTGCGTCGCCCAGAAATACGGCATCCCCGTTATCGCCGACGGCGGCATAAAGTATTCCGGAGACATAGTCAAGGCTCTTGCCGCGGGCGCAAGCTGCGTTATGCTCGGCTCGCTCCTTGCCGGCTGCGAAGAGGCTCCCGGCGAGGTAGAAATTTATCAGGGCCGCTCCTTCAAGGTCTACAGGGGAATGGGAAGCCTCGGCGCTATGGCCGCCGGCTCGAAGGACAGGTATTTCCAGACCGGCTCGAAAAAGCTCGTCCCCGAGGGCGTAGAGGGCCGCGTTCCTTACAAGGGAATGTTGAGCGAAACGGTCTTCCAGCTCTGCGGCGGCATAAGAAGCGGTATGGGCTACTGCGGCTGCAAGGACATTCCCGAGCTCCACGAAAAGACCAAGTTCGTCCGCATAACCGGCGCGGGCCTCAAGGAGAGCCACCCGCACGACATCTACATCACCAAGGAAGCCCCGAACTACAGCGTTCAGGTCTGACAGGCAAAAAGGCGCCCGTCCTCGCTTTGAGGGCGGGCTTTTTGTTATAATTTCAGGCTGACCTCTCCGCTTTCGAGCCGCCGCTCGCCCGCAGGAGTCTCGACGATGAGCCTGCAGTCGTCGTCGATCCCCTTTACCCGAGCGGAATATCCCTCCGGCAGCACGGTAACCTCGCGCCCGCCGAGGATAGAGCGGGCGCGGTATTCGCCGAGAAAATCCCTTGACTCAAGGCCGCCGAGCTTCCTCCCGAGCGACAGGAGAATCCCTCTTGCGACGCGATTGCGGAGCCCATCGGAGGCGGCCTCAAACGCCGCACCGGCGCGGTCTTTGATGTCGTCGGGGTAGCCGCAGTGCGGCGGAAAGAGGTTGACGCCTATGCCGACGACCGCCCAGAGCGGCGCTCCGCTTTGAGGGGACAGTTGAGTTTCCGTCAATATTCCGCAGACCTTTTTCCCGTCGGCGTAGAGGTCGTTTACCCACTTTATCCCGATTTTTTTCGAGCCGCACTCTTCGAGCGCCTCTGCGACGGCGACCGCCGCAAGCGGGGTCAGAAGCTTCACAAGCCCGACCGGTATATCCCTTCTGAGCAGGACGGACATATAAAGTCCGCAGCCTTCGGGGCTGAAAAAGCTCCTTCCGAGTCTGCCTTTGCCGCCTGTCTGGGCGTGCGCAATGACGGCAGAACCGTCGGGAGCGCCTTCTGCGGCGAGCTTTTTGAGCAGATTATTCGTCGAATCGAGGGTGTCGTATTCGGTAACCGAGAACTCTCCGGCGCGGAAATTTCCGATCTTAGGCATATTTTTGCCTCCAAAGTTATACTATAGGTAAAATACTGGTGTGATTATACTGTGCGTCACTTAATGCTTGCGACGCTTTGAAATAATCGTGCGGAAATATACGTATTGTATATTTCTGCACGCGCGGCGCATGGGGCTTTGCTCCCTGACCCGGGCGAGCCTCGGGCTGCCGCAGGCAGCCGCGCGCGGGCCATGGGCCCGCGCGCCCGCGCAACGCGCGGCGAGGCTCGCCCTCAGCAAGGAGCGAAATAAAAATTACTTGCTTTTTTCACCGAAGCGCACGCCGCGCCCGAAGCCGGAGCGCACCGCAAAGCTCGGGGAAAGCTCCCCGAAAACCTCCGCTCGGCGCCGCGCCTCAATATGAGTATCAGTCAATACACACCCTCGGCACGCGGGGGCTTATCCCGCAGACGATTTCGTAGCCTATGGTGCCGATCTTCTCAGCCAGGTCGTCGGCGGTGATGGTCTCGCCGCCGTCGGTGCCGAAGAGGGTAACAACGTCCCCCTCGCGGACGCCCTCGATGCCGCTCACGTCTATCATAAGCTGGTCCATACACACCCTGCCGATGACCGGCGCTCGCCTGCCCTTTATGAGGACCTCGGCCTTGCCCGAGAGCTGCCTTGGGTAGCCGTCGGCGTAACCGATGGTCACGACCGCCACGACGGTTTTGCGTCGGGTGGTGTAGGTCCGCCCGTAGCTCACGTCAACTCCGGCCTCGACGGTTTTCACCTGAGAGACCGCAGCCTTCAGCTCCATTACCAGCTCGAGCTCGACGGGCAGCTCGCGGCCGCCGTTGGGCTTAAGGCCGTAGAGCATTATCCCGAAGCGGGCAAGGTCCGAGCGCGGATCGGGGTGGTAGGCCGCTCCGGCGGAGTTGAGAAAGTGCACCGTCCCCACGATTATCAGCCGCTTGTTAAGGGCGGTTTTGAGGTCACAGAGCTTTTGTATCTGCATTTTTGTGTATTCGATGTCGGAGGGCTCGGCGCTGTCGGCGGCCGAAAGATGGGTAAAAATTCCCTCGCAGGCGAGCGACGGCAGTCTGAAGATCTTTTCGGCCTCGTCGGCAAGACTTTTTGCGTCTCCGCGTATGCCTATGCGGGTCATTCCGGTGTCAACGGCAAGGTGACAGCGCACCTTTTCGCCCGCAGGAGCGCAGCACGAGAGCTCGGTCGCGTAGTCGAGATCGGTTATCGCCTGGATTATGTCGTATTCGATGAGCTCCGCGGCGTTTTTCGGAGGGGTGTAGCCCAGAATAAGTATCTCGCCGGCAACGCCGAGGTCGCGAAGTTCAATCGCTTCAACGAGGTTCGAGACGGCAAACCAATCCGCCCCGCAGTCGAGTTCAAGGCAGGGGATTATATTTTCGATCCCGTGGCCGTAGCAGTTCGCCTTTACAACGCACATCATCTGCACGCCGTCGGGCAGAAGCGAGCGGCAGCTTTCCACATTCTTTTTCAGGCGGCTCAGGCTTATCTCAGCCCAGGCGCGCTTAAGAGCTTCTTTTTTAAGCTTTTGCATCGTTGACCTCCGGATATAAAAATATTAACAATACGGTAACAGGGCTTGAAAAAAGTCCCGCGATATGTTATCATAAAAGGTAATCAAGGCTCGAGGAATGAATTATGAATTATGATTACAACGGCGCCGGCGGGCGAATCTGCGACCCGTCGAGGACGGCCTGCTTTTCGGGGCACCGTCCGGAAAAGGCGCCTTTTGACGTAAACAACGAGTTTTATCTCAAAACTATGAAGGCGCTGCTCCACCGCTGCGTTTTGGAGCTTTACGAAGAGGGGTTCGACACCTTTATCTGCGGTATGCAGCGCGGCGTGGACATATGGGCCGGTCAGGCGGTTTTGCAGGCAAAGCTCACCCACCCCGACATAAAGCTTATATGCGTCAGCCCCTATTCAAAGGAGATATTCTCGAGGCACGGTGAAGACAAAGAGGATTACATCGCCCTGCGCGAGGGGTGCGACAGGTTCGTAAGCCTCGGCAAAGAGTATTACACCGGCTGTTTTCAGCGCAGAAACCGCTTTATGGTGGAAAATTCCTCGCTGCTTCTGGCGGCCGTCGCCGATATGAACAGCGGCACCGGTCAGACCATTTCCTACGCCAAAAAGGCGGGGCTGAGGGTGAAAATGCTCGACCTTTCGGGCTTTGTTGAACATCTGCGGAAATTCCGAAGCGGCATATAAATGTATTTTACACCATGAGCCGCAAAATTGCAACGGCAATTTGAAACTTTGTTGAAAAGGAGGACACCGATATGGCGGAAAAACATTCGTCGCAGGCGCCCGTTTTAATTGTATACGTCGTTACGATGATAATATGTCTGTTTCTGTTCGGTTCGGTGGCGCTGGTGCTGCTCGAAGTGTTCGTGAACCAGCCGCGCGAGGCTCGCCTGGCGGCTTCGGCGCCGGTGAGTGTATCCGATGCGGAAAACTCTGACGAGCAGGACTTTTCAAAGGCAAGGGAGACCATCCTCTTTGTCGGAGCCGAGGGCAGCAGCATAAACGGTATGGCTCTTATAAGAGTATTGCCCGACCTTTTGACGGTAAAGGTGGTACCGATATCGCCCTACACCTGGTCTATAGCCGGAGGCACCGAGGGGACCATAGCTTCGCTCTTTGAGTCAGGGGGAATGTCTTACCTGAAGACGGCGGTCGAAAACGCCTACGGCGTGAGCTGCGACAAATACATAAAAATATCGAACGAGGGCTTTAAGAGCCTTGTCGATTACCTCGGCGGGACGTCGAGCTATAATTTCCCGCAGGAGCTTTACTATCGCAACGAGGCCACCGGCGAGATAACGAGCTTTGCGCAGGGGGCCGCCACCCGCACCCTTTACGGCGACGACATAAGAAAGATAGTGACCTATCCCCTTTACGAAAAGGGGAACGAGGCGAGGGTGCAGGTGCTCGGCGAGCTTGCCGTTTCGCTTATAAATTCGGCCTGCACATATAATTCCGGCTCGATAGTCGGGAACATTCAGACGATCTTCAACGTGATATACAACAATTCCGACACCGATCTCACCTCAAAGAGCTTTACCGACGTCCGCGACGCGTATGAATCGCTGATATCTTCAAATCCGTCGCCCGCGACCTACAGAATGGCGTCGGGGATATGGGACGCGAGGGGATATTTTATGGTGGACGAGAATTTCAGGACGGAGATAAAGGAGTATTTTGAGATCGGGGAATAGAGCAGAGAGGGCGGGAAACCGCCCTTTGCTTTTGGGGAAAAGCGACGAAAAACTTAAAAGTTTTCGGTCCACCCTTTTTCAAAAAGATAGGCGTTATTTCTTGCCGCTCGCACTTCGCGGGCATATATGGCTCCGCCCGCTCGTGCTTGCGGAGAAATAATCGCATATCTCGGCTGGTGAGAGTCGAGGTGCAAGGCATTTGGGTCGAGAGCGAAGCGAACGACAGATGCGGCGTGACTGCGTTACCTTCATATCACTCTTCGACGCCGCATTGCAGAGCGCGAAATTCTATTACCAAACGAAATCAGGAGGGTAGCACGAATCCGTCCGGTGGACGGTTCGGGCGCAGGGGACCCTATTAAGGGGTCCCCTGTTTGCCGAGCGGCGAGCGAGGCAAATAAAAAGCCTGCCGCCTATCGGCGGGGAAATATCGGCGGGCGCTGAGGCTTTCCCCCGTCAACCCAAAACCTTCCCACAATCCTCCTCAAATTTATCGAAATGTTAGAGTACAATACATCTTGTACATTAAAAAGAAAGAATAAAGAAGAATGTGCCCAAGTGTGGTAAGATAAGATTGCCAACAAATCACTACCGCCAAGAAAGGAAGCACATTCTTCATGGACAGTATAACACAAGAGGCAAGGTATCGTCAATCCCTGATGAAGTATGCGGAGAAATACGGAGTATCACGCGCAAGCAGAAAGTACAATAAGGCACGGTCATATATCTACTTTTGGAAATCGCGCTGGGACGGAACGGAATCGTCATTGGTAAATCAGTCCCGCAGACCTCATCATCACCCAAATGAGCATACTCCCGAAGAGATAGCTTTAATTAAGCGCCATCATAAGCGTAATCCCGACTTAGGCCTTACCGAG
>CANRLU010000088.1 GCA_947631535.1 uncultured Clostridia bacterium | reverse complement strand
CGTCAAGGAGTGCTTCGACCTTATCCGTCTTTTCCCAGGAAACGCCGAGGTCTTCGCGGCCCATATGTCCGTATGCCGAGAGCGGGAGATACTTCATTTTGCGCAGACCGAGCATCTCGATAATGGCTGCCGGACGCAGGTCAAACACCCTGCCCACCGCCTGCGCGAGCTTCTCGTCGCTCACCTTTCCGGTGCCGAAGGTGTCCACCATAAGCGAAACGGGCTTTGCAACGCCTATGGCGTAAGCGATCTGGAGCTCACATTTGCTCGCAAGGCCCGCCGCAACTATGTTCTTTGCTGCATATCGCGCGGCATATGCGGCCGAGCGGTCTACCTTGGTGGGGTCTTTTCCGCTGAAAGCTCCGCCGCCGTGGCGGGAATATCCGCCGTAGGTATCTACGATTATCTTTCTGCCGGTAAGACCGCAGTCACCCTGGGGTCCGCCGATGACGAATCTGCCCGTAGGGTTGACATAAAAGACTGTGTCGTTGTCAAGAAGCTCTGCGGGGATAACTTCGCGTATCACCTTTTCGATGACGTCTCGCCTGATGGTCTCCTGCGACACGTCGGGGTCGTGCTGCGTGGAAATAACAACGCTGTCTATCCTTTTGGGACGTGCGCCGTCGTATTCAACGGTCACCTGACTTTTTCCGTCGGGTCTTAAATATTCAAGAACACCGCTCTTTCTGAGCTCCGCAAGGCGCTTGGCAAGACCGTGAGCATATGAAATAGGCATCGGCATAAGTTCGGGGGTCTCGTCGCAGGCAAAGCCGAACATCATTCCCTGATCGCCCGCGCCTATATCAAATTTTCCCGAGCCACGGCTCTCATAGGCGTCGTCAACGCCCTGAGCTATGTCGGGCGACTGGCGGTGAATAGAGCTGAGCACCGAGCAGGTCTCATAGTCAAAGCCGTATTTTGCGCGGTCATAGCCGATATCTTTAACGGCGCCGCGGACTATCTCGGGGATATCGAGGCGGGCGTTTGAAGTTATCTCTCCACAGCACATTACCATTCCGGTGGCTGCAAAAGCTTCGCAGGCCACACGCGACATCGGGTCCTGCGAAAGGCACTCGTCGAGTATCGCCTCGGAAACGCGGTCGCAGAGTTTATCGGGGTGACCCTCCGTTACAGATTCTGATGTAAAAAGCTTTTTCATCGTTACTTCCTCCGTTTTGACATTATCGTTGCACACAAAAAGCGCGCACCGAAAGGGAGCGCGCATTAAGATCGTCCTCATCTTTCGGTAAAACCGCAGGATTTAGCACCTTTTAAAGGTTGCCGGGCTTCACAGGGCCTGTTCCCTCCGCCGCTCTTGATAAGGAATATTAAGTTCGTATGTATTATACTTCGCAGAGCGAAAAATGTCAATAGGGAATTTGCTATGAAACGTTAAATTTGCATATAAACATAAAAGTTTTCGGACCACCCTTTTTCAAAAGGGTGGCGAGGGTTAAGGGGCGAGAAGCCCCTTACCGCGCCCGCAGGCGCGGAACACTTTGCGCAGCAAAGCGCAGGACGGGGAATAAAAACTGTCCGGCAGTTTGAGCGAGCCCGAAGGGCTCAGCTTATGCGGCGTACAGGCAGTACGGTTTGTGCAAACTTCTGACGCCGCATTACCATCGCCGGGGGTCTCCCCATTTGCCGAGCAGAGCGAGGCAAACGAAAATATATCTGCAATTATAATACTTCCTTTGCGTTATTTACACCACGCAATATATCATCCGTTCCCCGAAACCTTGGAAACTACCAGCGCGATTATCGCTCCGGCAAGCAGGAGCACGCAGACAACATTTGCGATCACCGGCAAAGCGTTGCTTTTATGTACGGCGCCTTCTCGCTTGGGCAGAAGATTCGCCTTTCTTAAAACTGTCATTATCGGCTTGTAGAGCAGGAACGTTATGCTCGCGTTTATCAGCGACTTTACAAGGTTGAACGGCAAAAAGCCGGGCAGCAGGAGCTCGGTTATAGCCTCGCGGGAGATGCCCATATACAGCGGGGAAATGAGGTAGTTCCAAAGGAGCATCACCGCAGTTTCGCTTATCACCGACAGCGAAAGCCCTATCAGCGCGCCGTTTATGCTGCGCTTGTACTTATAGACTATCCCTACCGGCAGGACGAACGCCATTGAAGACAAAAAGTTCATCACCGCGCCGATTATTCCGGTGTCGCTTATCGTGACCATCTCTATCAGCGAGATGACGAGCGAGCTCAAGGCTGAAGGTATCGGGCCGAGAATGAGTGCTTCGAGCGCCAAGACGGCGTCCTTGGCCTCGTATTTTAAGAATCCGACGGCCGGCACAAAGGGTATCCTCAGAATAAACACCGTGAGATATGCGAGCGCCGAAAACAGCGCCGCAAGGACTAAAGTTACGATTTTTGATGTTGATCTTGTCTGCATAAAAAACATCTCCTAAAAAATTAAAAGCCCGCGAAAAAATCCACGGGCTTTCGGTCAATGCCGATGATCTTCTCTCGTCCGGACTTCGCGCGTTGAATTTTATGCGCGTTACCGTCGGTACCGGAATCACACCGGTTCGTGCACGCCGTTAAGGCTATGCTCGCGGACTATACCGCCGATTGGGATTTTCACCCTACCCCGAAGATAAATATTAAGTTTTGCGGCGGGTCACTCCCCGTCGGCTTTGTCTTCCTCTGCGTCTTCGTCGAGATCAAACTCCAAAAGCTCGCCGCAGTTCGGACATTCCACCGAACCGTCTTCGAGCATAAGGTCGTTGAGCTCGATGGTGTCTCCGCAAGTGGGGCAAACCACTTCGTAGGTGCAGTCGTCATCGTCGCAGCAATCGCAGTCGTCGCAATCACATTCGCCGCAGTCGCACTCGTCGTCTTCGCCGAATACGGCGTCTTCAACGTCGGAAAGATCCTGATCGACGGTGTCGCAGAACTCGACGATATCATCAACGTCGGCGTCGATGGTGTCAACCGTCTCGCAGATCTCGCTGACTACGTCGTAAAGAGCAAGAAGCACCTTGCCCTCCTTGGTGGAATCGTCGATCTCAAGACCGTCCATAAGGCCCTTGAGATATGCAGCCCTTTCAGAAAGCATAGAAATTCTCCTTTCCTGTAATTCAAACTATTCCGGCCGAAAATTATGCTCTTTGCATATACTCGCCGGTGCGGGTGTCAACGCGGATAACATCGCCCTCGTTGATAAAGAGCGGGACCTTTATTTCGGCGCCGGTCTCGAGGGTGGCGGGCTTGGTGGCGTTGGTGGCGGTATCACCCTTGAAGCCGGGGTCCGTCTGGGTGACGACAAGGTCAACAAAGAACGGAGGCTCAACGCCGAATACCTTGCCCTTGTAGGACAAAATAGTGCAGACCATATTTTCCTTTACGAAGCGGAAGCTTTCTCCCACGTCGTTAGGGCTTACGGGGACCTGCTCGTAAGTCTCGGAATCCATAAAGTAATAAAGTTCGCCGTCGGAATAAGAGTATTCCATATCCTTTCTCTCGATATATGCCGTCGGGAACTTTGCTGTGGGGTTATAAGACTTCTCGACGACCGCACCCGTAAGAACATTTTTGGTCTTGGTTCTCACAAAAGCAGCGCCCTTGCCCGGCTTTACATGCTGGAATTCAATTACCTGCATTACGTTGCCGTCTTCTTCAAATGTTACACCGTTTCTGAAATCACCTGCTGTGATCATATGAGTGTCCTCACTTTCTTCTGTCTTTTTTATCTTATGCCATATAGTACAATATATTGTAACCTATCTTTTCAAATAATGCAAGTGTTTTTACAAAGAAATCAGATTTTTCTTTGCCAAAGTCATATTTTCACAGCCGTTTTCCTTAATAACGACAAAATCTTCTATCCTCACGCCGAACTCGTCGGGCAGATATATTCCCGGCTCGACCGTGACTATCATATTCTCCCTGAAAACATGCTTTGAAGACGGAGCCGCGTTGGGTGTCTCATGGATATTCATACCCACGCCGTGGCCGAGAGAGTGGCCGAAAGCCTCGCCGTAGCCCGCTTCGGCAATCACATCGCGGGCGATCTTATCTATATCCGCGCCGCGGGCGCCCGCTTTTATCTCCGCAAGAGCCCTGAGCTGAGCGTCGAGGACTATGGCGTATACCCTTTCCATCTTCTCGGTGGGCTTGCCGACGCATACCGTTCTCGTCATATCGCTGTGGTAGCCCTCATAGGTCGCGCCGTAGTCCATAAGGACGAATTCGCCCGACTGCACCTGCCTATCCGTCGGGACGCCGTGGCAGAGCGAAGTGTTCGGCCCCGAAACGGCTATCGTGTCGAACGAGAGCGCCTCGGCTCCGTGAGAGAGCATATAGTAGTCGAGATGAAGCCCGACCTCGCGCTCGGTAACACCCGGGCGGATGAAGTTCAAAACGTCTTCAAAGGCGGCCTCGGCTATCCTCTGGGCCTTTATTATCTTGTCTATCTCGTCCTGCGACTTCACTATCCTAAGAGCGTCTATCGCGTCGCTCAAAGCGTCGGAATCGTCTATTTCGGCGTTGAGCCTTTCACGTATGCTCTTAAGCTGCGAAACGGTGAGGCTGCGGCTCTCTATTGCGACGGTCTTTGCGCCGTGCTTTTTAAGAAGCTCGTTAATCTGCTCGTAGAGCTTTTCCTGCATAATAACTTCCGCGTCGTGGACGGTCTTTCTCGCCTTTTCGATATAGCGGAAGTCGATTATAAGATATGCTTTTTCGCGGGTGACCAAAACCGTTCCCGCCGACGACTTCATTCCGGTGAAATACCGCCTGTTTACGTCTTCGGTCACGAGCGCCGCGTCGATATGAGCGGGAAGCTCGTTCATAAGTCTCTCATATTTTGTCATAATTATCCTCCCTGCTTGTTAAGTTCGTTGATGTAGTATTTTTTCATCGCCAAAGCGTCGATATCCTGAGTTCCGGCGCTCTCGCAGATAAATGTGGGACTTAGATTTTTCTTCGCGACAAGCTCCATCAGCGGCTCGAATCTCGGCCCGTAAAGCTCGTCTTCAAAAGTCAGGTGGCGCTTTTCACCGCCGCCCTCGGTATACTCGATTTTTGAGAAGTGCGAATGGAACCGCTTTAGCCTGTCGCTCCCGAGACGGTTTCCGATGCTGTCGAGGATATGCTCAAAAGCATCTTTTGAATTTACTCCGCCGAGAGTTCTCGCGTTAAGGTGCCCAAAATCCACCGTAGGCAAAAAGCTGTCGTCAAGGCTGCAAAGCTCCAAGACCTCTTCGAGATTGCCGAGCTGGTTGAACTTTCCCATAGTTTCGGGGCAGAAGATGATATCCTCAAATCCGGCCTCTATGGCTGCTTTGCGGGCTCTCGAAAGTGTGTCCTTTGCGAGCGAAAGAGCCTCCTCGCGGGATATCTTCGAGCAGGAGCCGGAGTGAATGACTATCCTTTCGGCGCCCATCTTCTTCGCTGCGGCCGCGCTCTGGAGTATGTAGTCGATGGATTTGTCGCGCTTTTCGGGCTCTACGCTCGAAAGCGAGATGAAATACGGAGCGTGGAGCGAGAGAGTTATGCCGTATTTTTCGGCGTTGGCTTTTAACGCCGCGCCGACGGCGTCGGATACCCTTACGCCCTGACCGCATTGGTATTCAAAAGCGTCGAGCCCGAGCTCGCTAAGATATTTCGGCATATCCGCCGATGATTTATAGAGCTTTGAAAATTTTTCCGCACTGCCGGCGGGCCCGAATATTGCAGACATTTTTACCCTCCTCTTTGCGGTCTCTTCGGTAAAAGCGGCTTTTCGAGCGTTCGCTTCACCCGAAACCAGAATCCTGTTTCGTATTCTATCGGGAAGACGAATATAGAGCGTATCCCCGCGGCCCTGCAGCCCATAACGTCGGTAAAGATCTGATCCCCTACGGCGGCGATCTTCTTTTTCGGTATCCCGAGCCGCCTGCAAGCCTCGTTATAGCCACGCGGAAGCGGCTTTCCGCCGTCGGGAACGAAGTCGAGCCCCAAAAACTCTGCGAACGGCTTTACGCGCTCGGGGTGGTTGTTTGAGACTATTATCATCTCGAACCCGCGCGACTTCATATTTTCAAACCATTTGAGCCGCGCGGCGTCGGGAACGGGGTTATTATGTGTGGTAAGAGTGTTGTCGAGGTCCAGAATCAAAGCCTCTATGCCCTCTTTTTCAAAAAACTCGGGCGAAATATCGGCAATGGAATCAAAAACATAGTCCGGCTTGTGAAGCAAATTACCGCCTCCGATGATCCGATAAAAACCGAAGCGAACAGAGATCCTCTGCCCGCTTTCGTTTTATATTGCACTGTTAAATTAGTACTTGCGCTTACGAGCAGCTTCCGACTTTTTCTTGCGCCTTACCGAAGGCTTTTCGTACTGCTCGCGCTTGCGAACTTCGGCTATAATGCCGTCTCTGGCGCAGGATCTCTTAAAGCGCTTAAGAGCCGTATCCAAAGACTCATTCTTGCCGACACGAACTTCTGCCATTTACTGTTCCCTCCCTTTGCCGCCTGAGGGCGAAGGTATTTTACATCACACCACAATGTACTTTATAATTATAACCCTTTGCAACCGATAAGTCAATACCCAAAAGAAAAATTCTTGCGTTTTTTACTTCACGACTATATTCACAAGTCTTCCTTTGACGTATATCGCCTTTACGATCTGCTTTCCGGCTATCTCCGAGGCTATCCTTTCGAGCGATTTTGCCGCTTCGATGACCTCTTCCTGCGAGGCTTCGGCGCTTACGGTGAGCTTCTCCCTGATTTTTCCGTTGACCTGGACCGCTACCTCGACTTCGTCTTCGCGGCAGAGAGCGTCGTCATAGTTGGGCCACGAAGTTTCGTGGAGGTATCCGCCGAAACTCTGCGACTCATAAATTTCCTCTGTGATATGAGGGGCAAACGGATAGAGAAGTATGCAGAAATCTCTCAGCTCAGCGCGGGTGACGCTTCCGCTCGCGTAAAAGTCGTTGATAAGCGTCATAAGCGCGGCTATTGCGGTGTTATACTTCATCGCGTCTATGTCGAGAGTTACCTTCTTTATGGCCTTATGCATCTTTGAGACGAATTCGGGGCGGTAATTTTCACCGCCGGTCATAATGTCCTGAAGACCCCAGGCCCTCTCAAGGAAGCGCTTGCAGCCCGTAACGCCGGATTCCGACCAAGGCGCGGCTTTTTCGTAGTCGCCCATAAAGAGGACGTAGACCCTTAACACGTCGGCGCCGTAGACCTTTATAACGTCGAGCGGATCGACAACGTTGCCCTTTGATTTAGACATCTTGTCGCCATCGGGACCGAGTATGAGTCCTTGGCAGGTGCGCTTCATATAGGGCTCGGGGGTGTTGACCTCGCCGATATCGTAGAGGAAGCGGTGCCAGAATCTCGAATAGATCATATGGCGGGTGACGTGCTCGTTGCCGCCGTTATAC
>CANRLU010000087.1 GCA_947631535.1 uncultured Clostridia bacterium | reverse complement strand
ATAGGCGGTCTCGGGTTCAACTTCAAATGGAATATGGGCTGGATGAACGACATGATGCACTATATGTCGCTCGACCCCTATTTCCGCTCATATAACCACAACGAGCTTACGTTTTCGTTTATGTACGCCTTTTCCGAGAACTTTATCCTGCCGATATCTCACGACGAAGTCGTTCACGGCAAGGGTTCGCTCGTCAACAAGATGTCGGGGCGGGATGTTCCCGAAAAGATGCGGACCGACAAGGCGTTTATGGGCTATATGATGGCTCACCCCGGCAAGAAGATGCTCTTTATGGGTTCGGAATTCGCCCAGTTCAGGGAATGGAACTACGAGTCGGGGCTCGAATGGTTTATGATAGAAGACTTCCCCGCTCACCACGATTTTCAGAACTTCGTCAGAAACCTCAACAGGTTTTATACCGACAATCCGCCTATGTGGAATGACGATTATTCCTGGGACGGCTTTAAATGGATATCGGCCGACGACTACACCCAGAGCGTGATAGTTTTCCGCAGGATAGACCGAAAGGGCAACGAAATTATAGCGGTGTGCAACTTCGCGCCGGTAGACCGCGAGGATTACCGCTTCGGAGTGCCCTACAGGGGGACCTATACCGAGGTGTTCAACACCTCTTCGGCCGACGGCTCGCCCTATGCGAATCAGCCCGTTAAGTCGGACAACAAGATACCCTCTCACGGATTCCCGCAGTCGATATCCGTAAAGATACCCGGGCTGTCTACTATGTACTTCAAAATAAAGAAATCCGGCGGCAGACCGCCGAAGCAAACCGAAAAATGAGCTTGCAGAAAGGATGATATAAATGTATAACAAAAAAGAATGTGTCGCGATGCTCCTCGCCGGAGGGCAGGGCTCAAGACTCTACGCGCTCACGAAGAAGGTGGCTAAGCCCGCCGTGCCCTACGGCGGAAAATACCGCATTATCGACTTCCCGCTCTCTAACTGCGTAAATTCCGGCATAGATACCGTCGGCGTTTTAACGCAGTATCAGCCGCTGGTGCTGAACGACTACATAGGCAACGGCCAGGCCTGGAACCTCGACCGAATTCACGGAGGAGTGCATATCCTGCCGCCCTATCAGACGGCGTCAGGAGCCCAGTGGTATGAGGGCACCGCCAACGCCATCTATCAGAACTTAAGCTTTATCGAGCGCTACGACCCCGAATATGTGATAATCCTCTCGGGCGACCACATCTATAAGATGGACTACTCGGATATGCTGAGCTTCCACAAGGAAAAGGGCGCCGAGTGCACCATAGCCGTTATCGACGTTCCTATCCACGAGGCATCGAGGTTCGGAATAATGTTCGCCCACGAGGACGGCTCGGTGTACGACTTCGTCGAGAAGCCCAAGGAGCCTAAATCCACCCTCGCTTCGATGGGCATATACATATTCTCCTACAAGACGCTCAAAAAATATCTCACCGAGAACGAGCAGGACGAGACCGCTACCAAGGACTTCGGCAAGAACATCATTCCCGCGCTGCTCGAGAACGGCGAAAAGGTGTTTGCCTACCGCTTCAGCGGCTACTGGAAGGACGTCGGCACTATCGACAGCCTCTGGGACGCCAATATGGAGCTCTTGGCCGCAAACGTCGATCTCGACCTCTACGACACGAGCTGGAGGATCTACTCGAATAACGACACTGCGGCTCCTCATATCATCGGCAAGAACGCGAAGATCCAGAGCTCGATGGTCACCAACGGCTGCTATATCGACGGCGAAGTCGAGAGCTCGGTAATTTCGGGCGGCGTCACCATCGAGGAGGGCGCTTTGGTCCAGTATTCGGTGCTCTTCCCCGGAACGGTCGTCAAAAAAGGCGCCGTTGTGGAATACGCGATAGTCGGTGAGAACAGCGTGATAGGCGAGAACGCCCACGTCGGAGCCGCCCCCGAGACCATTGAGGACAAGGACGCGTGGGGAGTTGCCGTGGTAGGTCAGGACATAACCGTGAGCGACGGCGCAAAGGTTGCGCCCAAGCAGATTATTTCCGAGAGTATATGATAAAAGGAGACAGGAAAATGAGCTATAATATGACTAACGTTTTGGGCATACTCTTTGCCAATGCCCACGAGGAATCGGTCCCCGAGCTTTCGGCAAAAAGAACTATGGCTTCGATACCCTTCGGCGGGCGCTTCAGACTTGTCGATTTTCTGCTTTCGGGAATGTCGAATTCCGGAATGTCGAAGGTCGGAATAATCACCCGCTCCAACTACCAGTCGCTGCTCGACCACATCGGTTCGGCGCGCCCCTGGGACCTCGCAAGGACCGACGGCGGGCTTATGCTCTTTGCCCCCTACGGCAGAGACGGCGAGGCGGGGCTCTTCAGAGGAAAGCTCGAAGCCCTCTACAGCTGCATAGGATACATTAAAAAGACCGGCTGCGAATACGCCGTCCTTTCGGATTGCGACCTCGTTATAAATCCCGACTTCTCTCACCTCGTCGAGACCCACATTTCGAGCGGAGCCGACATTACCGCCGTCTGCCACACCGACGACTACACCGTTGAGCAGACCGCAAAGTCCTCCTGCTTCAAGGTCGGCGAAAGCGGCAGGATAGAAGCCGTCTCGATAAACCGCGCTATGGCCGGCAGAAGGACTATGGACCTCAACATCTACGTTATGAAGGTCTCGCTGCTCGTGAGCCTTGTCGAGGACCTTGTATCGCTCGGAAAGTTCAGCCTCAGCCGCGACGTTATGCAGGGCAAGGTCGGCGAGCTCGACATAAGGGCGTATGAGTTCAGCGGATTCTTCCGCAGGATATGCGACCTCGAAAGCTACTACGACGCGAATATGGCGCTTTTAGACCACGACAACCTTGCTATGCTCGTAAAGAGCCAGCGCCCCGTTTACACCAAGGACCGCGCCGACGCTCCCGCAAAGTACGGGTTCGACTGCGTTGTTAAGAATTCCCTCATCGCCAACGGCTGCGTCATAGAGGGCGTAGTTGAGAATTCGATCCTCTTCCGCGGCGTAAAGGTGGGCAAGGGGACCGTCGTCAGAAACGCTATCCTTATGCAGGACACCGTTGTGGGCAGGAACACCTCCGTTGCAAACGTCATTACCGATAAAAACGTCACCATCGGCGACGGGCTGACCATTTCTTCGGCCGAGAGCTGCCCGCTTTACATCGCCAAGGGCAGAACTCTGTAATAGCATCGAGCTTTTGATATATGTAATCTGAAAGGAAGGGTTAATATGAAAATTCTGTATGCTGCGAGTGAAGCGCTTCCCTACATCGCATCGGGCGGTCTTGCCGACGTTGCGGGCTCTCTGCCCCGCGCTTTATGCGAATCTGGGGCCGACTGCCGCGTTGTAATGCCCCTTTACGGCACCATTCCGAGAGAGCTCAGGGAGTCCTTGGAATACAAGACCAACTTCTATGTGCCGGTATCTTGGCGCAACCAGTATTGCGGCGTGTTCGAGGGCGAGCAGAACGGCGTGAAGTATTATCTTTTGGACAACGAGTATTACTTCAAGCGTCAGGGGATATACGGCCACTTCGACGACGCCGAGCGCTTTGCCTTCTTCTCGAGGGCCATACTCGAGCTCATCAGGCATATCGACTTTATGCCCGACATAATCAACTGCAACGACTGGCAGACCGCGCTTGTCCCCGTTTATTACGATATCTTCTATCGCTATTACGAGGGTATGGGCAACATCAAGACCGTCTTCACGATACATAACATTCAGTATCAGGGCAAATACGGAATGGAGCTCTGCGGCGACCTGCTCGGCATACCCGACGACAAGCGAAACATTCTCGAATATGAGAACTGCTGCAACTTCATGAAGGGCGCCATAGTTGTGGCCGACAAGGTCACGACCGTTTCGCCCACATATGCCGAGGAGATACTCAATCCGTGGTTCTCCCACGGGCTCGACCCTATCCTTGCGCCGCGCCGCTATAAGCTCACCGGCTTCCTCAACGGCATAGACCAGGACGTTTATAACCCCGAGACCGACCCTGCGCTCCCTGCGCACTTCTCGGCGGAGGACAAGTCCGGCAAGGCGATATGCAAGCAGGAGCTTCTCTCCGAGATGAGTCTGCCCCAGGGCAAGGAGCCTATTATAGGCATCGTCACCCGCCTTGTGGGGCATAAGGGCGTCGATCTAATAAAGTATGTCTTCGAGGATATGATAAACCTCGGCTATAAATTCGTGATACTCGGCTCGGGCGAGAAGCAGTATGAAGACTTCTTCCGCGAAATGGCCTACCGTCACCCCGACAGGGTAGCGGTGACAATAGGCTTTATTCCCGCGCTTGCTCACAGGATATATGCCGGCGCGGATATGTTCCTTATGCCTTCGCAGAGCGAGCCCTGCGGTTTGGCGCAGATGGTTTCGCTCAGATACGGAACTATCCCGATAGTCCGTGAGACGGGCGGCCTGAAGGACTCCATCACCGACTGCGGCGGCCCCGGCGGCAACGGCTTCACCTTCAAGACCTACAACGCCCACGATATGCTCGACGCGACGGTCCGCGCACGCGCCTATTACGACCAGAGAATGAAGTGGGGCAGGCTCACGAGCTACGCCCTGCGCCAGGACTTCAGCTGGAAGCGCTCGGCAGAGCTCTACAAGGGGCTTTACAGGGAGCTCACCGGAGAGCAGGAATAGAACGTAATAAATCACCCCTCGGCTGCCCGAGGGGTGTTGCTTTGTTAGAAAAAGCTGCCCCGCGGTTTTGCGGAGCAGCTTTTTTGATCAGAGTATTTCGTTTTCATCGACGTCGAAGCTGTCGGTGACGAGATCTTCGCCGAGCATAACGCGCTTAAGAGCCTCGAATTCCTCCTCCGAGAGGGTAACGCCCTTGCCCATTCGCTGGTGGTCGGGCGACCATTCGCGAATGTCATACTTCGGCGGATAGTCGTTCCAGCTCACCTTGTTGAGCTCCTTCGTCCACCCGCGCGAGCTTTCGCCCAGCACCGCTATGTGCTCGGTTATCTCGTATTTGAGTTCTGCCATCTTTAAATCACTCCTTTTCGGCAAAAATTTCGGTTTTATTCAGAAAAGGCAGCTTTTCCTTTATCTTTTTCGGAAGAATAAAGGCAGCTATCTTTAAAAGCTGACTGAAATTCAGTGCGAGCACTATAGCAAATAGCGCTGCGAGTCCGACATACACCCACCAACCCGAAAACTGGTTGAGAACGGCCATAGCCGTCATCAGCAGGGTGTTTATCAGTATTTTCGGAAGCGAGAATTTGAAGCCGATGAGCTTCGGCGTGTCGAACAGCCTGAAGAAGAACACCGTAAAGTAGGCGGCAAAGGTGGCTCCCGCCGCGCCGTATATCCCGAAGCGGGGGATAAGCGCAAAATTGAGGATTATGTTTATTATCCCCGCAGCCAAAGAGGTCGTAAACGAGCGCCGCGTCCGCTTTTCGGCAATGTAGACGGAGCCCAAAAACACGTTAAAGCAGGTAAAGACCGTCGCGAGGGTGAGTATCGGCGAATAGAGCATCGCCTCGTGATAGGCCGGATTGACCCATATATATGTGAGCGGGCGGTTTATAAGAAGTATCCCCGCCGCCATAACGTACATAAACGACTGGTTGAACGAAAACACCTTTGTATAGAAGTCCTCGCGGCCCTTTGAGCCGTTTTCCTGTATAGCCGACATATTCCACGCCTGCGAAAACATCGTGAATACAGTTGTGATGATAGTAGGGATCTTATAGGCGACGGTGTTTATGCCGTTCATAGCTTCACCGTGGAAATAGGTGATGATAAAGCGGTCGGAGATAGAGGTTATCAGCCAGAGAATGGTCGTCGGGACGAGCGGCGCGCAGTATTTGAGCATATCCCGAAGCGCCGAAAGAGAAAAGCGCTTTATGTTGACGTGCTTATAAAGCCCCGCTGCAAAGAACAAAAATACGCTCGAACTCAGGTCCGAGAGGATAATCGCGAGGAGATATCCTATCATTCCCCACTTGAGCACGAGCAGGAAGAGAATGTTGAGAAGTATCATCGCGAGGGTGGTGAGTATGCCGCCGAGCGCGAAGAGCTTTACCTTTTCGAGAGAGCGGACGTATGTGGCGTTGAGTTGCTTCAGCGCCGCGGTCCACACATATATATAAAGTATGACCGTGAAGCCGTCGAGGTAATCGAAGAGCGAGAGCAGCGGGAATATCGCCGCCATTACAGCGAGCCCTGCGCATACGACCGCGAGGCAGGTGGTGTAGACGGTCTGGCGCTTTTCGAGGGTATCGGCGTCGAGCCCGAATCTTAGTGCCGCCTCGGCAACAGAGAGCGTGAAGATGGGCAGCAGGATATTGGCGGTCTGGGCAACGAGGTCAACTGAGCCGTACTGCTCGGGCGAGAGCGCCGCGGTATAAAGCGGTACAAGAATAAGCACCAGCAGCTTTGAGCCGAAGGAGCCTATCGCGAAGATAAGAGTATTTGAAAAGAGCTTTTTATAGCTCTGCTTTGACACCGCCATTCCGTCACCGCCTTTCGCCTGTACTATATTATAATAGACGCGGAGAAAAAAATCAATATTTTCCGGAAAAGTTAAGCAAATGTCCAAGACAAGAACGAAAAACTTAAAAGTTTTCGGTTCACCCTTTTTCAAAAAGATAGGCGTTATTTCTTACCGCTCGCACTTCGCGGGCATATATGGTTCCGCCCGCTCGTGCTTTCGGAGAAATAATCGCATATCTCGGCTGGCGAGAGTCGAGACGCAGGGCATTTGGGTCGAGAGCGAAGCGAACGACGAAAGCGACGGAAACAAACGTGACCTTTAATAGGAAGTTCAGCAACGCATAAACTTAAAAGTTTTCGGTCAAGCCTTTCTCAGACAACGTTTGTCAAGGGGTAGAATCCACATTTTTAAAAGCGCCTGAATTTTTTGCATTCAGATGCTTTTAATCGTTATCTATATGGAAGCATATAACTCATATTAGCTACCTCACAGTGCAGCAGGTAAATATACTGATGAGGAATATTATAATCTCGGAGCCATACGGGCTATATGCCGAGCGCGAGCGAATCAAGAAGCATCTCAAAGAGGTTGAAACGGTTAAGGGGAATGTGGATAGGATACTTGGAGGAGAAAGAAGAAAAAATGAACAGATATAAGTACAAAAAACCGGGCGAGCCTTATCGCATATTTCCGAATCTTTTGCTGTCTGAGATGCAGATTGACGGACCGTTACAATGCATAGTCAGCGATATGACTGCGTTTTACGTGAAGGGCGTCTATTATGAACTCACCCTCTATATGGATTTGTGGAATAATGAGATCGTAAGCCATTCCCTTTCGTCAAAGCGCGGTGATCGCATGACCTACATAAGTGGATTGGAGGATCTGATTGAACTCAAAAAGCAGCACCCGGAATACAAAATGATTCTTCATTCAGACCAAGGCTCTGTGTATTCGTCCAAAGCATTTAACGAGCTTTTGCCGATGTATGGCATTACTCGCTCAATGTCACGCGCAGGGACGCC
>CANRLU010000086.1 GCA_947631535.1 uncultured Clostridia bacterium | reverse complement strand
AGCCGAAAGATTTTTCGGGCAGCTTTGCGAGCGGCGGCCTCTGGGCGAGAATAGCCCTGCGGGGCGCGCTGATAGGCGGTTGCACGCTCGGCTGTTTTGTCTACTGTCTCAGGCTCGGCTATGACCTCTGCGCCGCAAGAACCGCCGCGCTGATAACGCTGATCCTGTCCCAGCTCATTCACGTCTTCGAGTGCCGCAGCGAGACAAAATCGGTCTTCGCGATGAACCCTTTCGGCAACCCCGCTCTGCTGATTTCGGTTCTGATCTCAGCCGCCGTCACCGCCGCCTGCGTTTGGTGGCCGCCGCTCTCCGCGGTGATGCAGACCGCCCCCCTCCCGCCGATAATGCTCGCCCCCGCGCTGCTGTTCGCCTGCGCAGTCCCGCTGATTGCAGGAATCCTCGGCATATTCGGAAAAAAGAAATAAAAGCCAAGGCGCAGAGCTTATCTGCGCCTTTTGTATGCTTATTTAGCCTCAGAATTCCACATTCTTTTCGTCAAGCCTCATTCCCTCGGTTGCTTCATCAACAGTAACCAAGTCGCTTTCATCGAGCGGGTAATCGGGAACCTGCATCGGCAAAGTATATCCGCAGGCCAAACATACGCCGTTCATGAACGTGTGCGGCATGAACGCCATGATTTCGCCGCATATAGCGCAGCGGGCAAGGTGTCCGCTCGCCCCGACGTTTATCCACGCGGTAAAGCTGTGGCGGTGAATCGGCTTGTCAACAGGGTCTCTGTAAATCAACACATAGAGCGAAAACTTGTCGGTCAGAACCGTCACCGTCTCATCGCTGTCATCGGTGTCGTCAAGAAGCTCTGCCTTGCCGTCGTGAAGCCTTATCACCGAGAAAATCCTACCCGATTTATAAAGCTCCTCGGGAACGTCAAAAATCAGCTTTATCGGCTTGCTTATCTCCGCAATCGCCTCGCTCTTTATCTCCTCGCCCGTAACGCCGTCCTCAGTGATTTTTGTGAGCGTTATATCCGCATACTCTGCGGCCTCATAATCGGGCAGTCCGCCCATAAACTCCCCGACGGCCGTAAGCTCATCTTCCGAAACCTCTTCTTCCGACAGCCCGTCGACGGTCATAACCACCTTGACGTTGTCGCCGTTCTCGATTGCCGAAAGGTCTTCGTCGGTGAGAACCTCGTCTTCAAGAGCCTTCCTGTCCTCATCGCTCATGCCGATTTCAGGCGCGCCGTCGGAAACCACAACTTCCGATGAGACCTCGCCCTCCTCGCTCGCAAGAACATAGACGCTCAGATGCTCGGTGATAAAGCTGAAACTTCCGATGCCGAATTCCGCGTCCATGTCCGTGAACGTGCCGTCGCTTTCAAGCCTGAACACCTTCATTTTCTCGCCGTCCGCCGAGGCCGCAACCGTGAGTTTTATCGCCTCACTCGGCTGTATTTCCTCTCCGTTTTTGAGAAGCTTAATGTCGTATGCGCATACCGCAACCGAGTTTTCCTTTTCCTTGAGGTTCTCGCGGTCGGTATCCTTCAAAAGCTCATCAGCCGATTCGATCGACAGAATTATACCGTCGCCGATGCTGCCCTCTCCGTCAGCGGGCTCGGCTATCGCAGGGGCGTTTATCTCCCCGTCGACCACCATCGCGCCCTTCGGCACGATCTTCACAGCCTCACCGTCGACCTCAACGCTTCCGCCCTCGAGCAGCGTGATTTCCCCGTCTGGGGCAACCGTCACACCGTCGCCCTTGACAGTTATATCACCGATAACTGCTTCGTCCGCCGTCACCGTTCCGTCGGTCTCAACGCTGCCGCCGTCGGGCAGAGTGACAGGCGCATTATCCCCGACCGTGACGGTTCCGCCATCGGGCACAATTACGTTGCCACGCTCGTCGACCTCGACCGAGCCATCGCTCGGCAGGGTTATTACAGTTTCGTTGCCCTCGCCGTCGTCGATGACGATTTCTCCGCCTCTGTTGGTGATTGTCCCCTCGCCCGCCGCGACGGTTTCGCCCGGCAAAAGCTCGGTAGTGCCGTCGGAAGTTGACGAGGTGACAACAGTTTTTTGCGACACAAACGACGCAAACGAGCTCACGGTCGCCTTATAGCGAACGCTGATCGCATACGTTTTGCCCTCTTCAAGCCCGCTGAAAGCGCCGCTGTTCTGCCAATTCACGCCGCCAAGAGAATACTCACAGCCCACGATTTCAGCGATCGAAATTTCCGTCTGCGACTTGCTTACGGCCGCGTCGGCAAGGCTCGGGGCTTCGGGCCTCGCAGGAATTTCAAGCGTCTGAATCTCGCCGTCAAGGTGGTTCGCGTCCTTTTTATATCGGAACATGACCGCCAAAGGCTCGCCTATCCAGCCCGTTTTCGCGATGCCCATCGCCGCCGAACAATCCTGCCACGTCTCGCCGTCCGCCGAGAATTCAACGGTTTCATCGGTAGAAAGCGTCTCATTTATAAAGTCAATTTTAACGTCGGGCGCATTCTGTTTCGCCGCCGCGATTTTCCACTTGTGTTCGGCGCCGATTGCCCCTTCAAGCGTGTAATTCTCATTCCCGAGCGCCGTAACTTTCGCAGTATAATTCCCCGCATCGGTCGCGCTGTTGCCAGTATACTTAATCTCAAATTTATCGCCCGCAACCGCGTTTTTCACCGTCGCAGTGACCTCGTGCGGCTTGCCGTCATATGTAAACTCATCACCCGTCCACGCAATTTCAGCAACTCTCGCCGCGATTTCCCAATCATGCTCAGCTACACCGCCGAGCGTGTAATTCCCGTTCCCGAGTGCCGAAACTTTCGCGGTATATTCCCCCGCCGCAGTCGCACTGTTACCGATATATTTTATCTCAAACTTGTCGCCTGTAACTGCGTTTTTCACCACCGCAGTGACCTCGTGCGACTCGCCGTCATATGTGAACTCATCACTCGTCCACTCAATATCAGCAACACGCGCCGCAATTTTCCATTCATGCTCAGCCACACCGCCGAGCGTGTAATTCCCGTTCCCGAGTGCAATTACTTTCGCAGTATAATCCCCCGCCGCAGTCGCGCTGTTGCCGATATATTTAATCTCAAATTCGTCGCCCGCAACCGCATTTTTCACCGTTGCAGTTACCTCGTGCAGCTTGCCGTCATATGTGAACTCATCACCCGACCACTCGATTTCTGCAACTCTCGCCGCAATTTTCCAGTCATGCTCAGCCTCACCATCGAGCGTATAATTCCCGTTCCCGAGCGCAGTTACTTTCGCGGTATATTCCCCCGCCGCAGTCGCATTGTTGCCCGTGTATTTAATATCAAATTCATCGCCCGCAACCGCATTTTTCACAGTCGCAGTGACCTCGTGCGGCTCGCCGTCATATGTGAACTCGCCGCCGTTCCATGTGATTTCAACGGCCTTCGGTTCAATTTTCCCCGAGACCGCCCCGACTTCCGCAAGCTTATAAAACTCCGCCTGTTCGCCATCGAGCTTTACATTCGCAGCCGAAATCGTGCGCTCGCCCGCGTTTGCGGAATCATAAGCAAATTCAGCTGATGCACCTACGGTGTCGCCCTCAATAACACCTGTAAGCTCCAACCCGAGGCCGACCGCGCTCGCGTTGCCGTCGTAAGTCTTGGTAGTCGTGCCGGTGACGGTTGCGGTCAGGAGCTTCGGGGTCACATTAACCGTGACCGTACTTGCTGAATGCTCGAGCTCACCTCTGCCGCTGTATGATAGCTCAATTTTGTTATCCCCAATCGCAAATCCGTTTGCGCGTGTTGCGGAGATTGTCAGGGTCGCCTCTCCGTTTTTGACCTCAACCTCGCCGAGCGATTTATCCCCGAGCTTGAATGTTACTTTATTGTCGTAAAGCGACATTAGGGATATGCCGTTCGTAGCGGCTTTTTCGACCGTCGCTGTGATCGTGACATCATCGCCGTAGGTGACGGTTTTATTTTCCGCTGTAACTGTGGAATCGAAGCGGCTGACGGTTACGGTCAAAGTTTTCGTTGTCAGCCCGCTGTCGGTGCTCGCGGTAAGCTCAAATTTGCCCGCAGAATCGCCAGTGACGGTTATGGTTTCGCTGACGTTCGGATTGATTGAAATCCCGTCTTCGGCAGTCCATTCAATCTGGTCGCAAACTGCTTCGGCGGGCGTTATCTTAACGCTTATCTGCGCGCTCTCGCCGACTTTCAGAGACAGACTTTCTATTTTCTCGCCATTTTTATAGAAGTGAATTTCATTCTGCTCCCAGACGGGGTAGAGGGTCAAATTGGCGTTTTCGGTATAATCCGCGCCGAAAGCATATTTAACCACGCTTGCGCCCTGCTCGGTTGACCAGCCTATCTGCGTATAGCCCGAACGGGTGAATTTTTCGGAAGAAATTGTTATATTCTCGCCGTGGGTTTTGGTTTGCTGTTCGACGGTTCCCGTTCCACCGCCCGACTCATATTTAATAGTATAGGTTCTCAGCCGCGCGACGAGAGTGTCATCAACCGCCGCGATTTCGTAGCCTTGGTCAATTAAAGATTGCGCAAGCTTGAAGCAGCCGATAGAAGCTGCTGCACCCGTGCCTTTGGCAATTATGCATGACTCAGATATATTATATCTGGCTGCAATAGCCTCAATGCTGTAAGGACCGCCCCCAAGCTTTTCGTTTATTGTGATTGGCGGAGAATATGGTGAAGATAAGGAAATATCAACGCCCTCTCCTCCTTTAATTGTCGGCTTTCCCGAAAGCGTAAACGAGCTCTTAGCAGATACGGCCATAGACGAGCTTGTTATCGTTCCTCCGCTGATATTAAGGTCGCCGCTGGCAGTTACTTGACCGTTAATTTGACCGTCGGTTATCGTTATGGAAGAACCGCTATAATCGCTTGATACATCGCCGTTTACAGTGCCGCCGTTTATAACAATTTTACCGCTGCCGGCGTTTATTGCCTCGCCGCCGTCCGCCTCAATTGTTCCGCTTTCAAGTGTAAATGTGCCATTGATATTCCTAACGCAGTATCTTTCACCAACAATCGACCCAAGGTTGCTGCAATCATATACGGTAAGCGACACGCCTGCAGGCACCTCTGCCCACTTCATGGAATCAAACGTAATTTTATGCCCATTCAGGCACAATTTGGTATCGCCTTGAACATTCCAATTGTCGCCCCTTGCAGAAATATCAACATTATTTTTCAGATAGTAGTTGCCCGGGTCGGTCGGCAGACTGTCGGTACTGTCCCACGGCAGGAAAATCGTCCCGTCGTCCTCATGCACATGCGCGCCCTCGGGCACAAGCCAAAGCTCATCGCCGACTTTTTTGATTTCGTAGCCATCGCTGCCGACATATTCAAACTGCCCCGCTTCAACGCCGTTTTCTCCCGCGCCGACGGTGAAGGCTTGCTTTTTAAGAGCAACATCAATTTTGATGGGCTCCGTTGTTGTCAGCTCGCCGTCAAATTCAATGTTAGGCTTAGAACTGTTGACCCGTATATCTGTTTTTACATTTTCATTGGAAAATTTCGGGCTGCCCGAAAGAGTAAGCTTACAGTTGTTGCCGAGTAATTGTACTGCATATTGTGCGCTATCACCCGCAATAAATTCTCCGCCGTGAATCGTCAGCTCTCCATCACCATTCCAGCTGGCGTTTGATACAGCTTCTGAACCTGTGGACTTTATTGTTCCGTCGTTGATTTCAACAGCACCACCATGAATATCTATTGCATGAGACCTCCCTTGTATGGTACCGCCGTTTACAAGAAGATTGCCATCATAAATTTGTATGCCGCTGTCAAAGTTCAGTCCTGTTATTTCTCCGTCGTTTATTGTTAAATTTCCGCTGGAAACATTGATCGGCGTTCCGTTGCCACGGCTAATTTTGCCGCCGTTTATAATTATGGTGCCGTTGCATTGAATGGGCGAAAAATCGCCGCTGCCTGTAATCTCGCCTTTTTTGTCAGGGTCGCAGTCATAAACCGTCAGCGAGCCGCCGTTGACAAATAAGTAATTGCTACCGCCGCAGTCGATCTTATGCCCATTAAGGCAAATGCTGACCTCGCCTTTGGGAGACCAAATTTCCGAAAGATTAACATCAGTCGTGAGGAAATAGCTGCCCTCCTCGGTCGGCAATTCGGTTTCGCTATCCCACTTCGTCTCAAAATTCGTGCCGTCGGCATGAGTATGTACCTCGACAAGCTCAAGATGACCGTCGGAAGTCGCGCGGACGGCGTACTTCGGATCTGCCGAGGTAAAGCAGTTTACGCTTTCCGCAGCACCGGCTCCGGTGGCGAAAACGCCCGCCTCGGTCATAGTAAATCCTTCGTCTCCTCCTGCTACAAGCGTCATAAATTTTACACTATACGGTCCGCCGCTGAGCGGATTTTCGATATTGATAGTTCCTAACTGAATAGCTATATCGCCGTCTACGCCTTTAATAATCGGCTTACCTGACAGGTTAAAGGAGGTACCACTAACTACTGCGTAGTAACCAAATAATGTTTTCATTCCTCCTGTTATCGTTCCTCCGGATATGGTGAGCGTTCCTTTACCGGGTTCACAACCATTTTGGATACCGCCTCTAATTTCTCCTCCGGTAACAGTAATTGAACCACCGGTCGTCCACACCTCTATTCCGGATTCCACAATTCCGCCTTCTATAGTAATAGTGGCATTTTCGCCCCGTTCACCTATAGCGAGAACTTTTTCAACATCTTCGTTATGGACGATTTTTCCTCCTTTTAGTGTAAAATGACCGTTATCAATATACACTAATCTACCTGCATCTCCATCGCGAAGACCGAGGCTGGTTATTGAGCCGACTTCACCTTCACTGCAATCGTAAACCGTCAGAGAAGCTTCATCTTTAATCTGTACACCATTTATGTAGCAGCTGACCGTCTGCCCGTTCAGACAGAGATTCACCCCGCCCGCAGGGACAATCCAATCGTCCTCGAGAGTGACGTCGGTTGTCAGATAATAGCTTCCCGCTGAACTCGGCAAGCTGCTTGGATCGCTCCACGGTAGGCTGATTCCGTCATGCTCCACATGATCACCATTCACCGCCATCAGCTGAATCTCGGGCTCAGGCAGCGGCTCAAAGGGCGCAGTTTCGTTCTCCTCGGGCGCCGTTGTCACCTCGGGCACCGTCGTCACCTCGGGCGGGTCGCTCGGCTCGGTCGGCTGCGTGGTCTGCGGCGGGTTGCAAATCTCGCAAACAAACCCGCATGGCGACACGCCCTCGACGAAGCCGCACTCGGCGGTGTGCTCGGGGTGGTGTGGGCAAAGCCCGAATTCCGCCTCAGCAAAAACAACAGGCGGGCAGGCCGTGAAAACGATTGCCAGCGCGCTCGCCACGCTCAGAATTCTCCTGAAAAAGTTTTTAATCATGATACAGCCTCCATATATGGTAAATAATGGTTGCAATAATATGTACTTTTTTGTGGAATTTATTTTGTATAAAATTTTCGGCGATTTCATCAAAAAATCATGAAGCGGCACTTGATTTTTTCGCGGATTTATAGTATAATATCTGTGGATAATTTTATCAATTTAACATGCAAAAAAGTACACTA
>CANRLU010000085.1 GCA_947631535.1 uncultured Clostridia bacterium | reverse complement strand
GCCGACGAAGACGGAAACATCACCAACCCCGAGACCTGCTGGAAAAACGGCGCGATCTGGCTCTACGACTTCGGTACGAAGACCGTAGACAGGATAGACCCGCAGGGCTGCGAGGTAAGCAGCGATATCCCGAGCTGGGCGACGTTCTATGTTGTATCATACGTCGCCGACGGCAGGTATTTCAACTATTCCGAGGGCAAAGGACTTACCGACACCGAAATGAGCTGCGACGAGCTCAGCGAGATCTTAAGCGAAGACGAAGAATTCGACGCATTTTTGCGGCACGGGATCGTTGAGACCGACACTTCGGACAGCATTGAAGCCGACGGTGAGACCTATTACCGAGTCACCGACGAAAGATTCGACACCGAGGAGCATTTCAACGCGTCGATGAAGGCGCACTACTCCGATTCTTTCATCGAGCAGGGATATGCTGCGGGCGGCGTTAAATTTTCGGACGGCAAGACCTACTGCCGCGCAGCCGACGAGGACTACACCGGCTTCCCGCAGTATGTGAGCATTGAAGAAGCCTGGCTCTCGGAAGGCGTCTACGGAGAAGATCAGTATTTCTGCGAGTTCAGGGCGACCGCATACACCAATCCCACCGCTTTGGGCTTGAGAGAGGCCAACCGGATATCGCTTGAAAAGGACTCGGAGGGAAACTGGAAGGTCTCATATACCGACAGGAACGTTGTAGCGACCGGCAAAGGCTGGGTGAACGTCCCCGAGGGGCTGCCTGTCACTACTTTTGAGCTCGATGAGATTTTGAAGCGCGACGAGGTCTTTAACGGCACCGTTCTGAGAGGGTATATAGGCGTTGACTCCGGCGCAACCCTGACCGCCGACAGCGGAGAAGTATACTGCAAGGTCACGGACGAGGTATTTTCGAGCGCCGAAAAGCTTGACGCCTTTATCGGGCAGACCTATACAGGCGGCGCTCTTGAAGAGATGACCGCGAAAAAGAACGAACTTTACGCCGAATCCGACGGCGAGCTTTACGTCATTCCGTTTGAGGCGGACATAATGCTTGAAAACTCGCCGAAGAGCTACACCGTTACCGAATTTTCCGACGAAAGCGTTACCGTGGTCTCGTACGGAGGATATTCGAGCGAAAACGACGACCGCGTGTGCACGCACACCTTCGTCATAAAAAAGACCGCCGACGGCTGGCGGATAGAAACGTTCTCGTAACGGTAAAATACGGATACGAAAAAGCAGCGCACCAAGTGTAGCGCTGCTTTTGATGTTTAGGATCTGTTACATTATGCCGTCGGTCGCGGTGTAATTCTCGAGGGAGCCCGCCTTTACCTGTATGCAGACATACTTTATCGCGCTGTCTGCCGAGGCAAAGATCTGCCTCTTCGCGGCCGGACTGACCCTGAGATAATCGTTGGCAGAAAGCTCTACGCTCTCGCCGTCGAGGACCATTCTCCCGCTGCCCTCTAAAACAATATAGATCTCCTCGTTCTGCTTATGAGCGTGTACAAAAGGCACGCATGCGCCCGCGGGAAGCACGTTTACGCTTATCTCCGCGCCGGTGAGGCCGATCTTATCGTGTAGCTCGACACGCTCGGTGCCGGTAACGTTTAGTTTCTGATAGTTTGCCATTGCATTTACCTCCGTAAAATTATTGTAACCGTTTTGATTACAACTATATTATAGCACCGATTCGATGTAATGTCAATAGTTACAGCATAATTTTTCCGAAGACGGCACAAAAAAGCTCCTCGAACGGAAAAAGGCACCAAAGGCGCCGAGAATCGACAGAGAAGCATCAGCAGCCTTCGGGCGGAGCCCCCGCCGGCCGGACGGCCGGCGGTCCGGCAGCTTCGCTGCCGGAAGTCCCGCGAAGCGGGACGGGCTCCGCCCTCAATGCGCGCTATTCGGTAATAAGCTCTGCCAGGGTAACGCTTCTCAGCTCGTCCTCCATTGCCTCCTGCGCTCTTTTTAGGTGAGGTTCGAGGACGCGGTGAATGTTCCTGCCCACGGGGCAGTCGGGGTTGGGCTCGTCGTGAAAGTTAAAGAGGTCGCCGTCAACGCAGTCAACCGCCGAATATATGTCGTAAAGGGTTACTTCCGACGCCTGCCTGACGGGTATCGCTCCGCCAGTGCCGGCTTTTACGTCTGCAAGACCTGCCGCCTTGAGGCTCTGGAGCGTTCTGCGTATCACCACGGGGTTTACGTTCACGCTCGAGGCGATAAACTCCGAGGTGAGCTTATGCTTGCCCTGGAAGGCGTATATCGCGAGGAGCGTGTGCACCGCCACGGTGAACCTTGAAGTAATTTTCATTTTGACCCTCCCATTTCTTTCGGGACTCCCCCGCTCACTGCTTCATATGCACATCGACCTGCGGGAACGGGATCTCTATTCCCGCCTCCCTGGTCTTTTCGACCGTCGTCTCAAGAAGCTCGAACTTTGCCGGCCAATAGTTGGCGCCCTCTACGCTCACCCTTAGGGTGACGATAATGGAGGAGTCCTTATGTGCCGAAACGAAAGCCCTCGGAGCAGGGTCGTTAAGGACGAGCGGACAGTCCTCCGCGCATTTCAGCAGAACCTTTTTGGCGGCATCGATGTCGGTGGAATAGGCAACTGCGACCTCTATATCAATGCCGCGAACAGGCTTTTCCGAAAGATTTGTTACCGCCGACGACGAGAGCACGGAGTTCGGAATGTTTACCAAGCGCCTGTCAACGGTTACAAGGCGGGTATAAAACAGGCCTATGTCCTCAACGGTGCCCTCGCCCGCGGGCGTCGTTATGTAGTCGCCGATATGAAAAGGCTTGAACACAAGTATCATCACGCCGCCCGCGATGTTGGACAGCCCGCCTTGGAGTGCAAGGCCTATCGCCAGTCCGCAGGAGCCTATGGCGGCCACTATCGTGGCAGACGGCACTCCGAGTATCTCCACCGCAATGATGATTATCAGCGCGTTAAGTACGAGCTTCAGCGACGAAACTATCAGCGAGCCTACGCTTGAATCGAGTTTCGCCACCGCTCTGCCCTTGGCTATTTTTCCGACAAGGAATTTTACGACTTTAAGCCCCACGAGCAGCGTGACCGCGGCTGCAATGAGTTTTACCGCAAAATCCACAAGATATACGTTCACAAAATTGATAATACTGTCTATCATAATTTATCCCCTTTGGCTTTTTTGCCGTCAGTCGGGCTTTACCCTGAACACAACAGGGTATTCGCTCTTTACGTTTTCGGTTTTGATATACAGGCCGTTCCAATCGCGGCTCCATTCCGGTTTTTCGTCAAACCCGAGAAGCTCCACGCTCTTTATATCTGCGTTGAGCCCGCCTATGCCGAGAGATTTTATGCACACCTTTCCGTCGTCGGGATATTTCATCACTGCGGCGTAGATATTTCCGCCCTTCTGCGTAAATCGGATATCCTCGGGAGTGTAGTCGTAGCTGTCGCCGTCGGTAAACATTCCGCCGCGCATCTCGGTCGGGCCCTCGGCGGCCGTCTTATAGCAGCGTGAGCCGTATATCGCTTCTCCGTTTGCCTTCAGCCAGTTCCCGATGCTCAGAAGTATGTTTCTGTCCTCGTCGGTTATGCTGCCGTCGGGCTTCGGACCGATATTTAAAAGCAGGCAGCCGTTTTTCGAGACGATATCGACGAGGTCGCGAACGATGTCCACGGGGTTTTTGAAGTCGTTGTTTTCGGTATAGCCCCAGGAATTTTTCGCCACGGCGGTGTCGGTCTGCCAGGGGAAGGGCATTATATCCGCGAATTTTCCGCGCTCCATATCAACGACCGCGGTGCCGAAGGCGAAGGCGTCGTGCTTATAGGCTATCATTACCTCCTCGCCCCATTCCTCGGCGCGATTGTAATAATAGGCGGCTATCTTCTTTAAATATGGCTTCGCGGCGCTGTGGAGTATCCACCAGTCGAAATAGAGCTGATGAATGTGGTACCTGTCTATAAGCTCGCAGGTCCTCAAGAGCCAGTCGTCAAGAAATTCCTTTGAGGGCGCGGGTTCGCTGTGAATGTCGTAGTGGTCGGGCTCGGGCATAGCGGGTCCGTAGAAGTCTTCGTATTCCCCCGAGGAGACGTCGCTCTCGAATTTTCTGCCGTGACCCATAAAGAACCAGTGCTCTATTCTGTGAGACGAGGCGCAGTTGACTATTCCGTGTGCCTTGGCGGCTTCGCACAGCTCGCCCAAAACGTCGCGCTTCGGGCCCATCTCATAGGCGTTCCAACGGGAGAGCTCGGAGCGGTACATCTGAAAACCGTCGTGATGCTCGGCAACGGGGACGACGTACTTGGCACCCGCCTCCTCGAAGAGCGAGAGCCACTCCTCGGCCGAGAATTTTTCTCCCCTGAACATAGGAATGAAATCCTTATAGCCGAAATCCTTCTGCGGGCCGTAGGTCTTTACATGAAATTCAAAATCCGGCGTCCCCTGAACATACATATTCCTCGAATACCATTCCGAGCCGAACGCCGGCACGCTGTATACGCCCCAGTGAATGAATATGCCGAACTTTCCGTTTAGGAACCATTCGGGCGCTTTATGCTTTGCAAGGCTGTCCCAGTCGGCCTTATACGGGCCGTTTTCTATCACGCCGTCTATCTCTTTAAGTCTGCGCTCTTTTTCTTTTGCCGTCATAATATCTCTCCTTTCAGAAGCCGCCGTGTTTATGGCTGTGATTTAAATATATCCCCGCCGCGCTAAGATGTCAAGCAAAACGGCGGAAAACGGGTGGAGAAAATAACACCGAGGGGGAGTATGCGAAGCTCCTCCCCTACCCCTCTTCCTTTATCTTCTCGAGAGTATACTCTTTTGCTTCTTCATCGCTGAGAACATGCGACCAGTTCACTCTCTGCGAGGTGCCGGCTCCCGGGCCGTAATTGTTGTATTCGGCGTAAAACGCAGTCTTATGAGTTGTTTCGCGCTGCCAGTCGTCCCAGCCCTCGGGGCGGATATGCTCCCCTAGCCAGCAGTCGCGTATGACCACCTTTGCATAGTCTCTCCAGGGGCGGCCGAGGTAGACGCTCTTTTCGGGGCCGAGACCGGTAAAGCGGCAGTTTTTGAAGACATAGCCGTATTTCTGACCCTGCGCCGTCGAAGCCGCGGTGACGTATCCCGAGCGGCGGTCAACTGATTCTACGGTGCAGTTTTCAAAATAGGCCGTCGCGCTGCCGAAGATGAAATCCACCCCGCCGCAGATGTAGCAGTCGAAATAATACTGCCTGCCGTTTATTCTCGGGGAATGTTCCTTGGGCCCGATAAAGCCGCCCTCTATGCGCTCAGTCTTGGGAAGAGGGCCGGTAAACAGCGTGTCCTGCGAGCTTACGATGCGGCAGTTTTTTACGGTTATCCCCTCGCCCTCGGCGTAAAGAGCTATCGCCTGCCCCGCACCCTCCCTGAAACCTGCTCCGTTCCGGACGGTCAGATTTTCGAGCCTTATTCCGGGCGCGTTGAGCAAAAGGGTGTAGCTTCGGAAAGTCCCGCGCTTGGTGCCGTCGGGCATAAGCGCATTGGCAAAGTCGTCGTAGGTTATCACAGTGGTCTCGGGGTCTTCGCCCTGCAAAATCAGCCCGGGCTTTTTTACTTCGGGCTTTTCGTAATATATCCCCGGCATTATATGCAGGACGACCTCGCCGACGGCGCTCTCCGCCGCCTTTAAAGCGTCGGTTATCTTCTCAAATTCGCAGCCTTTTCCAACGGTAAACTTCATTTTTACGGCTCCTTTCCGATTTTTTCCGACTCTTGCGGCTGGATCTCCCGCCGATTATGTCTGCACGCAAAAACCGCCTTCCGACGGAAAGCGGTTTTTACTCGGTTTAGGCAGCGTCGTCTGAGGCGTCTTCCTCAGCAGTCGCATAGCCCGACGCAGTGCCCTCAACGGCTCCGAAAGCCTCGTCGATATAGAAGCTGTCGGTCCCGCTTTCGGTCTCAACGTAAAGGAGCAGTCCCCAGCTCCCCTCGGGGATAGTAAACGCCGTGTTTTCAAGGACTACCCACTCGCCCTTTGCCGCTTCTGCCGCGGCTATGCCGGCATAATTGGTGCCGTAGGCGGTGTTGTATTGCAGGGTGAGCTTAAAGGTCACGCTGTCGGCTGAGTTTTGCATTGCCGCAACGCCGAAGCTGTAGGTCTCCCCGGGAATATACGTGGTGTTCTTTAAGTCCCGACCGGCGCCGTTCCAGGAATCGCGCCTGCCGGTTATCGCAAGCGAACCGCTGCCCTCAAAGGCCTCCTTGTCGGTGCGGCTCACCGAGGAATCCCCGCGCGGAGCCCAGCCGTCGCTGCCCGATTCGAATTCCGACCGGAAATAACGGCCCTCGCTGTCGGTCTCCTCCGGAGGGACGGGCTCGGGAAGAAGCGCCTCGGGGATCTCTCCGCCCATAGTGAACTCGTTTTTGGTGATCTCGGCGCTGCCGGCGCTCTGGTAGCCCTCAACGGTCAGCGCGGATTCATACATCTTGCCCATCGTCATTCCGAGGCTCTCCCAGGCGGCAAAATGAGCCGATACGTTTACGGAGCCCTCTTCGCGCTTTTCCTGCCTTACGCTCCAGTACTGCTCAAAGGTGGTGTTGCCGTCGATGGAAGGCTGGTTCACCCTTAATGTCCTGTAAACGTCGTAGGCGTCGCCGTCAACGGTGACAGTCGCTATGGGAGCTCCTCCCGGCGGACGCCAGCTCCCCCAGCTCTCCACGATGTAATACTCGATGAGCGGCTCGCGAGTCCAGCCGTAGATGCAGAAATACGAGTTGCCGTCGGGGTTGTAGTCGGCGGCGAAATCGCAGGTTATATTGCCTATTTCGCGATATGTCTGCGTGCAGTCGAATTTGAGGCCGCGCCTGAAAAGGCAGTTGTTTATATTCGACCACTCACAGCTGAAATTGCCGTCGCCAGTAAGGGTCATTCTCGTGGTGCCGCTGTCCTTCCAGAGCTCGTAGCTGTAGCCGTCCTCTTCGCCGATGGTGCTGTCAAATAATACCGTCGGGTTTTCCTTTGAGTGCTGCAATTCCGCAGAGCCGCGATTTTCGGTGAAAGACTCCGCCTGACAGCCGGTGAAGACCGCAAGCACGAGCGCAAAGCTCAAAAGTATGCAGATAATTCTTTTCATTTTTTCACCTCCCTGCCGTTAATATTATCATAACATTTTAAAAATGTCCATATTTTCGGAAGGAAGCGCCTTTCTTTCGGAGTTATCTACAACTTTGAAGCCCCGCGCTTGTGCAAAATTCAGAGTGCGAAAAGCCCCCGTTCCTTATGGCAGGTGTCCATAAAGAAGTTTTCAATCAAAAATTTAAATCTATGGCACCCGTCAAGCGGAATTTAGGGCGAAAATAGGGCAAGGATTATCCTTGACTTATTTTTTATGCTTCCTCTTGCCCCTGCCGTGCTTTCCCAACTTGCCCAAAATCTTTGACTTCGATATTGCGCTCAAGAGCGCAGCTTTCTCGTCAGGTTTCAAAGTATTGTATGGTTGCAGGATGCAATAAGTTCCTGCGCATATATTACGCGAGAGTTAAACAATGCCTGACTGAAGCAAACGGTTAAAC